>JAICUY010000032.1 GCA_025935615.1 Steroidobacteraceae bacterium
CCACGGTCAGGCGGCTGTCAGCCGTCGAGGAAGTCGAGGGTCACCCTGGCGAACAGCGACGAGGCGCCCAGGTTGTAGTGCGTCAGCCCCGGCAGAATGGCCAGGGCATGCCCGCCCTTCGGTCGCCCCTCGCCCATCCAGCCACCGTCGCGCAAGCCACCATCGAGCAGCTTGAAGACCTCGACGTAGTGGCTCGGCGGCGCCATGTCGGCATCCGCGGCCACGACCAGGGTAGGGACCTGGAGGCGACGCACCTCGTCGCTGAAGTCGAAATCCTTCGCCATCGACGCGCCGATCTTGTCGAGCAGCCTGCCGAAGTCCTCCGGACGGGGCGCAACGCGGTGATAGAGCTGGTACATCGGCGTGTCCTTCATGAGCTCGGCAGCCTCGCTCGACACCTGTCCCTGCTGGGCCAGCATCTCCGCCGGGATCGCATCGCGCCGCACGTTGGCCGATGCCGCCACCAGACGCCGGATCGTGCCGGGGTACTTGAACGCGAGGTGCATGGCCACGCCGCCGCCCAGCGAATAGCCGGCCACGTCCGGCCGGTCGAGCCCGAGTTGATCGATCAGCTCCGCGATGTCGTCGGCCATCAGCGCGGCCTCGATCGGCCGGTCGATGTCTGCCGTCCGACCGTGTCCCTGCAGGTCGGGGAGGATCACCTGGTGAGCAGCGGCCAGGATTGGCAGGATCGGCCCGAACATCTCGCCCGATCCGAGGCCGCCATGCAGCAGCACCAGCGGGCGACCGCTGCCATGGATTTCGTAGTAGAGATGCAGCCCGTTGACGTCGGCGTACTGGCCCGTCGGCGCTGCCTGGCTGGCCCGCGTGGTGCTCACGGTCGCCTCCTCATGCGTTCGGCTAGGGTGATGCGCGTGAGACCGGGCGCGCAACCCAAACTCATCGCCGCGGCGGCACAGCTGCTCGGTCTTCCCGTCGACGGCGTGCACGACGTGCGCCGCGAGCCGCTCGAGTACGACGTCTTCCTCGCCGGACGACGGCTCACCCGGGTCCACGGCCGAGCCTCGGTCGGCACCGAGCGCCACGACTTCAGCCTGATCGAAAAGCTGACCGATGCACCGGCGACCGTATCGGACTATCTCTACGACAACGCTACCCGCGAGTTCGCGGCCTACCGCTCCGGCCTGCTGCACGACCTCGCGCCGGGACTGGCCGCTCCGGCGCTGCTTGGATCCGAGCAGGGACCAGATGGTGAGCTGGCCCTGTGGCTCGAGGATGTCGGCCCGCGCGGTCCGATATCGCACGACGACCTCCTGGCTACCGCTCGCCACCTCGGTCGCCTGGCAGGCCGGTGGTTGGGCCGCGTGCCGGACGACGAGTGGCTGTTCAGCGACTGGATCGAACGACACCAGCAGACGCCGGCGATGGCAGCCGGGCTGGAGGTGGTCGAGGCGGCGGCCGCCGATCGCCGTGTCGAGCTTCGCATCGGTCGATCGCTCCACGAGGCGTGCGACCTCATCCGGCGCCAGGCGGCCTACCGGGCCGCGCTCGAGCGGTTGCCGCTGACGCTGTGCCACCACGACGCGGTGGTCGCCAACGTCGTTCCTCGCCGTGACGGCCAGCAGCTCGAGACGGTGCTGATCGACTGGGAGTCGGTCGGTCCCGGCCCGGCCGGTGCCGACCTGGCGTCGCTGCTGTTCTCGTCGGCACGACGCGGCGACATCTCGGCCCGATCGCTGCCAGCACTCATCCCGGATGCGATGACGGCATACGGGGACGGCGTGCGCGACGTGGAGGCCGATGTGGGCGGCGAGGAGCTGCGGCTCGCGTTCCTGGCAGCCATCTCGCTGCGCTGGAGCCTCGTGCGCGACGTGGTCAGAGCGCTGACCGGTGGTGGCGAGGTGCGGCGGGGGAGCGCCCACGACGAGCCGTCCGAGACCGCCCTGGACGAGCTCGTCTTCCTCACCGGCGTGCTGCTTGACGCGGCCACCGAGGCTCGGACACGGTTCCGAGTACCCCGAAGCAGGAGAAGACCATGAACTTCAGCAGCATCCTCATCGGTTCGACCGATCCCCAGCGTCTGGCCGATTACTACACGCGCCTCTTCGGCGAGCCGGCATTCTCGGATCTCATGACACCGATGGGTCCCGGGGCCGCCTGACGACCCGATAGCCGAGGTAGACGACACCGGACGCGAACCTTCGCGTTTCGAACAGCTCGAGCCGAAGCGGCTCGTCGGTGTCGGGCAGGAACCGGATGCCCGCACCGAGCACGACGGGGTGCACCACCGGCCGGAACTCGTCCACCAGACCGCGACGGATGAACTGGTGCGCGAGGTCCGCTCCGCCGATTTCGATATCGCCGTCGACGTCGTCGCGGATCGCCGCAAGCGCCTGGCCGATATCGACGTCGCGGACCAATTGGCTGTTGTGCTCGACGTGATCGAGGGTCCTCGAGAAGACATAGCGCGGCGTCCGATTCCAGATCGCCGCGAATTCGAGCATCGGTCCGGTCGCATCCGGATCGCCGCTGGCGGTCGGCCAGTAGGCGGCCATGGTGTCGTACAGCCGGCGCCCGTAGAGCGAGGCGCTCATCGACCGGGCGTGGTCGTTGAACCACGTGTGCAGCTCGTCGTCGACGGCGGTCCAGTCGAGCGAACCGTCAGGCGCCGCGATGAAACCGTCGAGCGAGACGTTCATGCAGTAGACGAGCCGTCCGGTCACTGCTTGCCGGCCTTCTCCGCCACGTCACCGATGATCGTGGCCAGATCCTGCGGCCGCGACCACATCGGCCAGTGGCTGGTCGGGAGGTCGATCCAGGTCGTGTTGCGCAGCTCAGGGATGCCGGCCAGGAACGCCCATTCGGGGTGCTCCCTGGCGTAGGTCTGATATTGCTCGGCGGTGAACCCTGTGCAGATGAACGTGCTCGGAATGTCGCGCCGGGCGTCGTTGGTGAGCTCCACGCTCTCGCGGATCATGGCGCCCGGCTCGGGAACCGCCCGCTCGCGAAACGCGTGCTTCTGCTCCTCGCTCAGGCCGTCGAGGTTCTCCTCGGCCTCGATCTCCGCCCAGATCATGGGCTTTTCGACGCCATCGAAGTCGGGATCCAGCGCGCCGATGCCCGGGGCCGTGTCGACATAGATCATGGCCGCGATGTCATCGGTGCAGCGATCGCTGGCTGCGTAGCCGCTAAAGCCCGCCGCGCTGTGGACGGCAAGCACCACCGGCCCTTGCTTCGCACGCACGGCGTCGCAGATCGCAGTGACGTGGTCTTCGAAGCTCACCGTGGACCGATCCGCCTCGCGCGACTCGAGGCCGGGCAGGGTGATGGCCGTGACGTCGTGCCCGTTGTCGCGCAGGATCGACGCAACTTCGTCCCAGGCCCATGCGCCGAGCCAGAATCCGGGAACCAGGACGATGGGTGTGCTGCTCATGGATGCCTCCTGTGGGTTGGTGAGGAGTGTTCGATGGCGCCGAGCTCAAGCCAGCCGGCCAGCTGCTCGATCTCGGATTCGACAGCCGAGCGCATCGGTCTCGAGAAGGGAATGTCCTCGTGAATGGCATGCACGCGCAGGACCGATGCCGTGCGGTCTGCGGCCGCGTCGAGCTTTCCGATCAGCCGGTCCTGGTGCAGGATCGGCAGGGCGTAGTAGCCCCACCGGCGCTGGCTGGCCGGCTTGTACATCTCTAGCGTGTAGTCAAAATCGAACAGCTCGATGGCGCGCTTTCGGTCGTGGATCAGCCGATCGCACGGGGAGAGCAGCGCGGTCCGTCCCTCGAAACCGCCCTGCAGCGCCGCGGGGTCGACGCGCCACTTGCCCCTGACGCCCTCGACGACCGCCGGCTCGCCGGCATCGCCGACGTCGACGCGGTCGACCGGCATGCCGGTGGTCCTGCGGCGGGCGATCCCCAGCGACGCCAGACGTCGCTGGTTCCGCAGCCGCGCCGCGTCCTCTGGCGTCGGCAGCTCGACACTGGGATAGACGCGCTCCGGCAGGTCCCACACCCGCTCGCGACCGATACGACCGGAGATGGCCACTTCGCCGCGGCCGGCAAGGATCTCGAGCATCTTGGTGACGTTGCGGTTGTTCGTCCATCCGCTCGACGGCCACGGCGTGACCGAGGTGTCGGGAATGTCGCGCGAGACGAGCGGCCCCGAGCGTCGGAGTCGAGCGAGGATGTCTCGCCGGAATGAGTCATTGACCTTCATCCACGCTCGAGTCCGCTCGTATGGCGACGGCGCGGATGCGCCGGCAAGGAAGAGGCCCAGGTCGCGCATGGGTCGGATGACGGCGCCGAGCTCGAACAGCGTGCGGTCCTGCTCAAGCGCGCGCTGCAGATCCGACGGCCGATAGCTCGCGCCGAGCCGACTCCAGGCCACTAGGTCCGCGGTTGGCGCGATGGCCGCTGTCGGGTCGAGCTGCAGCATGGTCAGCTGCTCCACCATGGGCACCAGCTTGGTGGGACGCTTGGCCTCGAGCAGCTGCGCGCGGATCGCGATTCGCCGCGCCTGCTCTTTGGTCAGCTCATGCACCTGGAGAAGGTAGCGGTCGAAGTTGACAGACGCTGTCATGTATCCGCGCCAGACTGGTCACATGAATGCAAACGAGATCCGATTCCTGTATGCCTATGACCGGTGGGCAACCGGCCGCCTACTCGACGTCCTCGACGGGACAGAACCCCAGCTGTGGACGGGCACCGGCGTGGTGGGCGAGCGGGGACTGGGCGAGATCCTGGTCCACCAGCTCGGTGCCGCAGGACGCTGGCGGATCGGCTTCGAGTCGCGCGGCGCCGATGAGGGGCCACGGCCCGAGGGCGAACCGCTCCCCTCGATTGCCGAGTTGCGCGAACGGTGGCACGCCGAATGGCAGGCGGTCGACCGCTGGCTGGCGAACCTGAGCGACGAGTTCGCGGCGTACGAGTTCGACGGCGTGCCGGTGTGGCAGCTGCTGGTCCACGTGGTCAACCACGGAACGCAGCATCGGTCCGAGGCGGCGCTGCTGCTGACGGCCGCCGGCCATTCCCCGGGCGACCTCGACCTCGTCGACTACGCCGATGAGCAAGCCGCGGCATCACCCGCCAGGTGAGGGGTCCTAGAAGTCGATCCGCATCACCAGGCGGCGCCTGCCGGGACGGCTGACCTCGGTCATCCCGGCCGCGGCGAAGATGCGTTCGGCGCCCACGTGGATCTCGTCCCAGGTGATCTCGCCCGCCTCGGTCCGCATCGGGTAGGCCTCGAGGGCGCGTGCGCCGCCAGCCCGGGCATGCTCAACCGCGCCACGGGCCAGGGCATACGCGACGCCCTGACGGCGAAACCCGGCCCGCACCAGGATGCAGGTCACGGCCCAGACACTGTCGTCCAGTCGGTCCTCGTTCCGCCCCTCCCACGGCACCTTGTAAACGCGGAGCAGGCCGACGTACGCCGACCGCGGCTCGACGGCGCACCAGCCCGCCGGCTCGTCGCCCACGTACGCCACGATGCCGCTCGTCGCTTGCGCAGAGGGGTCGCCGACGTGCGTCTGATCGCGCAGGCGGTGCGCTCGTTCCTCGGCCGGAAACTTCGAGAACGCCTCGCCCGGGTGGAGCTTGTAGCGTTGACAGAAACAGACCGATGCCGCTCCGCGGCTGCCGAACACGGCAGCGAGCTCAGCCCACGACGACTCGTTGGCCGGAATGACGCGAACGTCGGTGCTCATCCGCGCCATTCTTCCAGACGATACCTGACACCGGCTGGCAGGTATCGACGTATGCTCGGCGTCTGATGCGTGCCTCTCGCCTCGTCGCGCTGCTGCTGCTGCTCCAGACCCGCGGCCCGATGACCGCGGCGCAGCTGGCCGCCGAGCTCGAGGTATCGCAGCGGACCATCTTCCGCGACGTCGACGCTCTGTCCGCGTCGGGCATCCCGATCTACGCGGAGCGCGGCCCGCACGGTGGGGTGCGCCTCGTTGATGGCTACCGCACCCGGCTGACCGGCATGACGCCCGACGAGGCGGATGCGCTGTTCCTCTCCGGCCTGCCGGGACCGGCCGCCGAGCTGGGACTCGGCACGGTCATGACCGCGGCGCGGCTGAAGGTCCTTGCGGCGCTGCCGCCGGAGCTGCGCGCCCGTGCCTCGCGCCTGGTCGAGCGGTTCCACCTCGACGCCGCCGGCTGGTTCCGCGCCTCGGAGGCCGTCCCGCAGCTCCCGTTGCTGTCCGAGGCCGTGTGGGAGAGTCGCCGGGTCCGGCTCCGCTATCACCGCGGCGACCGCACCGCGGAGCGGGTGGTTGAGCCGCTCGGCGTCGTCCTCAAGGGAGGCATCTGGTACGTCGTGGCGCGCGTCGCCGGCGAGGACGCCCAGCTCCGCACCTACCGCGTCTCGCGTGTCGCCGATGCCGAACTCCTCGACGAGCGCTTCGATCGGCCAGACGGCTTCGACCTCGCCGCCCACTGGGCCGAGATGACCGCGTCCTACGAGCGCGGCGCGCCACGACTCGAGGTCCGGGCCCTGGTGCGCGGCGACCGACTGGGCCAGCTCTACGACGTCATTGGCGACTCGTCGACGGTATCCATCGGTGACCCGAACGACGGCGGGTCGCCCGACGGCTGGCTGCCGGTCACCATGACACTTGACTGGCCCGAGGAGGCGCCCGGCCGGCTGCTGGCGATGGGCGCGGACCTGGAAGTCCTCGAACCGGTCGATCTCCGCCAGCGGATGACCAGCGCCGCTGCCGCCGTCGCTGCGCTGTACGGCTAGCGCGCGCGCTCCTTCACCTGTACCGCGATCTTGGTGCGCGCCGGTCGCCATCGGCCCAGCAGGGCGCGAACGCGCAGGTTGGACTCGATCTCACGCTCGCGGTCGTTGACCAGGACGCGCAGCAGCTCTGTGGAGATCATCGGTCTGGCTTCCTCGACTGTACGTGTTCGATGTGGCCAGCGTATCGGCCGATGTTGCCAAATGGTGTCATGAATCAGGGCCTTGACATGCAGAAGGTACGCTCGCCCGATGACACACCACGTATCGTCCGACGGTCCGGACCTGGAAGCAATGATCGCCCTCGTCCGCGAACGTTGGCCGGACGCTGTGACCGCCAGGCTCGACGATGCGATCTTCTTTTCGCTCGACGAGAAGCACTGGCCGAACTTCGCGACCATCGTCTGGAGCGACGCGTTCGACGAGGGCATGCCCTCGAAGCTGTCGCGTCCCGGCGTGTATCGCGTGAACGTGGGCGTCAGCAAGGAGGACTTCGAGCGCCTCGTGGGCGCGCAGGCGGATCCGGACCACGCCGCCTTCGACCGATACGTCCCGCACCCGGTGTACGCCAGGCAGCGCTGGATCTCGATCGTCAATCCGAGCGACGCCACGGTGCGCGAGTCACTGCTGCCGCTGATCGGCGAGTCGCACGACCGCCTGCTCGCGCAACGCGAGCGGCGACGGCCAACCTAGGCTGGCCGCCGCCGTCGATTGCTCAGCTGTGAGCCAGCACCTCGCGCAGCTTGGCGGCGAACGCCTCCGGCTGGCCGCCCCACCCGTACTCGCCGCCCAGGAAGCCGCCGTGGTGGCTCGGGAAGACGACCGGCTCGGTTCCGAGCCGCTCGGCGACGGCATACGCGCCGCGGTTCGCCATCTCGCCCTGCGACTCTTCGCCGGCCGCGATCACGATGTGCGTCGACGCGTTGCCGAGTGCATCGAAGTCCGGCTCGTAATGGGTGGTGCCGATGATGTTCTGCGCGAGCATCACGTCGGTCCTGCCGCCGTCGTCCTCGGCGGGCATGCCGAAAGTTGCGGGGTCGGGTGCGGGCTGGCTGGCGATATCGTCGGGGAACTGGCCGCGATGGCCGGTGATGGCCATGAAGTGCGCCATGCCCGCCCCGAAGTCGCCGGCCTGATAGGAGCGCTGGATGGCGCGGACCGCCGCCTTGGCGTTCTCGCTGTCGGGCAGCACCGCGGCGAGCGGCGGCTCGTGGGCGATCAGGATGCGAACGTCCTCGGGATGCTGCGCGACGAGCGCGAGCGCGTTGACCGCGCCGCCGCTGCTGGCGAACAGGTCGACCGGCCCGCCGACCTCGGAGATGATCCGATGCAGGTCGTCGGCGTGCTGGTTCGGGTTCGACTCCGTCGCCGGGTCGTCCTTCGTGCTGCGCTCCGCGCCGCGCGGGTCGTAGGTCACGATGTCGCGCTCCGGGAAGTGGCTGGCCAGGCTGGTGAAGCCGGACGCGCCCATCGGTGAACCGATGAGGAAGAGCGGCGGCTCGTCATGCGAGCTGCCGGGTCGCACGTCGTAGGTCAACGTCGCGCCCGGTGCCTTGATGGTGCGGGTGGTGGACTGGGTCAGCGTCATCGGTTGCTCCTTGGTGTCTTGTCAGCGTGATGTCACGTGCGGTTGGCGGCGACGGCTTGCGAGACGAGCGCGCGGAACGCGTCCTCGTCGATCGACGCACCCTCGCCGAGGTCGATCGCTCGCGTCGCCTTGGCTTCGAGCCCGGCGTTGAAGAGGCCGCTCGGATCGGCGAGAGAGGCGCCCTTGAAGAAGTTCACCTTCACGTGGTCGGCGAACGCCCCGATCGCGCAGACGTTGCCGCCGTGCGCGAAGACGGGCGTATCCCACTTCCACGCCTCTTCGATCGCCGGATCGGCCTCGTGGACGAGCGCACGCAGGCGCGACAGGGTCTGGCGCTGCCAGGCGGGTAGACCGCTGAGATAGGCGTCGATCTGCGCTGTCGGGTCCACGGGGTTCTCCTTGTGCGTCCTGCGCCTTAGACGGTGGCCGGGGGCGAGATTCATCGGTCGATTGGCCAGCGATCTGGGCGTTCCGTTCGGTGGAACGAATGACCGCGAAGTAGGCGAATGGATGCCTGTGGAAGTTCAGGATCGAACCGCGTCCTCGGCCAGCATGGCGTCGATCTGGCCGACTGCCTGGGTCATGCCCTCCTCCATGCCCATGGCGATCATCTGCTCCATGGCCTCGGTGCCCGGGAAGTGGCTTTCGATGCTCATGCGCGTCCTCCCGTCGCCGACTTCGTCGATCGCCACGGTGAACGTGGTCCCCGGCATGTCCGGGTTCGGGGTCCCATCCTCATGGGCGAAGCCGTCATAGGCCACCAGCCGATGCGGCGGCTCGACCTCGAGGAGGTCCCAGTAGCCATGCGGCTGGTCGCCCTCGGGCCCGGTCATGTGATACGCGACCCGGCCGCCGGGTCGCAGCTCGTGAGCGTCGACGGTGGCGGGATAGGTCGGCGGTCCCCACCAGCGCTCGAGCTGGCGCGGATCCGCCCACAGCTGCCAGATGCGCTCGGCCGATGCGTCGAATTCGGCTTCGACGACCATCGTCCTGGCGGCGGGATCCTTGCGGACAGCGGTGACGGTCACGGGTTGCTCTCCTTCGGTTCGGTGACGAGCTCGGTCATGCGGTCGATGCGTCCGCGCCACAGCTCTTCGTATTGGTCCAGCAAGCGGCGTGCGACGAGCAGGCCTGCCATGTTGGTGCGGACGACCTTCCTCCGACCGATGCGCCGCTTGGTGACCAGCCCAGCCCGCTCGAGGATGGCGACGTGCTTCTGCACCGCCGCAAAGCTCATGGGGTAGTGACTGGCCAGCTCGGCCACGCCCTCGCCAGCGTCCATCGCGCGCCGGACGATGTCGCGGCGCGTCGCATCCGCGAGGGCGCTGAAGACCTGGTCGAACTCGAGCGTCGTCTGCATCGGTACAACCATACGGTTGTATGACGCGGCCTGTCAAGCGACGGACCTTCGTACCACTGACGAGCGCGGTTCCAGGTACGACCATCGCGGCATGGCCACCGCCACTCTGGGCCCGACCGACATGCTGGTTGGCAATCCATCGATATTGATCGCCGAAGACGACCTAGCCACCCGGGCGCTTCTGCGCGCCACGTTGGAGCGCGGGAGCTACTTGGTTCGCGAGTTCGACAACGGAGCCGATGCGCTCGACGACATCGAACAGCGGCCACCTGACCTCGTCCTGCTGGACATCGGCATGCCAGGGCTCAACGGCATCGAGGTGACCCAGCGGCTTCGTAGCCGCCCGGCAACCGCCCTGCTGCCCGTTATCCTCGTCACCGCCCGCGGACGGACCGAGGACAAAGTCGCCGGACTGGATGCCGGCGCAAGCGATTTCGTGACGAAGCCGTTCGAGCCGGTCGAGCTGTTGGCTCGCGTCCGAGCCAACCTGCGGCTGTCGACGGCGCTGAACCGACTCGAAGCGACGCAGGACGTACTCGTCGCCCTGGCGAATGCCGTCGATGCCAAGGATCCTGCGACCGAGCACCACTGCGACCGCGTCGCAGGCCGGGCATTGGCCTTCGCACGGATCGCCGGACTGTCGGGCGAAGAGCTGGAGGCGGTGGGCTATGGGGCCGTCCTGCACGACATCGGGAAGATCGGGATTCGCGAGGAGGTGCTCCTTAAGCCCGGCGCACTGACCGATGCGGAGCGCACCGAGATGCAACGCCATCCGCTGGTCGGCGCCGAGATCCTGCGCCCGCTGCGTCTCGGCCGCCTCATCGGCCCGATCGTGCGCGCCCACCACGAGCGCTGGGATGGTCGGGGCTACCCCGACGGCCTGCAGGGCGACGGCATCCCGTTTGGTGCGCGCATCGTGGGGATCGTCGATGCGCACGACGCCATGACGCACGATCGGCCGTATCGGCCCGGCATGACGGAGGAGGCTGCGCTCGGTGAGCTGCTGCGTCATCGCGCGACACAGTTCGACCCGTGGCTCATCGACCTGTACGTGGCGAACCTCGAACGCATTGCGATTGAGGCGCTGCACCCGTCGGACGCGTTGACGCGTGGCCTGCTGCCGACGCACGAGGCCGACGCATGAACGTCATTTCTGCGGTGAGCCTCCTGCTCTTTGCGGTCCTGTTCGTCACGACCCTCGTCTCGTACGGGCGACGGCGCGACCCGCTGAGCCGTGACGTGATGCTCATCTTCGCTTCGGTGGCCGCGCTGTTCGTGTCGGTCGGCGCGGCGGCGGTGATCGGACGACAGCTGGCCGCACCGCTGTACGTCGGTGCCCTCCTCCTACTGTTCGCACAGCCCCTGTTCGCACTGCGGCTCGCGAACAGCATGCGGCCGGTACCGCGCCCTGTGTTGCTGGCCGCCGTGGTCGGCTTCCTGGCAACCACCGGCGCGTTTTTCGTTGTACCGCTCGCTTCCGCGGCGCCGCTTGTCGTAGCCGCCGAGGTGATCTTCACCGCAGCCCATGTCGCTGCCGCGTACTACCTTGCACGTGAGGCGGTGCGGCGCGTCGGCTCGGCACGCGTTCGGCTTGGCTCTGCCGCCGCTGGTGGCGTCACCATGGCCGTCGCGCTCATGCTGGCCACTTTCGGTGCGAGGAACCCGATCCTCCAACAGCTTGGCGGCGTGGTCGCGCTCGTCTCGGCGACGCTGTACGTCCTCGCCTTCATGCCCCCCGCCTGGGTACGCAAGGTGTGGAGCGCGGTTGCGACCTACGAGTTCCTGCAGACGCTGGTCGGCCGAGACACGCGCGAGACCGCGGACGACGTGTGGGCGCGTGCCGCCGCGCTCGCACGACGAATGTCCGGCGCGGCGGCCGCCGTGGTGGTGAGCGGCGAGCCGGCGCGGTTGCACGCGTCGAGCGTCGAAGGAGGGCTGACGCTGCCTGACGACACGCTGGAGTCGGTCCCGTCCGGTGCCGAGCCGCATCGGCGCGTGGCGGCGGACAACGGCGGCCTGGGACGGCATGCCGAGCGGCTGGGTGCGCCATACGTCTCGGTCGTGCCGTTTGCCGATGCCGACGGCCAGCCGGGTTCGCTCGTTGTCTTCCGCGCGCGACCGAGCCTGTTCACAGCCGATGATGATCAGATCCTGCGCTCGCTGGTGGCCAGCGCCGCTCTCTTCGCCCAGCGCAACCAGGCCCTCGACCAGCAGGCAGCGCTCGCCGATCGCCTGACGATCACCGTCACGGCCCTCGAGCGCGCCAGCCAGGCCAAGAGCGACTTCCTGGCAAGCATGAGCCATGAACTGCGAACGCCGCTAAGCTCCATCATCGGATTCTCGGCACTCATGCTCGACGAGCCGCTCGACGGCGACCGGCGCGGTGTACCGGACGAATGGATTCAGCACATTCACCGCAGCGGACAGCACCTGCTGGCTCTCATCAACGACGTGCTCGATCTCACGAAGATCGAGGCCGGCCGGATCGAGCTGCAGCGCGAGGCTTTCGACCTCGGCGCTGCGCTCAATGAATCGGTCGAGGGCTTGCGGCCACTGGCGGATCGCAAGCAGATTAGGATGCGGGTCGAGATCGGCCCCGGCGTGATCATGGCCGACCGCGGGCGATTGCGACAGATCATCTACAACCTGCTGTCGAACGCGATCAAGTTCACCCCGGATGGCGGCACGATCCGCGTCGAGTCGTGCTGGGATGGCGACGACGCGCAGGTTGCGGTCACGGATACCGGAAGCGGCATCGCGCATGACGACCTGGAGCGGATCTTCGAGGAGTTCAGCCAGGTCGGCGACGTCAAGGCCCGCGAGGCGGGAACCGGCCTCGGTCTGGCGCTCAGCCGGCGGCTGGCCGAGGCACATGGAGGCACGGTCACCGTAACGTCCGAGCTCGGTGTGGGGTCGCGGTTCGAGGTCGATTTCCCGGCCAGCCGGGCGACGGGCGCGGCATTCGAGAAGCTGGAATCAGCGCCAGCGGCGCCGTCCCTCGGGGAGACGACCGTGCTCGTCATCGAGGACGATCCGGGGGCCGTGCGCCTCATTCGGACGTACCTCGAAAACGAGGGATATCGGGTGGTCGTTGCGCCGGATGGCGAGGCCGGGATCGCCGCGGCCCGATCGGCGGCGCCGATGGCCATCGTGCTGGACGTCCTGCTGCCCGGCATCGACGGCTGGGAGGTGCTGCGCAGGCTCAAGGCCGACGCTTCGCTGCGCGACATCCCGGTCGTCGTCGTCACCGTCATCGATGAGCGCAACGTGGCGATGAATCTCGGTGCGGTCGACTATTTCCTGAAGCCGGTGCGTCCCGAGGAGCTGCTGACCAGGCTGCGGCAGTACACATTCACGACCAAGGTCAAGCAGCGGCGGGTCAAGGTGCTCGCCATCGACGACGACCCGACCGCCCGTGACCTGGTGGTCGAGGCGCTGCGCCCGGTCGGGTTCGACGTCAGCGCGGCGGCGTCCGGACGCGAAGGGCTGGCGATGGCCATGGACGACCCGCCCGAGCTAGTGATCTGCGACCTCATCATGCCCGACGTCGATGGTTTCGAGGTCGTCGATCAGCTCCGAGCGCACCCGGCCACCCGCGAAGCGACGATCCTGATCCTCACCGGGCACGAGCTCTCCACGGTTGACCGCCAGCGACTCAACGGAAAGGTCGCCGACGTGCTCGGCAAGGCGGGTGACATCCGCCCATCGCTGGCGAAGTGGCTCGAGCGGGCTGCGGCGGCCGCGCAGCGCCGGGTGGTCACCGCCGAGGCTTAGCTCCGCGCTACGCGGCGCGCTCGAGCTCGAACACCGGTCGCCCGTTGGCAGCATCCTCTGGGTCGTTGAGGTCGACGCCGTCGACGACCCGGATGAACCGGACCCCGAGCGGGATGCGCCGGGCGGAGGGCGCCAGGACGTCACGGAAGAACCCGAGACGCTGTTCGGGCCCGAGCTCCCTGGCGATTACCTCCTCCTCGCGCCCATGGAGGGTGATGGTGGCGCGGCCGGCGGCGCGCAGGTTGCGCACCCAGTGCACCTCGCCCCACGGCGACCAGATCCAGCGCTTGCCCGTGACGTCGATGACGGCCAACGGCGTCGTCCGTCGCTCGCCGGTCTTCCGGCCGCGGATGGTGATCAGGGCGTTGAGTCCGAGGGGAACGCCGGCACCCAGCAGCCACTTGGCAAGGGGGGTGAACAGGGTGACCCAGCGTGGCGCCCTATGGGCGGTCTGACCTCCTGCGGTCATGGGTTGGCTCCTTGTTGCGTGTCTCGTACCCGAGACCCGCGGGAGAGCGCGGATGTGACCTCAGCCGGCGATTACGGTCAGGTCGAGCTGGCTGCGCCGATCCGGATCGGCGAAGATGTCGGTCCGCACGACCCTGCCGCCTCGCACGGTAAGGGCCAGGGCACCGGCGCGCCCTGCACCCGGCGGCGGGCACGGCTGGCGAGCTGACGCGCGGCGGTAGTCGCTCAAGGGCGCAAGGATGTGACCATCCAACCGGCTATGCCGCGTCAGCGGCGCGGCGCACCTCGTCGATGTCGATCTTGCCCATCTGCAGCATCGCCTCCATCGCGCGCCGAGCGCGATCCGAATGCGGGTCGGACATCAGCTCGTTGAGCTCCCGCGGCACGATCTGCCACGACAACCCAAATCGGTCCTTGAGCCAGCCGCACGGCCCGGGTTCGCCACCATTCGCTGTCAGGGCATCCCACAGCCGGTCGACCTCGGCCTGATCCTCGCACTCGACGACGAACGAGATCGCCTCGTTGAACGTGAAGTCGGGGCCCCCGTTCAGTCCCTGGACGCGGGTACCCAGCAACGTGAAGTCGACGGTCAGCACCATGCCGGCTGGTCCGCTCGGCGTATCGGCGGGGGAATGCCAGACGCGGTCGACATGGCTGTCGGGCAGAAGCGAGGCATAGAACTCGGCCGCTTCCTCGGCGTTGCCGTCGAACCAGAGACAGGTGTAGAAGGCGGGCATCGGTAGCTCCTTCGTGCGTGCGTATCGGTCAATCATGAAGACCGACCGATGCGGACCGAATCATCGGTCGTTCTGTCACCATGCCGACACGGCGCGCGATGAATATGCCGATCAGGATGGGTCTTAGCGGTATGAGCAAGGTACGCGCGCACATCTCGACATCGCTGGACGGCTACGTCGCCGGCCCGAGCCAGACCATGGAGGAACCGCTCGGCGTGAACGGCGAGCACCTTCACGACTGGCTCGTCGTGCTCAGGGCGTGGCGTGAGCAGGCTGGCATGCAAGGCGGCGAGGAGAACGTGAGCAATGCCGTCGTGGCGGACGAATACGCGAACGTGGGCGCGGAGATCATGGGGCGCGGCAAGTTCGGCCCGCCCGACCGCGGGCCGTGGGGCGACGATGCGTGGCAGGGCTGGTGGGGCGACGATCCGCCGTTCCACAAGCCGGTCTTCGTCCTGACGCACCACGAGCGCGAACCGCTGAGGCTGACCGATACGATTTTCACGTTCGTGACCGATGGAATCGAGTCGGCATTGGAACAGGCACGCGCGGCGGCCGGCGACAAGGACGTCTTCATCGGCGGTGGGGCCGACGCCATCAATCAGTACCTCGACGCCGACCTGCTCGACGAGCTGGAGCTGCACGTCGTCCCGATGCTGCTTGGCGGTGGCTCCCGCCTCTTCGACCGCGTCCGCCCGGAGGTGAGCCTCGAGCTGCTGCGCGTGGTCGAGGCACCAGGCGTGACGCACCTCAAGTACCGCGTCCTGAAGTAGCCGCTGAGAGGAGGGACGTTCGATGACAACCGCACCACCCCCACGCGAAACCAGGAACCTCGACATGTATGGGGCGCCGCCGCTCGAATTCGAGCGGATCACCAAGGCCCTGGACGAGATTCGCGACATCGACATCACCGATTCGGCGAGCCACTACTGGATCGCCACGACGCGCGCCGACGGGCGTCCGCATGTCATGCCCGTCGGCATCGTCTGGGACGCCGGAAGGTTCTATCTGGTGAGCGGCGCCCGGACCCAGAAGTCGAAGAACCTCGCCCGCGATCCGCGCTGCGTGGTCACCATCGCCGCGCCGGGCATCGATATCGTCGCGGAGGGAGAAGCCAGGATCGTTCGCGACGATACCGAGCTGCAGCGCATCGCCGAGCTGTTCAGCGATTGGGGTCCCGAAGTCCGGAACGGCGCCTTCTGGCACGAGTACAGCGCCCCGAGCGCCGGTCCGCCGCCGTGGGATGTGTACGAGATCACGCCGACGACCCTCTACGGGTTGGCGGCTGCGGAGCCGCACGGCGCCACGCGCTGGCGGCTGTGACGTCATGAGCGAAGAAGGATGGCGTGAGTTCCTTTCAGCCGATGGTCTCGAGGACTGGGTGGTCCTGCACGGCGGACCAACCGCCGTGTTCAGGGTCGGCTCGCTCGAGGAGGCGGCTCGCTTGGCGGAGGCGGTCGCCGCCGTGCCCGGCCTGGGCCCGCGGACGCTGCTCAGCCTCACGTCTGAGGCCGTCACGGTGAAGCTCACCCGCGAGATGTGGGGCGTCGAGTCCTCGACCATCGAGGTGGCGCGTGCCGTGTCAACCGTGGCGCGTGAGCACCACGCGACGGCGGACCGCAGCGCCGTGCAGGAGGTCCAGCTGGCGGTTGCCGCCAAGCCCGAGGCGATCGACCTGGGCTTCTGGCGCGCCGTCCTCGGCTATGCACCCCTGCACGAGGACAATTGCCTCGACCCGCTGGGTCAGGGCTCCACGGTGTGGATGCAGGACCTCGATCCGGAGAAGCCGCTGCGCCACGCCATGCACGTGGACGTCTCGGTCGCTCGCGAAGCGGCCGAGGCACGGCTGAAGGCCGCTCTTGCGGCTGGCGGGACCATCGTCGATGACTCCAGCGCACCGGGCGCCTGGATCCTGGCCGATCGCTCCGGCAACAAGGTATGCATCGCGGCCTGGCCCGATGGAGCGGTCGTTCGCTGATGGCCCTCCTCTGATGGCCCTCCTGCGCATGGACAACGTCCTCGTGGTCGTGACGGATCTGGATGCTGCAATTGCGTTCTTCATCGAGCTCGGGATGGAGCTGGAGGGGCGCGCGGAGCTCGAGGGGGAGTGGGTCGACCGCGTCATCGGGATCGATGGCGCGCACGATGAGATCGCCACGCTTCGGACTCCCGACGGCAACTCGAGGCTCGAGCTCACCCGGTTCCACAACCCAGCGGCGGTCGGACCGAACCCGAAAGACCTGCCGGTGAACGCGCTGGGCTACCGTCGCATCATGTTCGCGGTCGACGACCTGGATGAGACCCTGGACCGCCTCCGAGCGCAGGGTGCCGAGCTCGTGCGCGACGTGGTGCAGTACGAGGACGCGTATCGGCTCTGCTTCGTCCACGGTCCCGACGGCATCATCATCGGCCTTGCCGAGCCACTGAAGGAAGGCGGGTGAGCCCCTCAATGCGCAAGCTGATCGTCACCAATATTGTCTCGGTCGACGGTTTCTACTCCGGTCCGAACGACGACGTGATGGCCATGCCGTTCGACACGACCTTCAGCGACTACAACCTCGAGCGCCTGCGAGCGGCCGATTCGCTGCTCCTCGGCCGCCGATCGTTCGAGGGGTTCCGCGACTACTGGCCGCCGATCACCGACGACCCGGACCAGCCACCGGTAGAGCGCGAGATCTCCCGGCTCGACAACGGGATCGAGAAGGTCGTCGTCTCCGACACCTTGACCGATGCGGACCTCGGGGCGTGGAGCGGGACCACCCGCATCGTCCGTCGCGCCGATGCCCACCACGCCGTCGCCGAGCTGAAGCGCGCGCCTGGCCGCGAGATCCTGGTGTTCGGCAGCCACGTCCTATGGAACGACCTGCTCCTGGCCGGCCTCGTCGACGAGCTGCACCTGATGATCGGCTCTGCCTTTCTCGGCGACGGCGTACCCGTCTTCAGCGGCCCACGCACCGGCCTCAGGCTTATAGACGTCCGCCGGCTGGGCGACTCGCAGCTGATCCTCGCCCGCTACGCGCTGAACGCCAGCACGGCCGCCTGACCAGCGGGTAGCCGCGCTTGTCCCCGCCACTTGACACGCAATCGGGCTGGGAGTAGAACAGGTGTTCTAAACAATGGGGAGTTCTCCACACGAATGCACCGGCAATGGATGGCTCGTGGAAAACCCCCTTGTCTAAGCGCGCTCCCCGGGTGAGATTGGGAATGACATGGCATCTCCCTTGGCAAGACCGTTACAGCTCCGTCGTGGGTACCGCAGCGGGGCGGTTCCCCGAGGACGAGATCGCGAACGATCCGAGTCCCGGGCATCGTCGTCGTGAGACCCGGGACGGGTCGATCGTCGATTACTCGGCGGAGGACATTTGGATCCGATACCGGCTTCTCGACGACACCTCTGTCGAGTTCGAGCGGGTGATCGATCTGCGCGCCCAACGCTAAACAGCCACTTGCGCAAATCCTGTCGACCGCGACCTGTGCCACTGCGTATCCTCGATACGGTGGTAGCCGCGCGTTCTCCTTGGCGGTTGGCGCGAGTGCCTTCTTCCCCTCAGGCCCGAACCCGTGCCTGACCTCGTGCCGTCCCAACATTTCGTGCATCTGCACGCGCATAGCGAGTTCAGCCTGCTCGACGGTCTCAGCCGCATCCCGGAGATGACCCAGCGGGTCGCCGACCAGGGCATGACCGCGCTGGCGCTCACCGATCACGGCAGCATGTACGGCGTCATCCCGTTCTACGCCGCGGCGAAGAAGGCGGGCATCAAGCCGATCATCGGTCTGGAGGCCTACGTCGCCCCGCGCGGCATGACCGACAAGGAGGGCAAGGCCGACGCCGATTACCACCACATGATCCTGCTGGCCAAGGACCAGACCGGCTACCGCAACCTGCTGGCCCTGACAACGGCCGCGCATCTCGACGGCTACTACTACAAGCCGCGCATCGACAAGGAGCTGCTCAGCCGGCACGCCGACGGGCTCATCGGTACATCGGCCTGCCTGGGCGGGGAGGTGCTGAAGCGGCTGGCGCAGGGGGATGAGCAGGGAGCCGCCGAAGCTGCCGACTCGTATCGGTCCATCCTGGGCGACGGCAACTTCTTCATCGAGGTCCAGGAGCACGGCATCGACGAGCAGCGCCGCCTGCATCCGCAGCTGGTGGAGCTCGCCAGAAGGAACAACCTGCCGCTGGTCGCCACCAACGACACGCACTACACGCATCCGGAGCAGTACGAGGCGCACGACCTGCTGGTCTGCATCCAGACCGCCTCGAACGTCGACACGCCGGGGCGGATGCGCTTCGAGAACAACGAGTTCTACCTGAAGTCCGCAGCGGAGATGCGCCGCCTCTTCAACGGCGAGCTGCCGGACGCCTTCGACAACACGCTGCGCATCGCCGAGCAGTGCAACGTCAACCTCGACTTCACCGGCCTGCGCCTCCCGCACTTCGAGGTGCCGGCGGGGGAGACCGAGGGCTCGTGGCTGCGCAAGGAGTGCGAGCGCGGGCTGGCGGAGCGCTACGGCACCATCACCGATGCCATTCGGAACCGGCTCGATTACGAGCTCGGGATCATCGACCGGATGGGCTACAGCGCCTACTTCCTGATCGTGGCCGACTTCACCGGCTTCGCCCGTCGCAGCGGAATCATGATCACCTGCCGAGGCTCGGCGCCCG
>JAICUY010000024.1 GCA_025935615.1 Steroidobacteraceae bacterium
CAGCTCGCTGCCGACCATCGTCAGGCGTTCCATGTGCGGGTACTCGCCGAGGAACGCAGCACCGATCTGGCGCAGCCAGCCCTCGAGCGTCGGCGACGAGCAGCGCAGCGCCTGCTCGGTGATGAAGTTCTTCATCGTGTCAGTCGCCACCACGCGCCGGTTGTCGCCGCCGGTGTACGCCTCCAGGAAGGCCTCGCCCCGCACCACAACCTCGATCTCGGCGCCGAACACCGTGTTGTCGCGGCCGTGGAACGGCGACTCGGGGATGGGCGTCAGCCCCTGGAGCGGCGCGGCATGCGTGCGGTAGACCTTGACATCGGCCTTGCCGTACCGGATCTCGTATTTCATTGGCGCAGATTAGCCAGCCGATCGGCGGCGATGTAGATCGTGTCGTCCACCGCGCGCCGCAGCTCAGCCTCGCGATCGTTGCGCAGCGCGCGCTCGACCAGCGGCACGATCTCGGTCTTGGGCCTCCCGGCCACGAAGACGACGTACCGGAAGCCGAAGGCACGCTCGTAGATCTCGTTGAGCATGGCCAGCTCCTCGTAGGCACGGACCGTCTGCGCGTCGTCCGGCGACTCGCTGGCATAGCCCTGCTCGGCGTACGACGCGGTCGACACCGTGTCTGGCGCTGCCCCGATGCGCGGGTGGGCCTCGACCAGCTCCACGCGCGCCTCCTCGGGCAGCTCGTGCGCGACCTCGAACGCAACATCGATCAGCGCCTCGTCGTCGGCGAACGGCCGCTCCGCGCCAAGCGATTCCAGGAACTGCGGCGCGCCCTCGAACAGCCGCTGCAGCTCGTGGACGAAGGACGCCAGCGGCAACCGGTTCAGGTCATCCAGGACGGGGAACCGTCGCCGCGGTGGCTCGAGGTCGTCTTCCGAGATCGGCAGCTCGAGCTCGATGAGGTCGCGGATCGGCACCCCGTTGTCGGGATTGCGCTCGGGGATTTCGGGCTTGACGCTGCTGCGATCGCGGTCGACCGCGCCTTCGTGGACCGTGGCGAGCCGCATCCCGCGCGTCAGGTAGAAGTGGATGCCATCCAGATTGTCGTTGGTGGTCACCAGCCACAGCCGGCGATGGCCGCTGGCCCGCGCGACCTGCCACGTGGTCTCGAGCAGCGCGCTCCCGACGCCGTGGCCGGGCGGATCCGCGTGCAGCGTGACGAGCTCCATGCCACCGTCCTTCGTCTCGCTGACCGTCGCCAGGCCGGCCGGCTGCCCGTCGAGCTCAGCGACCAGGCCGTCGAGCGCCAGGGGATCGAGCAGCTCACCGAGGCGCGCCACGTCGGTGATGCCACCAGAGTGCCGCTTGATGAGATCCGCGGCCCATTCCCGGTCGGCGGCCAGGAAGTCGCGGACGGCGACCGCCACGTCGCTAGCTGCCGCGATAGGTCGTCAGCCCGAAGGGCGAGAGCAGCAGCGGGACGTGGTAGCTGCGGCTCGCATCGGTCACGTGCAGGGCGAGCGCGACCGACTGGAAGAACGGATCGGGGTCATCGGCAGAGCCACCCACGTCGAATGCCAGCTGATAGTCGCCCTCGGTCAGCGGCGCTCCGGACAGCAGGTCGCGAATGCGACCGTCGGCATCGGTCTGGAGCTCGCTGACCAGCTCCGGGGTGCCGTCGTCGCGCAGGCGGAAGAGGGCCACACCGACCTCCGGCGCCGGCTGGCCGCTGGCCAGGTCGAGCACGTGGGTGCTGATCGTCGCGCGCGAATCCGGCATGCTTGCATCATGACCGATGCACCGGCCGCCCGCACCGCCCGCTTCGACCTCCTGCTGGCCGGCTCACTGACCTCCGACGGCGGCGGAGTGGTGAGCACCTGCTCGCTGATCCGCGACGGCGATCGGGTGATCGTCGTCGACCCGGGAATGGCGAAGCGCCAGGCCGATATCCTCGAGCCGCTGGCCACGCTGGGAGTCGCGCCCGCTGATGTGACCGATGTGGTGATCAGCCACCACCATCCCGACCACACCATCAACGTCGGTCTCTTTCCGCATGCCGCCGTCCACGATCATTGGGCGGTCTACCGCGGCTGGGAGTGGGAGGACTCGGACGCCGAGGGGCGCGAGCTGACGCCATCGGTGCGCCTGATCCGCGTGCCGGGGCACACCGCCGAGGACATCGCCGTCGTGGCCGGGACTGCGGATGGCATCGTGGTCTGCACCCACGCCTGGTGGAGCGAGAGCGGGCCGGCCGAGGACCCGCTCGCGGTCGATCCTGCCGAGCTGGCCTCGTCGCGAGCCCGCGTGCTCGCGGTGGCGGACGTCATCGTGCCGGGCCACGGCCCTGCGTTCCAGCCAGGTGCCGCGACGCCACGCTGAGCGGGCCTGGACGCCGAGTATGCTTGCGGTGATGGTCGATCTGCAGATCCGCGTCGGCGACCTGGCGTTCGAAGCCATCTGGTCCGCCGATGCACCGGAGACCGTCGCCGCCCTCCGGGCCTGGCTGCCGCTCGACTCGCGGCTGATCCACTGTCGCTGGAGCGGCGAATCGACCTGGATCCCGTTCGGCGACCGCCGGCCCCAGGTCGGCTACGAGAACGCCACCTCGCACCCCGCGCCGGGCCAGCTGCTGATCTACACGGGCGACATCTCGGAGTGCGAGATTCTGTTCCCGTACGGCGCCTGCGACTTCAGCTCGAAGGTCGGCCAGCTGGCCGGCAATCACTTCGCGACGCTCGTTCCCGACGAGGGCTGGCAGGACCGGCTGCGCGAGGTCGGGCGACGCTGCCTGTGGGAGGGAGCACAGCCGATCGAGGTTCGCGAGAGCTAGCAGCCACGGGGACCGCTGACTGCGGCCCTGCCCTGAGGCGTTGCGCTGAGGGGTATGCTCACGTCCCAGCAGCGCAGACGGAGGGTGCGGGTGGCCCGCGACGAGAAGCTCGAGAAGCTGCGGCAGGTGCCGCTCTTCGCTCACCTCGGCAAGCGCGAGACCGAGCGGCTCGGCATGCTCGCCGACGAGCTCGAGGTGCCGGACGGTCAGGTCCTGACACGGCAGGGAGCGAGCGGCGGCGAGTTCTTCATCGTGCTCGACGGCAAGGTGGCCATCGAAAAGGACGGCCAGCAGATCGCCACCATGAACGCAGGCGACTTCCTGGGCGAGATCTCCCTGATCGACGGCAAGCCGCGCACCGCCACGGCGCGTGCCGACGGCGACGCCCGCCTGTTGGTGATCGGACGCGCCCCGTTCCACGAACTGATGGACGAGTTTCCGTCCGTCAGAGTCGCCGTCCTCCAGGCACTGGCCGAGCGCGTCCGCAGCCATGAGCCGTCGCCCGCGCACTGACCGCCCATGACCGATACGGTCCTCGCCGGCGGGACAGTCGTCACCGCCGGCGGTTCGTTTCCGTCGGACGTCGCGATCGATGATGGCCGCATCACGGCCATCGGCCCTGACCTCGCGCCCGATGGCGGCGAGGTCATCGATGCGAGCGGGTTGCTCGTCCTCCCCGGCGTGGTGGACGTGCATACCCACGTGCGGCTGCCGTCGAACGAGGAGCCCAAGCGCTTCCTCCAGGACTCGCTGGCCGCGGCGGCCGGCGGCACGACCACCTTCCTGTCCTTCAACAACCCGGGCACCGGTATTTCGGCCGCCGGCCAGCGGTCGCTGCTGCGCGGCATGGCCGAGTTCCGCGAGCGGACGGCGGGCGAGTCGGCCGTCGACTTCGGCCTGTCGGCCGTGATCACCGGCCAGCAGGACGACCCCATCGCCGAGCTGCCAGCCCTGATCCAGGCCGGCGTCCCGACCTTCAAGGCCTTCATGGTCTACGACTTCCGCCTGCCCGATGCGGAGCTCGCGCGGGCGATGCAGGTCGCGGCCCGTCATGGCGGCATGCTGCAGGTGCACTGCGAGGAGCCGTCGATCATCGATCCGCTGGTCGAGCACGCCCTCGCTGCCGGTGACGTGGGCTGCCGGCACCATGCGCTGTGCCGGCCCGCATCGGCGGAGGCGTCGGCGACGCGCAAGGCGATCGAGCTTGCCCGTGAGGCGGAGGCGCCGCTCTACATCGTCCACCTGTCGTGCGAGGGGGCACTGGAGGTGGTGGCCGAGGCAAAGGCGCGCGGCGAGCCGGTGTACGCCGAGACCTGCCCCCACTACCTGACCTTCACCGATGCGCTCTACGACGACGCCGAGGAATCCGAGGTGATCAAGCGCGTCATCTCGCCGCCGCTGCGGTCCGGACGGGACGTGGACGCGCTGTGGGCGGGACTGCGTGACGGGATATTGGACACCGTCGGCTCCGACCACGTGCCGGATCGGGTCGCGATCGAGAAGCACCTGCCGGCGCCGCCGTTTCCCGAGATCAGCAACGGCGGCCCCGGGATCGAGACCCTCCTGTCGGTGACGTGGTCCCGGGGAGTGGCGGAGGGACGGCTGTCGCCTGAGCGTGTCGTGGACGTGCTGTCCTCGACGCCGGCGCAGCTGTTCGGCTTGCGGTCCAAGGGAGCGATCGAGGTCGGGCGCGACGCCGACCTGGTGCTGTTCGATCCCGCTGCTCGACGCGTCATCCACGAACCCGAGCTGCACCACACCAGCGACTACACGCCGTTCGAAGGACTCGAGGTCCAGGGAGCCGTTCGCAGCGTCCTCGTGCGTGGACGTGTGCCGGCTCCAGGGACCGGCACGTTCCAGGAACGCGCGCTCGCCTAGGCCAGCGGCTTCACCCGGCGTCCGGCGGCCGAATCCTCGACGAGCATGCGCAACCGTCTGTCGCGCGTCTCCGGCCGCTTGGCGGACACGACCCAGTACGTTGCCGCGCGACGGTACGACGGAGACTGGCCCTCCCAGAACCGGAACGCCTCCGCATTGTCCTCGAGCGCCGCGCGGTACTCGGCGGGCAGGTCGCGCGGCGCGTTCTCGTACGAGTAGACGCCGGTCCGCTCCGGCGTGCGTGCGTCGAAGGCCGCGATGCCGGCTGGGTGTGCCTCGCCCGCCGCCATGAGAGCCTGCATGCGCCCGACGTTGATGGCGCTCCAGTTGCTCCGCGGGCGGCGCGGCGTGAATCGGTTGGCGTGCACCTCGTCGTCGATGCCGTAGGTCAGCCCGTCGATCCAGCCGTAGGCCAGTCCGATGTCGACGGCATCGGCATAGCTGATCGACGTCCTGCCCGATCCCTTGCGGTAGTAGCCGACCCACAGCTCGGCGGCGTCGGCGTGGTGCTCGTCCATCCAGCGCCGGAACGCCGCCTTATCGGGAAAGACGGACACCTCGTCCCGCGTGGGTCGGGTCACCCTGCCAGTTTCGGGTAGGCGATGAGCGTCAGGAACGGCTCAAACCCGTCGGACAGCACGAGGGCGTCGAGGAGGCGTGCCGCATCGGTCAGGTGAGCCGATGCACCGCCGGACTGGAGCCGGGCGAGCTCCTCGCCGCGGACTGTCGAGTAGAGGTCGGCCGTCATCGGTCTGCCATCGGCCAGCGTCACGTCGTGGTGCAGCCACTGCCAGAGCTGCGAGCGGCTGATCTCGGCGGTGGCCGCGTCCTCCATGAGATTGTTGATGGCGGCCGCGCCATTCCCGCCCAGCCATGCGGCCAAATACTGCAGCGCGACCGAGACGTTGGTCCGCACGCCGGCCTCGGTGACGGAGGCGCCGTCGATCGCCACCGACAAGAGGTCCGACGCGCTGATTGCGACGTCGGGACGCAGGCGCTCCTTCTGGTTGGGTCGGTCGGCGAGGACCGCGTCGAAGACGCCGCCCGCGACGGGCACCAGATCCGGATGCGCCACCCAGGTGCCATCGAACCCGTCGCCGGACTCGCGTTCCTTGTCGATCCGCACCTGCTCGAGCGCGTTGGCCGTCACTTCCGGTTCGCGCCGGTTCGGGATGAATGCGCTCATGCCGCCGATGGCGTGGGCGCCGCGTCGATGGCAGGTCTGGACCAGCAGCTGCGTGTACGAGCGCATGAACGGCACGGCCATGGTGACCTGCGCCCGGTCCGGGAGCACGAAATCGGGCCGATCGTGGAACTTCTTGATGATGCTGAAGATGTAGTCCCAGCGACCGGCGTTGAGCCCCGCCGAGTGGTCGCGCAGCTCGTAGAGGATCTCGTCCATCTCGAACGCGGCCAGGATCGTCTCGATCAGGACGGTGGCGCGCACCGAGCCTTGCGGAATGCCCAGCCGGTCCTGCGCCCGGACGAAGACGTCGTTCCACAGCCGCGCCTCGAGATGCGACTCGAGCTTGGGCAGGTAGAAGTACGGCCCGGTGCCGCGTGCCGCCCGCTCGGCTGCGTTGTGGTACATGAAGAGGCCGAAGTCGAAGAGGCTGGCCGAGATGGGGGAGCCGTCGACCGTGACGTGTGACTCGTCGAGATGCCAGCCGCGCGGGCGCACGAGCAGGGTGGCCAGCTGGTCGCCAAGCCGGTATTCCTTGCCGTCTGGGTTGCGGAAGCTGAGGGTCTGGCGCACGGCGTCGCGCAGCGCGACCTGCCCGCCGACCACGTTCGCCCAGGTTGGCGACAGCGCATCCTCGAGATCGGCCATGAAGACCCTGGCGCCGGAGTTGAGGGCGTTGATCATCATCTTGGCTTCGGCCGGGCCGGTGATCTCGACACGACGGTCATGCAGGTCGTCCGGCGCCGCGGCGACCGTCCACGAACCGGCGCGCACGTCGGCGGTCTCGGCCAGGAAGCCGGGTTGCTCGCCCGCATCCAGCCTGGCCTGGCGCTCCCGCCGGGCTTCCAACAGCTCCAAGCGGCGCGGATTGAAGGACCGATGCAGATCGGCGACGAAGGCGAGCGCCTCAGTCGTCAGGATCTCCGACGATCGGGGCTGGTCCGAACCGAGGATGGCGACGCCATGTACCAGATCGGGCATGTCCATACCCTAGACGGTTGTTTCAACCATCAGTCGCGCGTTGTCGCGCGACTGTCGAAATCGCCGCGGCTCGAGCGTTACCCGGTTGTCAGAATCAACCGCCCACCAGGAGGAACCGATGAAGTACGTGATCATGTTCACCAGCCGACCGGAGCTCGACGAGGCGGTGCCGCCGGAGCGCGCGCAGGCCGTCTACGCCGCGACCTTCCAATGGTTCCAGGACAACGCCAGCGCATTCGCCGACAGTGGTGCCGAGCTTGAGCCGCCGAGCACCGCCACGACCGTCAAGACCGGCGACAGCGGCGAGCCGGTCGTCGTCGATGGACCATTCTCGGAGGCGAAGGAGAGCATCGGCGGGTTCTCGATCATCGACGTGCCTGACCTCGATGCAGCCATCGCGCTGGCGCGCACCTGGCCGTCGCTCGAGTTCCCGGGCGTGGCCGTCGAGATCCGCCCGATCGTCGACCACTCCGGAGACAGTTGACCGAGGATCCGCTCCGCCTGCCGGATACTGCACTGGCCGAGCTGGTCCGTGACCGCGCCGGACTGATCGCGGCGTCCCTGAGCCGTCGCCTCGGTGATTTCGATATCGCCGAGGAGGCGGTGCAGGACGCCATCGTCACCGCCTTGGGAACGTGGCGGCGCGACGGCGTGCCGCCCAATCCGGGTGGCTGGCTGACGCTCGCGGCGCGACGCAACGCCATTGACCGGCTGCGCAGGCGATCTCGCGGCGAGCGTGCCGCCGAAGCGCTCGCCGGCGATCAACGTTTCACGCGGACGGAGTCCCCTGCAGAGGCGGTGAGCGATGAGCGGTTGCCCATGCTCTTCGCCTGCTGCCACCCCGCCCTTGCACCCGAGGCACGCCTGGCGCTGACGCTGCGAGCCGTTGTCGGGCTCACGACCCGGCAGATCGCGCGCGCATTCCTCGTTCCGGAGGCCACGCTCGCGCAACGGATCGTGCGCGCCAAACGCAAGATCGTCGACGCCGGGATCCCGCTCCGCGTCCCGCTGGAGAGGCATCGGTCGGCCCGGCTGGACGATGTCCTCACGGTGACCTACCTCACCTACAACGCAGGCTATCTTGCGCCGCCCGCACCGGGAGAAGCGGACCTACCGGCCGACGCGATCTGGCTCGCTCGGCTCGTCGCTGGACAGCTCGCCGATGAACCGGAAGCGTTGGGCCTGCTTGCGCTGCTGCTGCTCCTCGACGCGCGCGCGCCGGCTCGCTTCGACGAGGAGGGCCGCCTCGTCCCGCTGGCTCGGCAGGACCGGTCCCGTTGGAATCGCGCGCTCATTTCGGAGGCCGATGCGCTGCTGGCGCGCGCGGCGTGGCATCGCCGAACCGGCCGCTACCAGCTCCAGGCGGCGCTGGCCGCCTGCCACGCCGCCGCCCGGACAGCGGCCGAGACCGATTGGCTGCAGATCCTCACCCTGTACGACCTGCTGCTGCCCCACGACCGCTCGCCGGTGGTGCTGCTCAACCGGGCGATCGCGCTCGGCGAGGTGTCCGGCGCGGAGGCCGCCCTCAAGGAAGTCGACACACTGACCGACCGGCTGCGGGACTACCACCTGCTCCACGCGACCCGTGCGCGGCTGCTCACCGACCTCGGCCGTGACGCGGAGGCACGAAGGGCGAATCTCGAGGCGCTGCGACTGGCGCCGAGTCCGGCGGAGCAGGCGCTGCTGCGCGAGCGCATCGGCCAGGACTAGTGAGCGGCAGTCACCAGCCCCCCTCGTTGCGAATGAGCCGTTCGAGGACTCGGGCGGCAACGGCACGGCGGTAGGCAGCCGTGGAACGGACATCGTCGATGGGGTGAATCTCGGCGGCGAGCGTGGCGACGGCGCGGGCGGCCGTCTCCTTCGACGGTTCGGCTCCCTCGAGCTGCCGTTCGGTCTCCCAGGCGCGAACCGGACGCTCGGCGATCGATCCGAGCGCCAGCCGCACGTCGTGCCAGCGCCCGTCGACGGCGGGCCGCCAGGCCAGCGCCATGACGACCTTGCTGATCGCCTGCGCGCGGCGCGTGCCGATCTTCCGGAAGCGGAGCTGGCGGTCCGCGGGCAGCGGCATGACGACGCGGAGCACCAGCTCATCCGGCGCCAGCGCCGTGCGGCGGTAGCCGGTCCAGAAGTCGTGCGCCGCAATGTCGCGTTCGCCGCGGGCGCTGCCGACCACGATCTGCGCGTCGGTGGCGAGCAGCAGCGGGAGCGTGTCGCCGGCAGGAGAGGCGTTGGCGATGTTGCCGCCGATGGTGCCGCGGTTCTGGATCTGCGCCGCACCGATGGTCGCCGCCGCTTCGGCCAGCTCGGGCAGGAACTCGGCAACGATCGGCGAGCGGCGCAGCTCGGCATAGGTCGTCAGCGCGCCCAGCACGAGGCCGCCGTCACTGCGGCTGATGCCGCGCAGCTCGTCGACGTGCCACAGGTCGAGGACTCGCCGGGGCGGCTCGCCCAGCTCGCCGGTGATCTGGACCATCAGGTCCGTGCCGCCCGCTATCGGCCGCAGCAAGCCACCGGTGAGCAGCCGGTACGCATCGGCCAGCGATGAAGGTGACTCGACCGGCGGCTCGACAGGCATCGCGTCAGGCGCCAAGCCGCCGGGCGGCAAGGGAGATGGCGTCGATGATCTTGGTGTAGCCCGTACAACGACACAGGTTGCCGGCGATGGCCTCGCGGATTCGCTCGTCGGTCGGCTCGGCGCCGGACGCCAGGAAGGCTTCGCCGGCCATCAGCATGCCGGGTGTGCAGATGCCGCACTGCGCCCCGCCGGTCTCGAGGAAGGCGGCCTGCAGCGCGTTCAGCCGCTCTTCACGCGCCAGCCCCTCGACCGTGATGACTGACGCGCCGTCGACCTGGCAGATCGGCACGAGGCAGGAATCGACGACGGCACCGTCGACCAGGACGCTGCACGCGCCGCACTCGCCCTCGCCGCAGCCCTCCTTCGTGCCGGTCAGCGCCAGATCCTCGCGCAGCACGTCGAGCAGGCGCCGCATGCCGGGCACCTCGAGCTCGACCGGCTCGCCGTTGACGCGCAGGCGGGTCGTCATCGGTGGTGCTTCCAGTCCTCGTCGGGATCGGTTGGCGCCCGGAACGGCTGCGGGTCAGTCGCTGCATCCGGTTCGGGGTCGGTGCCCTCGACCGGCTCCCCCTCGCTCGCGACGGTCGCCCGACTCGCCGTGCGGCTCTCGGCCGGCCGGGGCGGCGGCTCAGTGCCGGCCAGGCCCGCCAGGATGCGCTCGGGCGTGGCCGGCAGGTCGTGCACCCAGACGCCGGTCGCGTCATGGATGGCGGCCACGACGGCCGGGGCGGCGACGTCCATGGGCAGCTCGCCGACGCCCTTGGCGCCATGCGGCGAGCCGCTGAACGGCTTCTCGACCAGGATCGAGCGGATGGGCGGCGCGTCGAGGGCGGTGGGAATGAGGTAGGTCGCCAGCCGGTCGTTGAGGTAGCGCCCGTCGGCGACCTTGATCTCCTCGATCGTCGCGTAGCCGATTGCCTGCAGCGTCCCGCCCTCGACCTGGCCCTCGGCCAGAACGGGATGGATGACACGGCCGATCTCGTCGGCCGACACGCAGTCGCGCACCGCGACCTCGCCGGTGTCGAGATCCACCTCGACGCGCGCCACGGCACACGCCCAGCCGTATGCCGGATAGGCATCGCCGGTGTACGTCTCGTCGTCGAAGGCAACGCCGGGGTAAGGCTCGAACTGCTCGTCGACGCGCATCGGCCCGACGTCGCGATAGGACTCCGCGAATGGACGCCCGGTCTGCCCCTCGACCTGAAGGCGCAGGCGACCTGCGGCACGGATCAACAGGCCGCCCACAACCATGGCGGTGCGTGAGGCGACGGTCGGACCGGAGTCGGGGACGATCGAGGTGTCCTGCGGCGCGATCTCCACCTCGTCGTACTCGACGCCCAGCGCATCGGCCACCAGCTGCGGAAAGATCGTCTTGGTGCCCTGGCCCATCTCGGTCGAGCCGGTCAGGATCCGGATGCGTCCCGTATCGGTCAGCTCCAGCGAAGCGACCGAAGCCAGGTGAACTTCGCCGGAGCCGGTGAAGCCCGCACCGTGCCAGGCCAGCGCGATCCCGATTCCCGATGCGACCTGCCCATCGTTGGCCCGCGGTTCGCGCCATGCAGGCTCGAACCCCGAAGCCTCCGCAGCCGCCTCCAGAACGTCGACCCCGCCCACGCTCTCCCGCAGCTCCTGGTGCGTCGGCGTGATGTCGCCCTCCTGGTAGACCCACCTGCGTCGCAGGTCGAGCGGCGAGACGCCGAGAGCCTCCGCGATCCGGTTGACCTGCATCTCGGCGGCGAATTCGGTCTGCGGCGCGCCAAAGCCGCGGAAGGCACCGTTGGGCGGCGTGTTGGTGGCCATGGCGCGGCCCCGGATGCGCACGTTCTCGCACCGATACGGACCACCGGCGTGGATCACGCCCCGGCTCAGGACGACCGGGGTGAGCGTGCAGTACGCCCCACCGTCCATCACCACTTCGATGTCCTGTGCCACCAGCCGGCCATCGGCGCTGACACCGGTGCGGTGCCGGATGATGGCCGGGTGGCGCTTGGTGGTGGCGCTGATGTCCTCGTGGCGGTCGTAGATCATGCGCACGGGCTTGCCGCACTTGCGCGCCAGCAGGGCCGCGTGCAGCGCGATCATCGACGGGTATTCCTCCTTCCCGCCGAAGCCGCCGCCGGTCTCGGCCTGGACCACCACCGCCTGCCGGTCGTCGAGGCCGAGCGCCCGCTTGAGCGCCTTGTGGATGTAGTACGGGCACTGCAGGGAGCCGTGGACGCTGACCCCGCCATCCTCGCGCGGCACGCCGATCATGGCCTGGTTCTCGATGTAGAGCTGCTCCTGGTGCCCGACGCGGTACTCGCCCTCCATCACCAGCTCCGCTTCGGCAAAGCCGGCGTCGACGTCGCCGCGGCCGAGCGCGAAGTGGGCGAACTCCTGGGTCGATTGCAGCGGGTCGAAGACGGGCGGGAGCGGCTCGGTGCGCGGGTGGACGTGACGCTTGGCCTCGCGCACGGTCGCCCGGTCCGGCGCCGCCAGCAGGGCCAGCGGCTCGGCCTGGTGGCGGATCTCGCCGCCCACGGGCACCAGCGCGGGCTGGTCGTCGTCGATGAGGCTGACCACGTTCTCGCCCGGAATGTCGTCGGCGGTGACGAACACGACCCGCGACCAGTCGAAGTCGTCGTCGCTGTCGAAGCCGAGCAGCCGCGCGTGCGCGTCGGTGGAGCGGATGGTGGCCCCGTACCAGGCTCCGGGGAAGACGAGATCGTCAGCGTACCTGGCAAGGCCGGTCAGCTTGTCGCGACCCTCGCGCCGCGGCGGCGAAGCCGGCGTGGCACGTCCCGGTGTGGGGACGCCCGGCGGCGCGATGAGCGGGCTCGGCGGAGCGATCGTCTGGGTCACGGCTCGGGCTCCTCCATCGGCCAATCCTAGCCCGCGCGACCGTGGCGCAGGGCCCGTCCCGGCAGCGCGCCGGTGTGCCGGCCCCGGTCGACCACGACGTCGCCATTGACAACGACGTACTCGATGCCCTCCGGGAACTGGCGTGGCCGGTCGTACGTCGCCAGCGACCGCACGCGTCCGGGGTCGAACACGACGACGTCGGCCGCACGTCCGTCCCGCAGCAGCCCGCGGTCACCCAGCCCCAGCCGCGCAGCTGGAGCCGATGTCATCTTGCGCACCGCCTCTTCGAGGCTCATGACCCGCTGATCGCGCACGAACTCGCCCAGCACGCGCGGGAACGAGCCGTAGGTCCGCGGCGAGGGCTTGGCACCGATGAAGGTCGAATCGGTCCCGAACATCCCGACCGGATGCGCCGCGAAGAGCGGCAGCGACTCGGTCGATGGGCCGGAGGTCACCTGGTTGACGCGCAGGTCCTCGGTCAGCAGCAGGTCGCAGATGGCATCTATCGCGTCGACACCGCGCTCGGTCATGACGTCGGCGAGGGTGCGACCTTCGAACGGCGCGTTTGTATCGGTCACGAAGGCACCAAGGCGAACGTCGGCCCAGCCAGCAGCCGAGGTATAGGCGGGGCCCATCTCCTGGCGAAGGCGGTCGCGGGTCGAGCGTTCCACGATGCGCTCTTTGAGACGCATCGGTCCACCTGACTGCACCCATTGGGGCAGTTGGATCAGCAGTCGCGTCGAGGCCCACTCGTACGGGTACATGTCGAACGTCACGTCGCGGCCGGCGGCACGGGCATCCTCGACCAGGGCCAGCATCGGCTCGGGAGGGCCGGGATAGGTCGGCCGGTGGTAGAAGTGGGTGATGTGCACCCCGCCCTCGCCGCGGCGCCCGATCTCGATCGCCTCGCGGAACGGGTCGAGGTAGCGATCGCCGAGCGGATAGCGCACGTGGGTGTGGTAGAAGCCGCCGTGGCGGCTCGCCTCGCTGGTGAGTGCTGCCAGCTCGTCGGTGGTGGCGTAGCTGCCCGGCGGATAGTCGAGCCCGCTCGAGATGCCGAACGCGCCCTCTTCCATGGCCTCGCGCAGCTGTGCGCGCATGTTGGCAAGCGCTCGCCCGTCGGCAGGCTCATCCTCCCAGCCGTCGGAGCCGATGCGGAGCGCGCTGTTGCCGACCAGCATCGCCAAATTGACGGCTGTGCCGTTCAGGCGCTCGAGGTACGAGGCCACATTGGTCCAGCCGTAGGCGATCTCGGGGCGACCGTCGAGGCCGGCGTTCATCTCGACGAGCTGGGTGAGGTCGTCTGCGCTGAGCGGCGCGTAGGAGAGGCCGTCGACGCCGATGACCTCGGTCGTCACGCCCTGCCGCACCTTCGGCTCGTGGCGCGGCTCGGCCAGGATGTGCAGCCCGGAATGCGAGTGGAGGTCGATGAACCCGGGCGCGACGACCAGGCCACTCGCGTCGATCGTTCGCCGTGCCGATGAGGCGTCGTCAGGGCCGAGCACGCGCAGGCGGCCATGCTCGATGGCCAGCGTCCCGGGACGACCATCGGCGCCGCTGCCGTCGACGATGGTGCCGCCCGTGATGAGCAGGTCGGTCACGTCGCTGGCAGCAGCCGACCGCGAACCCAGGCGCCGCGGACCATGTCCGGATGCGAGCGGAAGATGAGCCTGCTCATGAGCCCGTCCGCATCCTCGGTTCCCGCACCCGGTAGAGGCTCAGTCAGCGCGGGATCGACCAGGATGAAGTCCGCCTCCTTCCCCGGCTCCACCGAGCCGATCTCGGCCTGCTGCCCCAGCGCGCGGGCACCCTCGAGCGTGCCGAGACGCAGCCAGTCGAGCGGCTCCAGGGCTCGCTGCGGGTCCCCGAGCATCGACCGGCGGCCGTTCTGGGTGTAGGCACCGCCGCGCATGGCGCCGAAGATCGACAGCTCCGGTCCCGCGGCCACGTCCGAGCCGAGCCCGACGGTCAGGCCGGCGTCGAGGTAGCGCGACAGCGGCATGGCGCCGGCTGACAGGAACAGGTTCGAGGCCGGGCAGTGCGCGATCTTCGCGCCGCTTTCGGCCAACCGCGCCACCTCGCGGTCGGAGAGGTGGATGGCGTGGGCCAGGATGGCGTGCGGCCCGAGGCCGCCGGCGCGGTCGTAGACGTCGGTGTAGTCGACGGCGTCCGGGAAGAGCCGCCGCACCTCGTCGATTTCGCGCCTGTCCTCCGCAAGATGGGTCTGCCAGTAGGTCCCGTGCTGGCGGGCGAGCGCCGCCGACTCGCGCAGCATGTCGGCCGAGCAGCTGACCGCGAACCGGGGCGTGACCGCGTAGCGCAGCCGGCCGTCGTCGCGGCAATGCCATCGGCCGATGAGGTCGGAGGTCTGCCGCAGGCTCATCTCGAGCACCGCGTGGTCTGGCATCGCCTCGCCGTAGCGCAGGCGGTCCATCATCACCTTGCCGATCACGGCGCGAATGCCGTGCTCCTCGGCGACCTGGAAGGCAACGTCGATGCTCGGCTCGAACACGGCACCGTACAGGACGACCGTCGTCGTGCCGGCCGCGGCGAAGGCGCGGTAGGCCGCCGGGGCCACGCGCGCAGCCGCCTCGGCGTCGAAGCCACGCTCGAGCGGGAAGATGTCCCGCTCCAGCCAGGTCAGCAGGTCGAGGCCGGCGCCGAGCCCCGCGTTGGGGATCTGCGGCAGGTGCGCGTGCAGATCGACCATGCCGGGTAGGAGCAGCATGGGCCGCAGGTCGACCACGGCGTCGTCGCGCGCGCCGTCCGTCGCACTGGAGATCTCCGCGATGCGACCGCGCTCGTCGACCTTCATCGTCGCGTCCTGCTCGAACCGCGTGCCGCCGGCGTCGAGCGGCGTCAGCAGCCTGGCGCGGATGGCGAATGGTGGACGCTCGGGAAGCCAGGTGGCGCCGGTCACGCGGGGGATGCTACGGCACGAATCGGAGTAAGCGACAGATAAGCGTGCGGTAATCCGCCATGCAGAGAATCGCCCGGTGGATGACGTTCGCATCGGGCGGCTGTTCCGGGCGGTTCGAAGGCGCCGGCATTGGCGCCAGGCAGACGTCGCGGCGCGAGCGAAGGTGAGTCAACAGCTCGTCGCCCTCATCGAGGCTGGTCGGCTGGAGCTCGTCAACGTTCGAACGCTGCGCGCGGTGGCGGCTGTCCTTGAGATCCGTCTGCCGTTCGACCCGCTGTGGCGAGGCGGGTCTGCCGATCGCCTGCTCGATTCGCGGCATGCGGCGATCGTGAACGCCGTCGTGGCAATCCTCGGCGTTTTTGGCTGGGAAAGCGTCGTGGAGTACACGTTCTCGCAGTACGGTGAGCGCGGGTCGGTCGACATCCTCGCCTGGCATCCGCTCTTTCGAGCGTTGCTTGTCATCGAAGTCAAGACGCGCATCTTCGACGTGCAGGCGCTCTTGATGGGCGTGGACAGGAAGGCCCGTCTCATGCCGCTGGTCGTGGCGAATGAGCGTGGGTGGGAGCCGGCCGTCATCGGCCGGGTGGTCGTGCTCGAGGAGTCGACCGCCAACCGATCGACGGTTCGCCGCAACGAGTCTTCGTTTGGCGCCACCTTCCCCGCAGGCGGTCGCGAGGTGCGCGCATGGTTGGCCGAGCCGATACGGCCGCTCTCCGGCATCTGGTTTCTCACGCTCACCAATACGGTTGGTGCAAAGCGGAAGCTCGGCGGGCCTGAGCGGGTCACAGCCGCGTCGCGACCGTCCGACTTCGTGAAACGGCCGATCTTGTCGTCGGATTCCGCCCGGTACCAACGGTATTGGTAAGAAGCGGAATCAGGGCGCATCCGCCGAGCACCGATTCACTTACCACCAACGGTATTGGTAAGAAGCGGAAATAACCCTCGGTAAGCTGCCTCTATGCCGAGGCCGCAACCTCCGGCGGCTCGATCTCCGCGATCGCCGCCTCGAACGCGCCACGCACCCGGCGCTTCTCGCCCTCGTCCAGCCACGACGCCTCGACGCCGTCAAGTGAAACCTCGCACATCTCGTCCCACGACATGCCCAGGGCCGCAGCCACCGAGCGGTACTCCTTGCCGAGGTCGAGATCGGTCATGGCCGGGTCGTCCGTGTTCAACGTGGCCAGCAGTCCCGCCTGGCGCATGCGGCGGAACGGGTGATCCTCAAGCCGCTCGTACTTGTTGGCGATCAGCACGTTCGAGTTGGGGCACACGTCCAGGGGAATGCGCGCCTCGCGCACACGCTCCACGAGCGAGAAGTCGTCCATGATCGCCAGGCCGTGGTCGATGCGCGAGATCGACAGCGCGTCGAGCGCGGTCGCGATGTTGTCGGCGCCGGTGTCCTCGCCGGCGTGCGAGGTCAGCTTCAGCCCGCCACGCCCCGCCACGTCGAAGGCCGGCGCGAAATCGCGCGGGTCGACGCCACGCTCGGTCGAGTCCATGCCGAGTCCGATGACGGCCTCGGCGCCGCCGGATCTCCGCAGCGACACCAGCTGCTCCACCAGCTCGAGCCCCGCCGAAGGCCCGAAGGCGCGGTCGATGTCGCAGATCAGCGCGCAGCGCACCCCGGTCTCGCGCTCGGCGTGCTCAACCCCCAGCGTCAGCCCGTCGACGATCGCACCCAGCGACTGGCCCTCGGCCAGGTGTCGTGCGGGCGTGAAGAACATCTCGCGGTAGCGCAGCCCGTGCGGCGCGGCGTCGACGATCGACTCGTAGCCGACCCGCTCCCAGTCGTCGCGATCGGCAATCAGCGACTGGACCAGCCAGAAGATGTCGAGGAACGAGTTCAGGCTGTCGTATCGGTACAGCTCGGTCGGGTCATCGGTCGGGAGCGACCGCCCGTTCTTGCGGGCGAGCTCGACGACCGTTGACGGGCGTACCGCGCCCTCGACGTGGCAGTGCAGCTCAACCTTCGGCAGCGCGTCATAGGCGTCCATGGTTGGCGCGCATCATACGTGCGCCTGATGCCGGACCGATACGAGCTCCGCCACGATGGCCACTGCGATCTCTCCCGGTTCGCGTCCTCCCAGATCCAGACCGATGGGCGCATGCAGCCGCGCCAGCTGCTCCTCGCTGGCCCCGGCGGCCAGCAGCCGCTCGCGACGGTCGGCCTGCGCCTTCCTGGAGCCGATGGCGCCGATGTAGGCGGGCTCGCCGCCGAATGCCGCCAGCAGCGCCGGCTCATCGATCTTCGGATCATGCGAGAGGATGACGATGTAGTCCGATGCGCCGAGGCGCACCTCTGAGAAGGCGACGTCCGGCCATGCGATGCGTACGTCGGCCGCGGCGAATCGGTCCTGCTGGGCGAACAGGCGTCGCGGGTCGATGACGACTGGGTTGAATCCCGCACGTGCGCCCATGGCGACGACATGCTCGGCGACATGTCCCGCGCCGACGACCCACAGGCGGGGTGGGGGAGCGGCCATGTCGACGAATTCGGTGAGCGGGAGCTGTCGTTCAACGGCCTCGCCACGCTCGGCGGTCGCCGCGAACTCGGCGACATCCTGGCTGACCGGCTCGATCACCACGTCGATCTCGCCGCCGCACATCAGCCCGACGTTCATCGCCATCTCGTCGCTGATCCCGTAGTGGACCAGCCGGGGAGTCCCGTCGCGAATGACGCTGAGCGCCTGCTCGACCACGTCGCCCTCGACGCAGCCGCCGCTGACCGAGCCCGCCATCTCGCTCCGCTCGTTGATCGCGAGCTTCGACCCGGGCTGCCGCGGCGCCGATCCGGTGACGGCGATCACCGTCGCCAACGCGGCCGGCGTGCCGGCGTCGTGCCATTCGCTCAGCGCCGCGAGCGCCTCGTCGATCATCGGCCCAGTATAGGAAGCCATGAGCGAGGGCCGAGTTGCGGCGGTCGTGCTGGCGGCGGGCGAGTCGCGGCGCTTCGGCGGTCGCAAGCAGCTGGCGATGTTCGAGGGCCGCACCCTTCTCGAGCACGTGCTGGAAACCGCGCATGCCGCCGGGTTACAGCCGGTTGTGGCGGTCGTCCCGGTGTGGCTGACGCGACCGGCATCCGCTTCCCGCGATCTGGTATGGGTCCGGAATGGTTCCCCGCAACTGGGCATGAGCCGCTCGCTGCGCCTCGGTCTCGAAGCGCTGCCGAAGGAGATCGATGCCGCCATGATCCTGCTCGGCGACCAGCCTGGAGTGACCGATGCGACGATCCAAGCAGTGCTCGCCGCTCGCGGGAGGAGCGGCCTGGTCGCGGCGCACGCCGCGGGGCGCGTTGCACCACCCGTGCTCATCGAGAGCACGCGCTTCGAGCTGGCCCGCCGGGTGAGCGGCGACATCGGGCTGCGCGACATCCTTGCCGCCCATCGCGATGACGTCACCGCCGTCGAGATCGGCGCCCACGCCCCGGACATCGATACGCCCGACGACCTGCAGCGGATCAGCCGGGCATGAGTAGAATCGGTCGCATGTTCGATTTGGCGTCGACTGGGTGCACCGTGGCGCGGAGGCACCACCGGTGACCATCGAGCGCATCAGCAGCGCCCAGGTTGACGAGGAGGAGCGCACCCTCGAGTCGACCGTCCGCCCGCGGCGGCTCGACGAGTTCGCCGGCCAGGAACGGGTCAAGGAGAACCTGGCGATCCTGATCGATGCGGCGCGCCACCGCGACGAGCCGGTCGACCATATCCTGCTCTACGGGCCGCCGGGACTGGGCAAGACGACCCTGGCCAACATCGTCGCCGCCGAGATGGGCGCGCAGATCCGAACGACGTCAGGGCCCGCCATCGAGCGGGCCGGTGACCTGGCCGCTGTCCTGACCAGCCTCGGCAAGGGCGACGTGCTGTTCATCGACGAGGTGCATCGGCTCAGCCATGCCGTCGAGGAGATCCTGTACCCGGCCATGGAGGACTTCGCGCTCGACGTGGTGCTGGGCAAGGGTCCGGGAGCGCGCAGCGTGCGGCTGCAGATCGAGCACGTGACGGTGATCGGCGCCACGACCCGGGTGGGCAGCATCACCGGGCCGCTGCGCGACCGATTCGGCGCGACCTACCGCCTCGACTACTACACCCAGGCCGAGCTCGAGCACATCGTGCGACGCAGCGCCGAGATCCTTGGGATCGAGGTCGAGCCGCAGGCCGCGACGATCATCGCCACCCGCAGCCGCGGCACGCCGCGCATCGCCAACCGGCTGCTGAAGCGCGTCCGCGACTTCGCCCAGGTCCGCGGCGACGGGCGGGCCACCGCCGAACTCGCCAACGGCGCCCTGCAGCTGCTCGAGATCGACGCGTTGGGCTTGGACGCCCTCGATCGGCAGCTGATGCGGGCCATGGCCGAGCACCACGCCGGCGGTCCGGTCGGGCTGCAGACCATGGCCGCCACCATCTCCGAGCCGGTCGAGACGCTCGAGGACGTGATCGAGCCCTACCTGATGCAGATCGGGCTGCTGGCCCGCACGTCGCGCGGCCGCCAGCTGACGCCGTCGGCGTGGAGCCATCTGGGACTGACACCGCCCGCATCGGTCCAGGCCATGCAGCCCGGCCTGTTCGACGCATAGACCGAAACACCGATGTCGCCTGAGATCGGTCGCCTGGTCCTGGTGATCGGAATCGTGCTGGTCGTGATCGGCGGCCTCGCCGCCTTCGGCATTCGGCTGCCGTTCGGGCGGCTGCCGGGCGACATCGCGATCGAGGGAGAGCGGGGCGGCGTCTACATCCCGATCGTGACCATGATCATCATCTCGGTCGTGCTCACCATCCTCGCCAACCTCTTCCTGCGCCGATGAGGACCGTCCTGCCCCCGCTGTTGACATATTCCCGTCACGAAGGAGTTAGGCAGCAAACGCGCCTTCAATCCGCGGCCTGAAGCAAATTCCACGCTCAGGGACGCACCCGACGCGCCGTCCGGGAAACGCGGACCGTGCGGCAAATGGTCGCGCGGCGCATCGGACCGGAGTAGGCTGCCTCCGGCGCCGTTCGCACCGGTGTCGAACGGGCCTGATAGGGGGCGACGGAGGGTACCGACCTTGGAGGCGACCACCGACGTACGTGGGGGGCCCGTAGCCGACGAACCGGAGAACGGTGTCGAGCGCTACTTCGGAGTCCGCGAGCGCGGCAGCACGATCGGCACCGAGCTGCGTGCCGGCCTGACCACCTTCATGGTCATGGCCTACATCATCTTCGTGAACCCGTCGATCCTGACCGCCGGATTCGGCACCGCGGATCCGAACTTCACCAATGTGTCGCTGGCGGCGGCGACCGCGCTGGTGGCCGGCATCATGACCATCGCCATGGGCATCGTCGGTCGCTACCCGTTCGCCCTGGCGGCCGGGCTCGGCATCAATGCCATCGTCGCGTTCACCCTGACCGGGCTGGGCCTTTCGCCGGCAGGTGCGATGGGCGTCATCGTGATCGAGGGCATCATCGTCACGGTGCTCGTGCTGGTCGGCCTGCGCGAGGCCGTGATGGCGGCGGTGCCGCTGTCGCTGAAGCGGGCGATCGGCGTCGGTATCGGGCTCTTCATCCTGTTCATCGGCTTCGCTAACGGCGGGCTGATCCAGGCGGGCAGCGGCACGCTGGTGACCGTCTCGTATCCGACCCAGCCGGCGCAGTTCGTGTTCCTCATCGGTTTGGCCATCACCTTCGTGCTGTACGCCATGAAGATCCGGGCGGCGCTGATCATCAGCATCATCGCCACGACGGTCATCGCGCTGCTGATGGGCGTCGCCAAGATTCCGGCCGACTTCTCGGTCGCCCCGAACTTCTCGACGCTCGCGAAGTTCGACGTCACCGAGGTCTTCGACCCGGCCAAGCTGTCGATCATCGTCGCGCTGCTGACCATCTTCGCGATCATGCTGACCGACTTCTTCGACACGATGGGCACCGTCACCGGCGTCGCCGCGGAGGCCGGCCTGGCCCGTCCGGATGGAACCGTCCCGGGCGTCGGCCGCGTCCTGCTGGTCGACTCGATCGCGGCTGCCGTCGGCGGCCTGGCGGGCACCAGCTCGAACACGACCTACATCGAGAGCGCCGCCGGCGTGGCCGAGGGCGGACGCACCGGCCTGACCGCGGTCACCACCGGTGTGTTGTTCCTGCTGGCGATCTTCCTGTCGCCGATCGCCGGCATCGTTCCCGCGCAGGCGACGGCACCAGCGCTGGTGCTGGTCGGCTACCTGATGTTCACGCTGATCCGGGATATCCCGGTCAACGACATCGAGGATGGCCTGCCCGCGCTGCTGACCATGATCCTGATGCCGCTCACGTACGACATCACGGTGGGCATCGGCGCCGGCTTCATCAGCTGGGTGCTGATCAAGGTGGTGCGCGGCAAGGTCGCCGAGGTCCATCCGCTGATGTGGGTGGTCGCCGTGGCCTTCGTCATCTTCTTCGCGCAGGCGTGGATCTCGGGCGTGGTTGCCCCGGTGCCGGCCGCCTGAGCTTCCCCCTGACCGATACGCCCGGCCTGTCCGCAGGCCGGGCGTTTTCGTCGCGCGCCGACACCTCGTGCGTGCTGCCTACCATGCGCGCATGACCGATGCAGCCCGGCTGCGCGTCGACGCCTTCGACTACCCGCTTCCCGATGCGGCCATCGCGCAGACCCCGGCCGAGCCACGGGACAGCTCGCGGCTGCTGGTCCTTGATCGGAGTGCGTCGCGAGCGGGTGCCCCGTCGATGCGGCACCGCGTGTTCCGCGACGTCCGCGACGAGCTTCGTGCGGGTGACCTGCTGGTGGTCAACGACAGCCGCGTCATCCCGGCCCGCCTGCCCGCCCGACGGCCCGGGGGCGGTGCAGCCGAGGTGCTCGTCCTGCGGCCACTCGACGACGATCGCTGGGAGGCGCTCGTGCGCCCCTCGGCCCGGCTGCGCGACGGCAGCGTGCTCACCCTTCGCACCGGCGACACCGTCGAGGTGGGGGAGCGGCTCGGCGACGGGACGCGGGCCGTTCGCTTCTCACGAGATCCCTCGGCTGTGCTCGAGGCCGCCGGCGAGATGCCGCTGCCGCCCTACATTCACGACCGTTCCGCGCCGCCCGATCGGTACCAGACGGTGTATGCGCAGCCGCCCGGCTCGGCTGCCGCTCCCACCGCCGGGCTGCACTTCACGCCGGAGCTGCTGGCATCGTTGCAGGCGGGAGGCGTGCGGCGCGCGACAGTGACGTTGCACGTCGGGCTCGATACGTTCCGGCCGCTCGAGGGCGAGTTCATCGACGAGCACCGCATCCACACCGAGTGGTACGACATCCCGGACGTGACGCGGGCCGCCCTCGAGGAGACGCGGCGGCAGGGCGGGCGGGTGGTGGCGGTCGGGACGACCTCGGTCCGCGTCCTCGAGACGGCGGCTCGCCACGCGGCGTCAGCGGGCTGGACGGACCTCTACATCACCCCGCCGTACCGATTCGCTGCCGTCGACGCCATCGTCACCAACTTCCACCTGCCGCGCAGCTCGCTGCTGCTGCTGGTGACTGCCTTCGTCCAGGCCAGGATGGCCGACGCCACGCCCTTCGAGGCGCGTGACACGCTGCTGGCGGCCTACCGCGAGGCGCTGGAGCGGGGGTATCGGTTCTTCAGCTTCGGCGACGCCATGCTCCTGGTCTAGCGCGCTGGACTAGCCCGTGGGGGCTGAAAAGCGCGACAACCGTTGGCTGTCATGCACGGATTGCTGCGAATCAGCGAAGCAGCGCGACGTCCTTCGCATCTTGACTCGTGGTGCGAGCGGTCGGGGCAACGGCAGATCAGACTCGCGCGTTGGCTCGCACTGCGAACGCATTGCCGCCACCTATCCCTCCTCAGGCGGTGACGGCAACACGCGGGGACGTGGCGGGGGAGATGCCGGCGCATCGGTCTCGTCTTCCGAAGGCGACCAGCCGGACGGCTCGGCCATGACCGCCGACACCTTGGCGAAATCAGCGAGCGCAGCACCCAGCTCGGGCGATTCCGTTGCGCTCTCGAAGCCAGGACTGCCGATGCGCAAATGCCACCGCGTCCGATGCTCCAATGCCCAGACCCGATACGTCTCGATGCGCAGCTCGACGTCGCGCACCGCCTGCCACGGGAAGAGGCGCGCGTTGAGCGAGTAGCGGGCGGCCGAACCGCGGGGAGCGTAGATGCCATCCAGCAGCCCGATCTCCGTGGCGACCAGGATGCGGCGGATCTCCTCCTCGTTGCCGGCCTCGACGGCGTAGATGGCGATCTCGTCGACGCCCAGCGTCTTCAGCTGGAGCGCGATCCACTCGCGCAGCTCGTCGTTCAGGTATGGCATTCGAGGCCAGTCGGCCAGGCGCACGGCGTACCTCCTCGCGGCAGACGTAGCCTATCCTCTCGCGAGTATGCCGAGGAGCCCCTCACCGCCCAGGTCGGCCTCACCCGTCACCTTCACCTTCCGGTCCACGACCACCGGTCGAGCACGACTCGGGACGTTGACGACGCCGCACGGCAGCATCGACACGCCGCAGTTCATGCCGGTCGGCACCCAGGCCACCGTCAAGAGCCTCACGCCGTCCGACCTGCGCACGGCGGGGGCTCAGATCATCCTGGGCAACACCTACCACCTCAGCCTGCGTCCGGGGGCGGAGCGGGTGGCGGGCCTGGGCGGCCTGCATCGGTTCATGGCTTGGGATGGACCGATCCTGACCGATTCGGGCGGGTTCCAGGTCTTCAGCCTGGCGGATCTCCGACGCGTCGACGACGATGGCGTCACCTTCGCCTCGCATCTGGATGGCTCGCTGCAGCGGCTGACGCCCGAGCGCTCGGTCGAGATCCAGGAGCTGCTGGGCAGCGACATCGCGATGGCCTTCGATCAGCTGGTCGATCCGGGGCTGCCGGCGGTCGAGGTGGGGGAGGCCATGGAGCGGACCCATCGCTGGGCCGAGCGGTGCCTCGCCGCCCACACGCGACCCGACCAGGCACTGTTCGGGATCATCCAGGGCGGCGTGGATGCGTCGCTGCGGCAACGTTCGACGGCGGCCATCGCGGCGCTGCCGTTCGACGGGATCGCGGTCGGCGGCCTGTCGGTCGGGGAGAGCAAGGCGCAGATGGCAGCCACGCTCGACGTGGTGGCCGATGCGCTCGACGACGACCCGCGCGTGCGCTACCTGATGGGCGTCGGATCGCCGCTCGACTTCTTCACCGGCGTCGAGCGCGGGATCGACCTGTTCGACTGCGTTCTGCCCACCCGGGTGGCGCGCAACGGGCAGCTCTGGACGCGCGAGGGACGCCTCAACCTGCGCAACGCGCGCTTCGTCGACGACCCGGCGCCGCTCGACGCCGAGTGCGGCTGCGAGACATGCCGCGACTACTCGCGGGCGTACCTGGCGCACCTGTTCCGGGCCGAGGAGCTGCTGGCGTATCGCCTCGCCTCGCTCCATAACCTCACCTATACTCTCGACCTGATGCGGGCGATCCGCGCGGCCCTCGCCGACGGCTCGTTCGAATCGCTGCGGGAGACCGTGGCGGGGCAGTATCAGCGCGCCGAATCGAGGCCAGTAAGCCAGCAGTAAGTGGCCGGTAAGGACCCATGGTGCAGGCTATGGCGACCTCGGTCGGCCCCACGTGGAGGTTGAGCCAGATGGGAAGCCGAGATCGACCGCGCCGGGAGCCGAAGCGGAAGCCGAAGGAGAAGGCGCCCAAGATCCAGCCGGCATCGGCCTACGAACCACCGATGACGACCGAGGTGATCAAGCCAAAGCGCAAGCCGCGCCACGAACCCTCCGGCGACGACGAGTGACCTGAGTCGCCACCGAGGACGAAAGAAGGAGCCGAGCGAACAATGGATGCCACGGTGGCCCAGGCACAGAACCAGACGCCCGCCCAGCGCAACGGAGAACGCGGCCGCGCCGTCGACGCCGCGATCCTGCAGATCGAGAAGCAGTTCGGCCGCGGCTCGATCATGCGGCTCGGCGACAAGGGAGCGACGCTCAGCGTCGATATCATCCCGTCCGGATCCATCGCGCTCGACCTGGCGCTCGGCGTGGGCGGCATTCCGCGCGGCCGGATCACCGAGATCTTCGGCCCGGAGTCGAGCGGCAAGACGACGCTGTGCTACCACATCGCGGCCAACGCGCAGCGTGCCGGCGGGATCGTGGCGTTCATCGACGCCGAGCACGCCCTCGACCCGAGCTGGGCCAAGAAGCTCGGCGTGGACCTCGAGAACCTGCTCGTCAGCCAGCCCGGCCACGCCGAGGAGGGGCTGCGCATCGCCGAGATGCTCGTCAAGTCCAACGCC
>JAICUY010000011.1 GCA_025935615.1 Steroidobacteraceae bacterium
CGGCTATCAGCCGACGCTTGCCGCCGAGATGGGCATCCTGCAGGAGCGCATCACGTCGACGAAGAAAGGATCGATCACGTCGTTCCAGGCCGTCTACGTGCCCGCCGACGATCTGACCGACCCCGCGCCGGCAACCACCTTTGCCCACCTGGACGCGACCATCGTCCTCGAGCGATCGATCGCGGAGCTTGGCATTTATCCGGCGGTCGATCCGCTGACCTCGACCTCGACCGTGCTCGACCCGCGGGTGGTGGGCGAGGAACATTTCAGCGTTGCGCGCGAGGTGCAGCGGACGCTGCAGCGCTACAAGGACCTGCAGGACATCATCGCCATCCTGGGCATGGACGAGCTGTCGGAGGAGGACAAGGTCACCGTCGCGCGGGCGCGTCGTCTGCAGCGCTACATGTCGCAGCCGATGTTCGTCGCCGAGCAGTTCACCGGCCGCCCCGGCAAGTACGTCGAGCGGATGGAGACGGTGCGCGGCGCGAAGGAGATCCTCGACGGCAAGCACGACCAGCTGCCGGAGCAGGCGTTCCTGATGGCAGGACCGATCGAGGACGTGGTGCAGAACGCGGAAGGGATGAAGTAGATGTCGTCGAGGCCCGTCGCCACTTCCCCTCGGCACTCCCCGGGAGCAGTACCTGATGCCTCTTCAGCTTGAGATCGTGAGTCCGGAGCGGCGGGCGTTCACCGATGAGGTGGACATGGTCGTCGTGCCCGGCGTCGAGGGCCAACTCGGCATCCTGCCGAACCACACCCGCCTGATCAGCGCCCTGGGCACCGGCGAGCTGAAGATCAAGAAGGGTGGCACCGAGCAGCTGATGCTGATCAGCGGGGGCTTCGTCGAGGTGCGGCCGGACAAGGTCATCGTCATGGCGGACCTGGCCGAGCACTCCGACGAGATCGATGAGGCGCGCGCCGTCGAGGCGCGCCGTCGTGCCGAGGCCGAGCTCGAGAGCGCGAAGGATCCGGTCGACATCGCCCGCGTCCGCGCCGCCTTGCAGACCGCGTTGATGCGGGAGCGGATCGCGACCCGTCGCCGCTCGCGCGGCTAGCCTCGCCGGCCCTCTCCAGGGTCGCGAGCCGACGCTTGGAACGCTGAGCGAGCGAATCAGCGGCGGAGGGAACGGGAGAGCCGTCACGAACCGCGAATCGGCCCCAGCCGAGGCCGTTCCGTCGCCATGTGGCTCGCTGAGCGTTCGAAAACGCCGAGAAGCGTGGCTGCTTCGCCAGTTCGCTCGCTGCGCGTTCCATCGGCCGCCGGGATTCGTCAGATCGAAGTGATACTCACGCCGCCGGTCCGCGAAGGTGCAGATGGCGGCCTGGTGAGCGTTAACTCCGTGGAGCCTGCTCCCGACCGCCCCGACAGGCCATTGCTGAGCACGAATCACCCGCGAATCGCCGCGACCGGTCCCTCGCGGCGGCGTTAGCGTGCACACACGCGCCATCTGCAGCGTCAACGGCCCGCGAAGGCGCTTAGGGCGCCGAGGGCAGCGTTAGCACCGTCAGGCGCGCCCTAGGCGGGCGGCAAGCTCAGGACCGAGGTTCGCGGTAGCATCGGTCGTGACCTATGCAGACCTGTGATCAGTGCGGCACCCGGGCGCCGCAGCTGCCGGTGAGGATCGAGATCGTGCGTGAGAGCGGCCCGATCGGTCCCATCGGCGCACCCGGCCCCGGCGAGACGATCAACTTCACCAAGGGATACGCGTTCTGTCAGCCCGATCACGCCTACGAGTGGGCGCGCGAGCGGCGCTACATGCTCTGCAACCGCGAGCCGACGTCGTTCGAGGCGGGCATGCAGCCGTATCTGCCCAGCCGCCACATGGGCGGGAGGCTGGGACTGTGCGACGGCCACCATACCGGCCCGCACGAATGGAAGGAAGCCTGGCCGGGCTAGCGGTCACTGGACCACGCCCGGTCGCGGGCTAGACTGACCGCTCCATGCAGAAGTTCATCGTCACCGGCGGCACGCCGCTTCGCGGCGAGGTGCGCATCGCGGGTGCCAAGAATGCCGTGCTGAAGCTGATGGCCGCATCGGTCCTGACCAGCGAGCCGTGCCTGCTGAGAAACGTCCCGCGCATCAGCGACGTGATGATCATGCGCGAGACCATGACCGACATCGGCTTCGACGTCCGGCGCGTGGGCGCCGACGCCCTGCGCATCACCGCGACCGATGCGGACTGGCTCTTCGTCCCCCTGGAAGCCGCGGCAAAGATGCGCGCCTCCTTCATCCTGCTCGGCCCGCTGCTGGCCCGATTTGGGCGCGTCATCATCTCGAACCCTGGCGGCGATCGGATCGGGCGGAGGCCGGTCGACCTGCACGTGGCGGCCATGGAGTCGCTCGGCGCCCGGGTCGAGTACAAGAACGGCTACTACTTCGCGCAGGCGCCGTCCGGGTTGCGCGGCGGGCACATCGAGTTTCCTTACGTGACCGTGATGGGAACCGAGAACGCCGTCTTGGCCGCGGTCCTGGCGCGCGGCTCCACGGTGATCGACAACGCCGCGCAGGAGCCGGAGGTCGATGACCTGATCGCCATGCTGTGCGCCATGGGCGCGCGGATCGAGCGCGTGGCACCGCATCGGCTGGAGATCAAGGGCGTCGAGTCGCTGGGCGGGGCGGAGCACGCCGTGATGGGCGATCGCCTGGAGGCCGGGACGTTCGCGATTGCGGCTGCGGTCACCGGCGGTGACGTCACGGTTCGCGGTGTGGCGCCCGAGCACCTGGGTGCCTTCCTCGAGGTCCTGGACTGCATGGGCGTCCCGGTCGAGATCCTTCCCCCTTCGGAGACCGATGCGCCCGGGCTCCGCGTGCGCGCTGCCGGCACCTACGCGCCGGTCGCGGTCGAGACGCAGCCCTATCCCGGGTTCGCGACCGACCTGCAGGCGCCGACTGCGGTGCTCATGACCCAGGCCGATGGCGTCTCCACCATCCACGAAACGATCTACGAGGATCGGCTCGACTACACCACCGAGCTCGGCAAGATGGGCGCGGTGATCGAGGTCCTCGATGAGCGCCACTGTCAGATTGCCGGCCCCACGGCGCTCCACGGCCGCGAGGTCGAGATCGCCGACCTCCGGGCCGGCGCGACGCTGGTGCTCGCCGCCCTGGCGGCCTCCGAGACGTCGGTCATCTCCGGCGTCGAGCACGTCGACCGCGGCTACGAGCAGATCGAGTCGAAGCTCGTGGCGCTCGGCGCGCAGATCCACCGCATCGATGCCTGACGGGGAGCTGCGTTTCCGGGCCGTGATCGAGGCTGCTCGGGGCGGCGGCGCGGTCGCTCTGATCCCCGGCGATGTTGCCGCTGCGTTGGGCGGCCTGCGCCAGCTGCGGGTGCTGGGGTCCGTGGCCGGCACCTCGTTCCGCAGCAGCACCATGCCGTATCGCGGCGCCCTCTACCTCGGCGTCCACAAGGCGACCCGCGAGGCGGCCGGCCTGTCGATCGGCGAGGAGGCGGAATTCGCGCTCGTGCGCGACACGTCGCCGCGAATCCTGGAACTCGCGCCGGAGCTCGAGGCAGCGTTTACGGACGCGCCGGAGCTCCGCGAGCGATTCGACGCCCTGTCCTTCAGCCGCCGGCGTGATCTGGCCGCGCCGATCTCCGCGGCGAAGCGCCCCGAAACCCGCGCCGCCCGCCTGGCGAAGGCGTTGGACGGGCTCCGCGCGCTCGGTTAGAACGCCGCCTGTCCGCGACGTTGCATTTGGCGATGCTGTGAGCACTACCGCCGTCCGCGGTCGCTGAATCAGCGGTTTTCAGCTGGTCCACGCTCATGGCCACCGTGGCTGTGGGGCGTCGACGGCGTTACCGTGCACCGGCGCGCCAAATGCACCGTCGGGAGTGCCCGACGGCGCTACCGCTCACCGGAGCGCCCTTAGCGCCCTCCGTGCCGCCGGCTATGGCTGGCAGCGCGGGCACCAGTACGTCATTCGCGCGCCGTCCCCCTGCCGCCGCCCCAGGATCAACGTCCCGCACCGACGGCACGGCCGGCCGCCGCGACCGTAGACCCACAGCTGCTGGCCGGGTCGGCCTCGCCCGGTGGTCACCCGCGCCCCGCCGCCCACGTTCGCTCCCAACAACCGATGCGCCGTGGCCACCACTCCCCGAACGACCTCCTCCTCCAGCTCCCCGACAGGTCGCCACGGGCTGACGCCCTCGAGGAAACAGATCTCGCTCTTGTAGACGTTGCCCACGCCCGCCATCAGCCGCTGGTCGAGCAGCGCCTCGCCGATCTCGCGTCGGCCGTCGGACCGCAGTCGCCGCACGGCTTCATCGGCATCGAACGACCGCGACAGCAGGTCCGGCCCGAGCGCGGTCAGCTGCGGGTGGCGTGCGAGGCCCGCATCGGTCATGAGCTCGACTTCCGGCACGTCGAAGGCGACGGCAACAGTGGTCGCCGTCTCGAGCACCGCGCTGGCCTGGCTGGCTGGCCGGCGCCAGCTGTCACCCACGCGGTACCGATGCCACGCGCCCCGCATCCGCAGGTGCGTTCGCAGCGTGAGCCCGTTGTCGAAACCGATCAGCAGGTGCTTCCCGCGCGCCTCGACGCTGCTGACCAGGCTCCCGACCAGCGGCGCCAGGTCCGGCACGCGCCGCAATCCCGGCCGGGGCTGAGCGTAGGCGCGCGTGATCTGGGCGCCGAGCAGCGCCTGCCGCAGCACCTCGGCGATGCGGAAGATCGTGTCCCCCTCTGGCATGCTGCCGATGGTAGGCGACCGCGCAGCGCATCGGTAAGCCGGTGGTAAGTGGACGGTAAGCGGCTGGTAATGGCCGCCGCGGCATCATTGCCCGATGCTGAACGCTGAACTCGGCAGGATCGCCCGGTCGATCCGACATCGGCTGCGCTTGCGACAGGAGGATGTGGCAGCGAGGGCGCGGGTGCATCGGTCAGCGGTGAGCCGTCTCGAGCACGGGATGATTGGGACGATCGATGTCGACGTGGTCCGCGCCATCTTCGACGCCCTGGGGGCCAAGCTGGAGCTTCGCGTCCTGTGGCATGGGCCGGAACTGGCGCGGATGATGGACGAGGCGCATGCGGTTCTGGCGGCCGCATGGAAGGCGCGGCTCGAGCGATGGGGCTGGCTCGTCCGGGTCGAGGTGAGCTACAGCCGCTACGGCGAGCGCGGCCGAATCGACCTCCTCGCGTTTCATCCGGCGTTGCGGATCGTGCTGGTTATCGAAGTCAAGACGGACATGGTCGACGCGCAGGGCCTGCTCGGCCCTTTGGACGTGAAGCTTCGACTGGCCCGCGCAATTGCCGCCGATCTGGGGTGGGCGGCGCCGGCTCTCGTTGTGCCTGTTGTCCTGTTCCGCGACGACACCACCATCCGCCGCCGGGTCGCCCGCTTGGCGCCGCTCTTCGCAGACCTCGACCTCGTCGGCCGCGGCGCTACGGCATGGCTCCGCTCACCGTCCCTCGAGCGCGGTCCTCGAGGCCTCCTGCTCTTCTCGGCCCTGGTCCATGGCGACGGACGTCCGCCGTCGGTCGCACGGGAACGGATTCGGGTCCGGCAAGCGCCGGAGCGAGCGGGCTGATTGGCCTGGCCCGCGCAAACGTTGGGCGAGGGCGCGAGGTAGCGGGCGCGCGAAGTTGCAAATGTCGATGCGGTGAGCACTAATCGTTTCGAGCGAACGCGCTGGCGTCCCCAAGCCGCTGATCCACGCTCGCCCCGCCTCGCCAAGCACCGAACTGACCCGATTCGGCGGCGTTAGTGTGCGTAGGATCGCCAAATGCGCCCTCGAGCTGCACCGAGAACGCTAATGCTCCAGTGAGCATCACAAGCGCCGTCGCGAGCGCCGTCGCGAGCGCCATTACGAGCTCGCGACGGCGCATCGGTATACTGCGGGCGCCCCTGAGCCGACGCGCCATGGGGAACAACCCACCCACACGCAACACGGACTGCGCATGAAGATCGGCATCGACCTGGGCACCGCCAACATCCTCGTCTACGTCAAGGGCAAGGGCGTCGTGCTCAATGAGCCGAGCGTGGTGGCCATCTCGGACGACGACAACCGCCTCGTTGCCGTGGGCGAAGAGGCAAGGGAGATGATCGGCCGCACGCCCGGCAACGTACGGGCCATCCGACCGATGCGCGACGGCGTCATCGCCGACTACCTGATCACCGAGGCGATGCTGCGCTACGTGATCAACAAGGTGGCCCGCGTGCGGCTCTTCAAGCCCGACGTGATGATCAGCGTCCCCTCCGGCGTGACCAGCGTCGAGAAGCGGGCCGTCCGGGACGCGGCGCTGAAGGCCGGTGCCAAGGAGGCGTTCCTGATCGAGGAGCCGCTGGCGGCCGCCATCGGCTCGAACGTGCCGATCTCCGGGCCGAGCGGCAACATGATCATCGACATCGGCGGCGGGACGAGCGAGATCGCGGTGATCGCGCTCGGCGGCATCGTCGTGAGCGACTCGGTCCGCGTTGGCGGCAATCGTTTCGACGAGGCGATCGCGAACTACATCAGGCGCAAGTACAACCTGATGATCGGGGACCGCACGGCCGAGGAGGTCAAGATCGAGATTGGCTCGGCCCTGCCACTCGACAAGCCGATGACGATGGAGGTCAAAGGCCGCGACATGATCGCCGGCCTACCGCGGACCATTCCGATCACGTCGACCGAGGTGACCGAGGCGATCGAGCAGCCGCTGCAGAACATCGTCACCGCCGTGCGCAACGTGCTGGAGCAGACGCCCCCTGAGCTCAGCAGCGACATCATCGACAAGGGCATGGTGATGTCCGGGGGTGGTTCGCTGCTGCGCAACCTCGACACGCTGCTCACCCAGGTCACCGGCATTCCGTGCCACGTCGCCGAGAACGCGCTCAATTCCGTGGCGGTCGGCACCGGGCTTGCGCTGGAGCACTTCGGTACGTTCCGCAAGAGCCTGGTGAACGCCTCATGACGATCATTCCGCCCGCCATGGACCGATGCAGCGGCAACCGGACGTCGCGCTGTCCATGAGCGCCGCTGCGCCGGCAGCGGCGCGGGCCCCCGGCGCATCGGTCGCATCGGTCAGGGAGAAGACGGGTGGTGAGCCGCCGGCCAGGCGCGTCTTCGCCGACTTCCATATCCATACCCGGTTCAGTCGCGATTCCATCCTTTCCGAGGAGAAGTTCATCAGGATCGCGCTGGAACGCGGGCTGACGCACGTGGCCATCACCAACCACAACAACGTCGAAGGCGCCATGGCGGTCCGCGACAAGGTCGTCGAGCTGGGGCTCACCGATCGCCTCACCGTCATCCTGGGCGAGGAGGTCTCAACGGCCGATGGGGAAGTGGTGGGCCTCTTCCTGACCCGCACCATCCCTCGCGGCCTCTCGGCCGACGCGACCGCGGATGCCATCCACGCCCAGGGCGGCCTGGTCAGCATCCCGCATCCCTTCGACCCCTTCCGTGCCTCGCACATCCGGGAGGAACCGCTCATCAAGCTGGCCGAGGCCGGCAAGATCGACGCGGTCGAGGTCTTCAACAGCCGCGTCGTCCTGCAGCGTCACAACCAGCAGGCCGCGGAGTTCGCGGCGCGGTACCACATCCCGGGAATCGCCTGCAGCGACACGCACTCCAGCTTCGAGATCGCCATGAGCTTCAACGCTCTTGCGCCCTTCGACTCGGCCGAAACGCTCCGTGAGAACCTGCCCGACAACGACTGGCACGGCAGCCGCTCGACCGTCTTCATCCACCTCACCACCCGCTGGGCAGTGTGGAGCAACCTTATTCGCAAATGGCTGGGCCGCGAGACGGCGACCGCGCCGGCCCTGGGACCGGAGCCGCCGAAGCAGGTCGAGAAGGAGCCGGTGGCGCGGCCCACGCCGGCGGAGCTGCCGAATCCGCAGGACGCCGAATCGGGCAGCGATCGTGGCTGAGCTCGATTTCCCGGATCACGTCCCCGATCCGATCCCCGAACGCGACGTCACCCTCGCCCGGCGCCTGCTGAACTGGCGCACCATCGGCTCGCTGGTCTTCGCCGTCGCGCTGGTGGTGCTGCTGGTGATCGCCGTCGGCGACCGCATCGGCGAGACGCTGCACGCCATCTCGCATGCCAACCCGCTGTTCCTGGTGGCGGCCTTCGCGGTCTATTACCTGACCTTCCCGCTGCGCGGGCTGCGCTGGAACTTCATCCTGCGGCGCAGCGGCGAGCGCCTGCCGTACCTGCCCACCACCGAGATCCTGTTCCTCTCCTGGTTCGTCAACTGCGTGGTGCCGGCCAAGCTGGGGGACCTCTATCGGGCCTACCTGCTCAAGGGCAACTACGGCGCGTCGATCTCGCGCACGGTGGGCACGATCTTCATCGAGCGCATCGCCGACATCATCGTGATCTTCGCCCTGGCCCTGGCCGCCGGCTTCTGGAGCTTCCGCGGGAGGAACCGGCCCGATGTCGACACCATCTTCCTGTTCGGCTTCTTCATCGCCCTGGCGCTGGTGGTGCTCGTCGTCGCCCTGCGCTTCCATGGCCACCGGCTGACGCGCTTCCTGCCCGGCCGCGTGGCGCATCTCTACGAGCGCTTCCACGAGGGCAGCACCGGCGCGCTGACCATGCGCAGCCTGCCGATGATCATCGTCCTGACCGGCGTCATCTGGGTCCTCGAAGGGCTGCGGCTCTACTTCGTGATCCGCGCCCTGGCACTGCCCGAGGTGGGGCTCGGCATCAGCTCGTCGATCTTCGTGGCGCTGATCGGATCGCTGCTCACCGCGGTGCCGCTGACGCCCGGCGGACTGGGCCTCGTGCAGGCCGGCGTGACCGGCGTCCTGTACACCGTCTACGGCGTGGCGACGCAGTACGGGCTGGCCGTGGCCGCCACCGACGGCGCGATTGCAACCCTGAGCGTAATTGTCATCGGCGGTGCGTTGTACGTGACGTCCGATAAGGTGCGCCGCGCGCACGGTATCGCTGTGCCCAAGCGTGTCACGAGCGACGCGCCGCCATCGGCCCAGGCTTAGGTACCTTCGTCCCATTGAGCGCGCGGGGGGTGGCTGCGATGCTGCGGTTGCTCGTACGCACCACCGGCCCGAGTCGCATCGGTGGCGTATGACCTACGAAAGGCGCCGAATGACGCTTCAGCCGCCGCGATCCTTCAACAGCTGGCTGCGAGGCCAGCTGAAGGAAAAGAAGATGAGCCAGCGCCAGCTTGCGCTGCAGTCGGGGGTCGACCACTCGACCATCTCCCGACTCATCAAGGGCGACCGCATGCCGTCGCTCGGAACGGCCACCAAGCTTGCCCGCGGGCTGCGTGAGATCAGCGACGAGTCCGAAGGTCCGGCGTATTTCGCCAGCCTGGCGCAGCGCCACGTGCTGCCCACCACGCGCGTCGAATACGCCCTGCGTGGTGACGAGGCACTCACCGAGGCAGACGTCCGTGAGCTGATGCAGGCGTATATCAGCGTCCGTGCGCGCCGCGTGCGCTCTCCCGAGACCAACGGCTTCGGCTCGCACAGCAGCCTCAAGGACTACCGCCGCGGCGCCTAGCCCGCCGCCTCCTGCTCCTCCGTCTTCCTGACCGATACGGCCGACGCCGCCGATGCGGGCATTGCCGCCCGCTTCGGTCGCTGCCCGCGCACCGCGCGCCGGTTGAGCTTGAACGCCCTGGGGGGCAGCAGCGGCAGCTCTGTCGCGCCCTGGTACAGCAACCACGCCCGACGCAGGTTGACCGCGTCGTAGCCCTCTTCGACACCGGGCGTCTCCATCACGAAGGTCGTGTGCCGCAGCCGCGGATCGCGCAGCAGCGCAGCCATGCCGCTTGGCCCGATCTGTCCAGCTCCGACGTGCTCATGCCGGTCATTGCGCGAGCCGCGCTGCGAGCGCGAGTCGTTGAGGTGGATGAGCTTCAGGCGGTCGAGCCCGATCAGCTCGTCGAAGCGGCTGATGACCTGGTCGACGCCATAGGCGGGCGAGATGCCGTATCCCGCGCCCCACAGGTGAGCGGTGTCGAGGCAGAAGGCCAGGCGGTTCGCTCCGTGCCGCGTCCGCTCCAGGAGCGTCGCCAGCTCCTCGATGCTGGCGCCGATCGTGTCGCCGCCGCCGGCCGAGTTCTCGAGGGCGAGGGTGACTCGCTCGCTCTCGTCGAGCACATGCTCCACGTTGGCCACGATCCGTGCGATCCCTTCTCGGTGGCCCATTCCGCGGTGCGACCCGATGTGCGTGTTGACGATGCTGGCACCCCACTGCGGTGCCCGGCGCATCTCGTACAGCAGGCCCTCGCGCGACTGGGTGGCGAACGGCTCGGCGCCGCCGCCCAGGTTGATGAGATAGCTTGCGTGGATGACGACCGGATGGATTCCCTCCACGCCGCAGTAGCCGATGAACCGGTCGGCGTCCTTGGGCGGCTCCGGCCGCCGTCGCCAGGCGGTCGGGTTGTCGCTGAAGATCTGCAGCGCCGTGGCACCGATCGTCCGGGCGCGCTGCGCCGCCTTGAGCAGCCCGGTGTGCACGCCGAGATGGATGCCGACACGCGGCGCATCGGCGGGCCAGGTGAGTCGCCGGCGGGGCACGCGTGCTACCGTGCGCGCCATGGAGTCCCGAGCCGACCTGCTGACGATCGCGCTGCTCGTCTTCTTCGTGTCGATGATCGTGATCGTCGCCGCGCTGCTCGTCCTGCCGATGGTCGTTCCCGGATTCGCCGCCGCCTGACGGCGAACAGCGGACGCAGGCCGGTCAGCGCCCGCGCCGCCGGTCGTCGAGGACCGGCTCGATCAGCCCATAGCTCCCGTCGTTGCGCCGATACAGGACGTTGATCGTCTCGCTGTCGGCGTTGAGGAAGACGAAGAACGCGTGGCCCAGCTCCTCCATGCGGTCGATGGCGTCCTCCTCGAACATCGGCACCATGTCGAAGCGCTTGAGCTTCACGATCTCGGGACGCGTCTCCTCCTGCTCGTCGGGCCCAGCCACGCTGCCCAGCGCCTCGCGCGCGGTGATGGCCTGGGTCGCCTCGGCGGTGCGACCGCGACCGCTGCGCGGTCGCTCCTTGCTGCGCACCACCTGGCGCTCCAGCTTGTCGAGCAGCGCGTCGAGGGCGGCGATCGGGTTGGAGCCGGCCGATTGTGAGCGCACCACCTCGCCGTCGTTGCGCAGCGTCACCTCGGCGACGTGAGACTGGTCGTTGGCCCGCGAGGCGTTGGCGATCAGCTCGACCGTCGCCTCGGCGTCCGGATGCGAGATCCGGTCGAGCCGGCGCAGCTTCTTCTCGATGTCCGCTCGCAGGCGATCGCTGAGCTCGAGGTTCCGGGCCTTGACGTTGGTCTTCACGTCCGATCCTCCGCTGCGGCTGGTCTCCATACCGTAGCACCGGCCGTGAACAGGGTCACTCACACCTCTCGGCCGATGGCAAAGCCGTACACATGCATCACGCCTGCCTCGCGCAGGACCGATGCGCACGTCTCCAGCGTCGCGGACGTCGTCAGGATGTCGTCGACCACGATGACCGTCGGAGGCGGACGTGCGGCGGCGTTGACCGCGAAGGCGCCGCGCAGGTTCCGCAGCCGCCCTGCCCGGTCGAGCCGATGCTGCTTGGTGGTCGCCACCTGCCGCACCAGCAGCGTTCCGGCGCGGGTCGAGGTGCAGCGCGCCAGCTCTCGGGCCAGCAGCTCCGCCTGGTTGTAGCCGCGCTCTCGCTGCCGTTCCACGTGCACCGGCACGGGGATCAGGAGGGCCGGCCCGCTGAGGCGCAGCAGGGTGCGCAGTGCAGGCGCGGCCGCATCGGCCAGTGGTCGGGCCAGGCGCGAGGCGCCCATGTACTTCAGGCGCTGCAGGATTCGGCGCAGCGTGGGCTCGTAGGCGAAGGCAGCCAGCGCGAGCGCGAGCGCGTCGCCGATCAGCGTTCCAGCATCGGCAGCGTAGAAGCGGTCGACGGGATCGGCCGGCGGGCGCAGTCGTCGCAGGCAGCGTGCACAGACGAGGTCGCCGGACCGGCCACAGCCGGCGCACGCGGGTGGCAGCAGCAGATCGAGCAGGGCCATGCCGTAAAGGCTGCCAGAGCACCCCTTACCGGCCGCTTACCGCTGGCTTATCGGCTTAGGGGCTGGGGAGGTCTTCGAAGGCCAGCACATCGCCTGCGACCGTTCCGGACGCCGCTGCGGCCCCGGCCGGCAGCTCCAGGCAGTCCCGGCCGCCGAAGGTGCGGACCACCATTCGCCAAGGAACCAGATCCGGCACCACCCGCGTCACGCGCCGTGAGCGATCGAGGAAGACGAGGTCGATGGGATAGCCCATGAACGTGGTGTCGATGGTCGTCGCCCCGGGCAGGAGCAGTCCTTCTCCGGGCTGCAACCGCGGAAGAAGATGAAGCCCAAGGACCCGTTCACGGAGTCCCTGGGCAATCTTGCAGGTGACGGCAACCTCCGTATCGCGACTCACGTTATGGACGTGGACGTCGCGGTACGTCACCGAGAACCTACGAGCACGACCCTGCTGTCAGGACACACGGCTCGATCAGATACGGGAACCCGTCCCCCGGACCGTCGAACGTCTGCGTCACATTCGTACCGCCGTTGAACGTGAACGTCCACGCGATGAGTTGGCCAACGCCCGCATGATTTGGCTGACCGGCGATGGAGACGTTGTCATGAGGCGCATACGTGACGCCCTGCCATGACAAGCCGGCGCCGGAATTGACCTGGATGACGGTGGTGTCGATTTGGGCGTAGCCGACCTGATCAGGCTTCAGCACGTACAGCGCGATGCCGACGCCGTACAGCGTGGGGTTCGATTCCTGCCCAGCCTGGTACACCCACTTCGACCCGTTGAACGCGTAAGGGCGGGTGCCCTTGGTCGTCCAACCGCCGAGCTTGAGGTCGTCTCCGGCGGTGTCGATGTTACCCAGACCGCGGTTCAGGTCCATGACGCCGCCGCTGCCGGGCGAGAACTGGGCGCCACCACCGCCCGACTTTGGCCGGATCACGACGGTCACGCCGTCGCCGACAATCAGCGCACTGTTGCGGACATCAACCGTATCGGTCACGTAGAACACACCGGGCTGCTGGTTCGATCCGATGAACGTTGCGGTTCCACCGCCCGGGCTGTTCGGGTTGGAGTGCGAGCGGATGGGATCGAGTACGACACAGGAGCCGTTCTGGACTGTGATGTTGCGGTAGGTCCCCGGCCCGAGCATTGGCGCTGTGGCGATGGTTCCATCGGATCCGACGCACTTGCCCGAGCTGTTCACCGTTCCGGTGTTGATGTTGATGTCAGGCGGCGACCCACTGAAGGGCGCACCTGCCGTATCACCATTCGGCACGTCGGGGAAGGCCGAGTTGTTGATGAACGAGGTCGGCCATGCTCCTGTGTCATTGGGAATCGGCGCGTAGTTCGGGTCATTGACGAACGAGGGCAGCTTCTTCGCGCTGATCGGGTTGTTGCTGCCGTCGACGATCTGTCCCGGTGACCAGCAGGAGCTGCCGCACGAGACATAGTCGATCAGGTAGACGTTTGCTTCGTCGGCTGCGCTGGAGCTCATGACCTTCAGCCGTGAGCCCGAGCCGGGCATGGTCATGCCGTAGTTGCCGCCCACGTCGCCGTCGATCACCGTGAGGGTCGACCCTGAACCGGCGATCTTGATGTCCTTCGTGTTTGACGGACCCGAATCGATGTCGGACCCGCCCTGGCCACGGCGCAGGGTAATCACCGCGAAGCGGTTGGGGAAGATTCCAGCCGTCGACCATGCGGACACCGTGAAGCCGTTGGGGACGAAGATCTTGCCGAAGAAGGTGTCGCGGCGCTTGTCGACGCGCACGAACAGGACGCTGTTGGACGTGCCGACCGTGCTCATCGAGGATGCCGAGCCGGCACCATTGGGCGGGGTCGAGACCCAGACGGTGTATGGATCCGTACTGGTCGCTGGCGCGGCCTGCCCTGCGGCTCCGGTATTGCTCGCCGCATAGCCGCTGATGTCCGCGGCGGTCAGCCCCAGATTGAGGTGATCGTTCAGGTAGTTCCAGGCAGCGGTGCGGGCGCAGGTCCACTTGTCGGTGGACCCGCCGCCGTCTGCGCACGGATCCCCGAGCGGACGTGTCAGGTAGTTGGCGCCAGCCAGGGCGGCCGCATCGGTCGCGTTCTGGTAGTCGCGGCGCGCGACGTAGAGCGCGCCGACATCGACGGTGAGCGCTGCAAAGCCGAGGAAGGCGATCAGGCCGAATGCGAAGATGACCAGGATCTGCCCGCGTCCGTCACGGGCATGGCGGCTCGGCGCAGAGCCGAACCGTCGGCGAAGGCGGCCGAACATCAGCAGTTCACCGTCTGGCTGAGCGACGGGTTCGTCGTCAGCAGCGGGTTCTCTACGCGCATCGCTTCGGTTGCGCCGAGCTGGAACTTGCTGTCGCTGGCCCCGTCGAGCCCATCGATGATGTTGCTGACGATGGGAATGAGGAGCGGGTGCTGATACTCGATGTGGACCGTCATGCGGACCGAGTAGGTCGGGGTTGAGTCGTGCGGATCCGAATATGACTCGTAGGTCACGTATGTCGCCCCCGACTGCTTGACGTTGGAGAGCGAGTAGCCCGGAACGCGGCTCATGGCATTCGGAGTGGTCGATGCCGTGCCGAGCAGGTAGTTGCATACCTTGGCGCCGGCGCCGGACGCGCCAGACGCGTCACTGACGGGCGATGTGGAGCCATACCGGGTCGCTTCCCGGACGGCATTGATCACGCCGATCTGGCCCGAGAAGAGCAGGCCGAACTGGATGATGCCCATGAGAATGAGCAGGGCGATGGGAAGGATGAGTGCGAACTCGACGAGCGCTTGTCCGCGCTCATCTCGGCTCAGGATTCGCTTGTTCATGGATGGCAGCTACCTGCTACGAAGGCCTGCATGCTAGGAAAGGCACCTTACGCGTCGCCTTGCAGGCTAAGTGAACGAGCGTGGGCGGTCGGTAGTACCTTCGTTCGCCTCACTCGATCGCCGCCGCCGATTCGTTGATCAATTCGCCCTCTGCCTCGCGCGGCTCCGCAGGCAGGAAGACGCGGAACGTGGTTCCGACGCCCTGCTTGCTCTCGACCGCCATCGAGCCGCCCATGATCCTGGCCAATCCTCGGGCAGCATACAGACCGATGCCGCTTCCATCCGGTGCCGCATCGCGCGCCGCGGCCGAGCGGTAGAACTGCTCGAACGCGTGTGACAGCGCCTCGGCGTCCATGCCGAACCCCTCGTCGCTGACCCACAGCTCGGCGACCAGATCGCTCGGGACGGCATCCGCCCGCAGGCGCCGATCTTCGGCGTCTCGCCGATGGCTCTCGATCCCGACTCGGATCTCACTGCCTTGGCCGTACTTCAGTGCGTTGTCGAGCAGCGCCCACACGATCTGCTCCACGCGGTCCGGATCGGCGACGATCAACGGCTCATCCGACTCGAGCTTCAGCTCTCGCGTGTCCGACACGAGAGCCCGCCATGTCCGCCGAACGATCGGCTCGGCTCGGAAGACGTCCTGGCGGGCGACGAGAGCGCCGGCATCCAGCCGGGTGACCGCCAGCAGCTGTCCAACCATGCGACGCAAGCGATCGGCCTGGTGCTGGATGACCTCGAGATCGGCGCGGCCGGCAGCATCCAGGTCCGCCCGCGCGCTGAACTCACCGGCGATGGCGCCGATGCTGGTAAGGGGCGTCTGCAGGTCATGCGTCACCCCGCGCAGGAAGTCGCGCTGGACCTCCGCCAGGCGATGCAGCTCATCGGCCTGCGAACGAACGCGTGCGTAGAGCAGCGCGTGCTCGAGCGCATTGCCGACGTGCTGGCCGAGCAGGCTGTAGACGTTGCGATCTGCGGTCGACGGCTCAGCGCGGCCCTCCCATGGCGCGAGCAGCATCGCAGTCACGTCCTCACCCCCCGCGAGATCGATTACCAGGAAACCGCCCCACGGGCCCTCGATCTGACGCACGTCACTCGTCGTCTTGTCGCCCGCCGACGCGACGGATGCCCAGCGATGCACCTCCTCGAGGGGCGCGGGTTCGTCGCGTTCGGGTACGTAGACGCCGGGGACCAGGGCCACACTTTCGGCGACGTGAAGGACGGCCAGGCTCCAGGTCGCGTCGCCGGTTGCCGCGCGAGCGGCGGCAACGATCGAGCGGGCGACCATGCCCGCATCGGCTCCAATCGCGACCTGCCGTACTTCGGATGCCAGTGAGGCGATCTGCCGGTTGCGTTCGTCGAGCGCTGCCGCCATCCGGCGCTGGGCTTCACCGCCGCCACCGGAATCTGCCTCCCGAGTGCGCCGGCCGCGCTCCGCGAGCCGAACCATGGTGCGCAGGTCATCGCCCAGCCGGCGCGAACCGGCCACCGTCAGGATTCCGATCCAGATCAACGCGGCAAGTGTGACCAACAGGAGGGCTGACCCCACGCCCGCCTGGGCCACCCAGTCGCCGGCGACGAACATGACGACGGCGAATACGACGAGGACCGGGACGACGGCGACCAGCAACAGCGCCAGCAGGCGCAGCGCCAGGCGACCGCCGTCCATTGTCAGGCCGGCTGCGCGGTCGTCGCGGCCGAGACGAGGCGGTAGCCGATCCCCCGCTCAGTCAACAGGTAGCGTGGATGATCGGGGTCGAGCTCGACCTTGCGGCGAAGGCGCCGGATGCTGACCCACACGTACGACGGGTCAGCACCGTCTGCGTCCGACCAGACGCGGTCGAGCAGCGTCTCGGTCGGGACGACGTGGTCGATGGACCCGATCAGAACCTGGAGCAGCCGAATCTCGGTAGGGGTCAACGGCGACGAGCCGGCCGGTGTCACGACGCGTTTCGCGGCCAGGTCGATCTCCAGCTCGCCGTCGTCGAGGTTGATCTGCGGCCGTCCGACACGCACCCGGCGCATGACGCGCTGCACGCGGGCGACGAGCTCGTCCGGGTTGAACGGCTTGGTGATGTAGTCCTCGGCATAGTCCTCGAGGGCGCGGACCTTGGAGGTGTCCTCGGAGACCGCCGACAGCACGATGATCGGCAGGTCGGCGATGCGCTTCACCCGCCGGCACAGTTCCCAGCCGTCCATGCCCGGCATCATGAGGTCGACGACCAGCAGGCTGGGCCAGCTGCGTTCGAGCGCGGTGAGGGCACTCGCTCCTGAAGGAGCGGTCCGAACCTCGTACCCCTCCCGCGTCAGCCGGCGCGCAAGGACCGATAGAAGTGTCGCGTCATCATCGACCAGCAGGATCCCCGGTCGAAGATGGGGCATCACCTCAAATGCCGCCCCCGACGCCGCCACCCATGACGGTCACCACGGCCGGACCGAGAATCACGATGAAGATCGTCGGGAAGATGCAGCCTACCATCGGGAACAGCATCTTGACGGGTGCCTTCGCTGCGGCCTCCTCAGCCCGCTGGCGGCGCTCGATACGCAGCTGCTGCGACTGGATCTGGAGCACCTTGGCGATAGGAACGCCGAGCTGCTCAGCCTGGACGATGGCGCCGATGAAGTTCGAGATCGGCTGGGCATCCGAGCGCGTGGCGACGTCGCGCAGTGCGTCGCGCCGGGTGCGTCCCATCCGGACCTCGGCCAGTGCCTGGCGGAACTCCTCGACGAGCGGCCCTTCCATCTTTTCGACCACCTTTGCGAGCGCCGCGTCGAAGCCGAGGCCGGCTTCGACCGAGATCGTCAGCAGGTCGAGTGCGTCGGGCAGCTGCAGGACCATCTCGAAGGCCCGTCCGCGGATCTTGCGGCCGAGCCAGAACTCGGGCGCCATGAATCCGATCGGCAGCCCGATCAGGCCAAAGAAGAGACCGCCCTGCACTCCGGCGATGAGCGACAGCAGCAGGAAGAAGAGCACGCCGAAGACGATTGCCGAGAGGATCTTGACGCCCATCCAGTCGGCGCCTCGCAGGCCGCCCGGGTAGCCAGCCTTTTCGAGCTTGGCATCCGTCCGCGCGATGATCCCACCCTGGTCGCCGCGACGGCCGACCTTGGAGAGTCGCTTGATGACGGGACGAAGCGTGCGCTCGAAGAACGGCTGGCCGAGCTCGTACTCCTCGAGCGTCTTGGGCTGGACGACGAGCTGTTCGAGCCGAGCCTGCACCGCGTCCTTGCCTGGACGCGCGGCGATGCCGAATGTGATGAGCAGGACCGCAAGCGAGGCGAGAACGGCGATCAGGATCTGTGGAGGCATGACTGGCTTACACCTTGATGTCGACGATGCGGCGGATGAGCAGGTACCCGATGCCCATGCTGATCAAGCCGACAATGAAGAAGACGATACCCATCGGAAGCCCGAACATCTCGGGTGGCTTGTTGATCATTGCCCCGATGTACGACGGGCTGATGAGGAACAGGATCCCTGCGAGGCCCACCGGCAGCAGCGTGATGACGTAGCCGCTGTAGCGCTGCATGGCGGTCAGTGTCTGGATCTCCCCCTGGATCCGGATCCGCTCGCGAATCGTGAACGCGATCGAGTCGAGCACGGTGGCGAGATTGCCGCCGACCTGGCTCTGGATATTGATCGCGGTGACCATCAGCTCGAGATCTTCGGACTTCACCCGACGAGACATGTTGTTGAGGGCAGGCTGGAGTGCGACGCCCAGACTCATCTCGCGCACCACGCGTTCGAACTCGGTGCTGATCGGGGGCCGAGCTTCGCGGGTCACCAGCTCGACGCCCTGAAGGAACGAAGATCCCGCGCGCAGCGAGTTGGCGAGCAGGGTGATGGTGTCGGGCAGCTGTGTACCGAACTCCTTGACCCGCTTGTTCTGGCGATATCGCAGGTAGAAGCGGGGGAAGTAGGCACCGATCAGGAACGCGAGAGCAAGGGCGATCGGATTACGGAGGCCAGCGAACACGAAGCTCAGCACGAACGCACCGGCCGCGAACGCGAATGGCGACGCGATCCACATCAGGATGAATTCCGCCGGCTTCAGCTTCATGTCCGCGCGGGCCAGTTCGGTGCTGAGCCGAGCCGACATGTCCTGCCGCTCGATGACGCGACTCAGGCCGGCAACGACCGCAGACTCGCGGTCCTCGTCACCCCCGCTGGAGGGCTCCCCGGCGTTCGCCGACGCGTACCGCTCGAGGCGTGACGACACGGCGCCGCCACCGCCACCGCTCATGGCGATGCCGATCGCGATCAGCAGGACCGCGCCTGCGGAAAGGCCGGCGATGACGATTGGCAGCATCTGGGATTTGGCTCCTCGGTGACTAGAACGGAGAACCGAAGACGTTCGGCGGCAGATGGATCCCCGCCACCTCGAACTTCTCGACGAACTTGGGCCGGATGCCGGTCGGCTTCAGCCGCCCCTGGATCTTGCCCTCGACCACGCCCGTCTGCTCGAACACGAAAATGTCCTGCATGACGATGACGTCGCCTTCCATGCCCTGGACCTCGGTGATGTTCACGATCTTGCGCGAGCCATCCTTGAGGCGGTTCTGGTGGACGATCAGGTCGACGGCCGATGCGATCTGCTCACGGATGGCGCGCAATGGCAGGTCCATGCCGGCCATGAGCACCATCGTCTCGAGACGAGCGAGCATGTCGCGCGGGGTGTTGGCGTGGCCGGTCGACATCGAGCCGTCATGGCCGGTGTTCATGGCCTGCAGCATGTCGAGCGCCTCTGCGGAACGGCACTCTCCGACCACGATCCGGTCGGGGCGCATGCGCAGGGCGTTGCGGACGAGCTCGCGAATGGGGACGGCACCCTTGCCTTCGATGTTGGCCGGCCGTGCCTCCAGGGTCACGACGTGCTCCTGGCGCAGCTGGAGCTCGGCGGCGTCCTCGATGGTGACGATCCGCTCGTCGTCGGGGATGAACGAGGAGAGGATGTTCAGCATCGTCGTCTTGCCCGAGCCGGTGCCGCCGGCAACGAAGATGTTGAGGCGGGCCTTCACGCAGGCTTCCAGGAACTCGAACATCTCCGGCGTCGCGGTCCCGAATCGGATCAGGTCCTCGACGGTGTATGGCGTGGCGCTGAACTTTCGAATGGTGATGACCGGGCCGACCAGCGAGAGCGGCGGAATGATCGCGTTCACGCGGGAACCATCTGCCAGGCGGGCGTCGACCATGGGGCTCGACTCGTCGACGCGACGTCCGATCGGCGCAATGATGCGCTGGATGATCTTCATCACGTGCTCGTCGTTCTGGAACGTGACGTTGGTCAGCTCCAGGCGGCCTTCGCGCTCGACGTAGACCTGCTGTGGTCCGTTGACCATCACTTCGGTGAGGGTCTCGTCACGGAGCAGCGGCTCGAGCGGCCCGAGGCCGAGGATCTCGTCGGTGATCTGCTCGAGCATCCGCACCCGCTCGGCGCGGGTCAGGGCCAGACCCTCCTCGTCGGCGATCTTGCCGAAGAGGTCCTCGATCTGGCGACGCACCTCGACCTGGTTGGTCAGGTCGAGCTTCGGGTCGAGCTCGTTGATCAGGCGGTTCTGGACACGGAACTTGGCCTCGCGGAACGACTCGCGCGCGGGAAGGTTGCCCAGGAACGGCCGGCTGGTCGTCGTCGGAGCCGATGGCGCAGCCGCGATCGGCGGACGCGCGCCGTTGCCGGCGGGCGGCGAGGGCGGTCCGGCGGGAGCAGTCGGCGTCGTCGTGGCCGGCACGTTGGGCGACGACGACGGCGTCTCGGGCTCCCCTTCTCCAGCGGGTCGGTTGACTCGCTCGATTCGCTTCAGCAATGACATGGTGAGTTCCTTCCCCTTAGCGGCGTGCGAAGAGTCCGCGCTTGGCTGACTTCTCTGTGGACTTGTTGGCGGCGGGCTCTCCCGCGAGCGTACGAGCGAGCTTGGCGATATCGCGCGACAGCGCGCTATCCGGGTGGGATACGACGAACGGAACGCCGCGATTCACCGCGAGCACGGCAAGGCGGCCATCGGAAACGATGGTGCCGTCGATCGAGCGGCGGATGGAAGCCTCCACGTCGCCGATCCGGATCCCCTGGGCAGTGTCGGAGCGGTTGATCACGAGACGAATCTTCGACCGATCGTACTCGAGTTGGTCGGCAACCTCCAGGAACAGGCGGACGTTCTTGATGGTGGTGATCTCGAGAGCGGAGAGCACTACGATCTGATCGGCCGCGTCCATGACCCCCAGGCTGTGGTCGGTCAGCGCCGCAGGCAGGTCGACGATGACGTAGTCGTGGTTGACTCGGAGCTGATCGACCATCTTCCGCAGGTAGGCGGGAGTCACGAGGTCCGCTCCCTCAGGCGCCGGAGGCGCGAGCAGCACCCGGATTCCCGTGGAATGGTCGATCACCACCGAATTGATGATGTCCGCATCCGGCTCGCCACCTTCGACCGCGTCGAGCATCGAGCGGTTCTTGGGGTTGAGGTTGAGCAATACACCGATGTCGCCGAACTGCAGGTTCGCGTCGATCAGGCACACCCGGCTCTTCGTCTCGCGCTGAATGGCCAGCGCCAGGTTGGTGGCGATCGTCGTTCGGCCGGCGCCGCCCTTCGGCGAGAACATGGCGATGACCTGATGGTCCTCGATGTTCTCGGACTGGCCGCCCGGGGTGGGCGGAATGACGACCTGCAGCTGCTCGCGGCGCGCCAGCTCCTTGCCGAAGACGCTGTGGATGGTGGTGCTGAACTCATCGGCCGAGAACGGCTTGACGAGGAACTCGCGAGCCCCGGCCGCAATGGCGCGACGGAGCTGCTCGGCCTCGCCGTGGACGCTCATCATGATGATCGGCGAGGTGGGCAGCCGCTGCGAGATGAACTCGGCGGCGGCCACCCCATCCATGCCCGGCATGTTGATGTCCATGACGATGACGTCGGGGCGCACCTCCATGGCGAGCCTGATCGCCTCCTCCCCGGAGCCGGCGGTGGCCACCACGTCGATCTCCTGCTCGGTGGCGAGGAGCTTGGTCAAGTGGTCACGCGTCTCGGGGATGTCGTCGACGATCAGGACCTTGATCACGGTCAGGACTCCAGCGTCAGGGGTGCTCAGCGACCGGGCTTGGTCTTACCGCCGCCGACCTGCTCCACGATGCCCGGCACCGGGAGGCCATAGTCGTCGACCAGGCGGTCGATGGTGATACCGGTCGTGCGCTCGTTATCCGTGTCCTGGGTCGCGCGGATCGTGACCGAGAACAGGCGAGCCCCGGATGCCTCGACCGCATCGCGCTGAGCGAACTTGATCAGCTCGGCGTCCTGGTCGGTGCCGGCGAAGACGATCAGCACGGTATCGGTCAACTGCGGCTGAGCGGCAGCGGGCTGCTCTGCTCCCGGACTTGGCGTTGCCGCGGTCTGGGTAGCCCGCGACTGGCTCACGTACAGCACGCGCTTGTTCTGGAGCACCGTCTTCACGGTGCGCGCGGCCGACAGCCCGGTGACCGGCTCGAAACGCGGATTCTGAGCGGTTGAGTCGGACGACGGCTGCAGGACTTGCACGTCCTGAGCGATGACAACGTCGATCACGTCCCCTGGCTTCACCAGGAAGTCGGCGCCGGTCGTGCGGTCGAGCTGCAGCGTCACGGCCTTCTCGCCGGGCTTCAGCTGCCCGGGGATATTCACGACGAGCAGTCCTTCGCCGAACGTTTCCTTGCTCACCTGGGCCCCAGCCGGAACGGCCACAACGGCGGGACGGCCGCCGACCTGCGAGGGATCGGTGAGGGCGGTACCCGAGACGCCGGTCGGCGGGACGAGCTTCGTCTGCACCATGTCAGGCGTGACCGGCTGCCCGATCGCGATGTCTTCCTTGGCGACCAGGACGGTGGCCTGCACTTCCTGCTGCGGAGCGCCCGGCCCCTGGTTCAAGAAGACAACAATCGCGATGAACGCGAGGACGGCGAGCAGCACACCAACCAGGATCACCAGGCGATTAGACCGCTTCACAGATGTACCCCTTAGAGCTCGGAATGGGTGGTCGATAAGGCCAGGGAATGATGCAGCCGTTGTGACTGCGGTCAACAGTCTAGGTGCAGTGTCCAGCAGCGTTCGAGCGGACTTGTGGGCTATGCCGAAGTACTACCCGGCGCCCAGAAATGCCCGACACGACCCGGGCATGACAGAGCCCCGCGCCGAGTTGACGCGGGGCTCTGTGGTGTCGAAACGACCTGAGGTTAGACCTGCAGGCTGGTGCCGACGTTCTGGAAGATCCGGCTCACGATCGGGCCAAGGAAGATCAGGGCCACGATCACGATGATCGCGATGAGGGCGAGCAGAAGCCCGTACTCAACCAGGGTCTGGCCTTCCTCGTCGTCGTTACGGAACTTTGAGAGAAGAGTGCTGATGTAAGAACCGACGAACTGAAGCATATTGGCAAAACCTCCTTTCCTCGAAGATTTGCGGGCAGCGTACGGAACGCTGCAGAGGTCGTGTATGGCCTCATGGTCCTATCCGACACTTGCCGGGAGCGTACTGTGGTTCGGACCGCCCCGTTTGTCAAGGTTCCCAACCACTCTGTCCCTCTCAAGATCCTGTCGCATCGGTCGCCTGTGACGGGAGAGGAAGGGAGCCGTGTCTGCTGCGACACGGCTCCCGCACCGGAGGAGGAGACCCGAGGGTCAGGCTTGGAGGCCCTTCCCTCGTTGGGATGACGCCGCCCGCGGATACCCTTGGACGACTTGCCTGCAGGCTACGGAGCCCTGCGATCTCTCACCATGGCACTCCAGTACTCATCCTTGCGGGACTTGCGGCGGTCAGTCCTCGGGGATCTTGATCCAGCCTTGGCGCATGGCGTAGACCACGGCCTGGGTGCGGTCGTTGACCGACAGCTTGCGCAGGATCGAGCTCATGTGGTTCTTGACGGTCTGCTCGCTGATCGACAGCGCGTAGGCCACCTGCTTGTTGGTCATTCCCTGGGCGATGTTGTCCAGGATCTCGACCTCGCGGGGTGACAGCGGCGCGAAGATCGGCTGCGCGTCGTTGCCGTAGACGGCCAGCTCGCGGAACTCCTTGAGGACGCGCGAGGCGACGGCGGGCTTGCTGAAGACCTTGTCGTTGATGAGGTACTCGCCCGACCGGACGCGGCGGATGATGCCGATCAGGTCGGTCGGATCGATGTCCTTCAGGACGTAGGCGGCGGCGCCGGCCTTGATGGCATCGAACAGCTGATCCTCGTCGTCGTTGTTGGCCAGCACGATGACGCCGGTATGCGGCAGCTCGCGCTTGAGGCGCTGCGTCGTCTCGATCCCGTTCGGCGCGGGTAGCCCGAGATCCATGAGGACCACCTCGGGGGTCAGCTCCTCGACGACTGCCAAGGCTTCCCGCCCGTTGCCGGCCTCACCAACGACCTCCATGTCGTTCTCGAGCTCCAGGATGTTGCGGACGCCGCGACGGAACAGCGTGTGGCCGTCGACGATCACGATCCGCGCCTTGCCGGACGCCCGTCGATCACCGCCGCGACGTCGTTCCTCTACCTGGGTTTCCATGCGCTCCTCCATCTGCTCCTTCATGACTCGGGTTGCTCGGGTTGCTCGGTTCATGCTTTCTTGGCAGGCAGCGAGAGCAGGATTCGCGTCCCCTCTCCCTGCCGCGACTCGATTTGAAGCTGGGAGCCCAGCAGCTCGGCGCGCTCGCGCATGAACTGCAGGCCGAAGTTGCGGCTGGCGCCGGATGCGAGGCGCATCACGTCGAAGCCACGCCCGTTGTCGACGATGGTCAATTGATCGCCCTCAAGACCGATACACACCTCGGTGGCGGCGGCATGCTTGCGCACGTTCTGCAGGGCCTCCTGCGCGATCCGCAGGACCGATGCTTTCTGTTGTGGATTGAGCCGGGCGTCGACGCCGTTGACGTTGACCTGCACGGCGATCCCGTTGCGGGCCTGGAAGTCGGCGGCCTGATCGGCCAGCGCCTGGGCCAGCCCGACGTCGACGACCGGCGGGCGCAGGCTGCTGATGAAGGCCCGTACCTCGTCGAGGCCGTCGCGCAGCATGGTCCGCAGGAAGCCGAGCTCGGCCTTGGCGGTGCGCGGCACGTCGGACAGGACGCGGTCGAGGTACTCCACCTGGAAGATGGCGTTGGTCAGCACCTGGGCAGGTCCGTCATGGATCTCCTCGGCCAGGCGTTGGCGCTCCCCTTCCTGGGCCTGGATGACCCGCAGCTGGAGCGCGGCCGGCGATTCGTCGGCATCGCTCAGCGTCGGTTCCGGGACGGACGGGTCCGGGTCTGCCAGGTACTTGCAGAGAAGATCCAGCTGGCGCTCGGCGACGTCGAGCCGCTTGAGCCGGCCGCGCAGGATGGCGACCTCGCGACCCAGCTGCTCGTGCTCGCCGCGCAGCGCATCGGTCGCGCCCGGTCGGTTCGGGGAGCGCTGGTCGAGCCGCGCGCGCAGCTGCATCCAGTCCTCGAGCCGATGCCGGTACTGTTCGCGGTAGCGCTCCACCAGCTCGTGCACCCGGCGCGTGTCGCGCCGGACACTGTCGCCCGCCTGGTCGTAGACGCGCTCCAGACTGACCGATGGATTGCCGGTGCCGGGACCTGCCAAGCCGATTCCTCTCGCGAGTACCGGGTCAGATCTAGTACCTGACCTCGCGCCCATGCTCGGCGGGCATTGTGCGGGCGGTCAACAGTACTTCGCGCGCCGAAAGTACTAGAGGGAGCGCGGTCCACGCTTGCGCGTGCCGGGCGTCGAGTGTGTTCCGCTGCCGCCGAACTGCCTTTCGGCTTCTCACCAACACCATCGGTGGGACGAGGGAATCGAGCCCGTCCGCGTGCCGCTCGGGCTCAAAAGTTCCGCTTTGCACCAACGGTATTGGTATCGCGCGGAATGGTCACGGCACGACTCGGTAAACGCGCACGCCGGGCGCCTCGAACCTCGGATCCGACTCGAGGAACGAGGCGCTGTTCCCCTCGGAGTCAACGGATTCGGCTCCCTCCCACAGCGCGAGCGGATCCGGCAACGAGGGATCGCGGCGGGTCACGACGACCCACTCAACGCCGTACGCGCGGATCACCCGCTCGATTACCGGATACGGATCGAACGGGAAGGCGACGCCCGGGTTCCGGCTCACCTGCCAGAGGGCGACGGGGTCGTCGGACATGACGGTCGCATCGGTCAGGTCGTGCGAGGTGAAGAAGCCGCCGGCAGCTTCGTCCAGGCGGTGCGAGCCAGCCCAATCCACGTAGAGGCTGGCCGATGCGACGAGGGACAGCACCACAGCCCCAACGATCCCGACGACCAGCACGAACCGATGCGTCGCCGGCCGGCCCAGAAACCGCCACCAGCGGGCCGCCGCGGTGGCGACAGGCGGAATGGCGGCCACGGCCATCGGCATGGCGAACGGAAGCCACGACTGTGAGGAGTGGTAGAACGCGCCCTTCGGTCCGTGGAACGTGAACAGCGCGCCCATCACCACGAACATGACGACGAAGTAGGCGACAAGCGGCAGCAGGTCGCGCCGGCGCCGAGCGAGCCACAGGCCGCCCACGAAGAAGATGAGGAAGATGCCGCCGGTCAGCACCGCGGTCCGGCCCAGCAGCTCGACCCACGCCGCCAGGCGGGATCCGACGATGTCGATCATCGACGTGGACGCGAGGTAGCTGGCGACCGACACGTCGTGGCCGATCGAGAACTGCTCGTTATACGAATGGATCCACAGCATGTGCGCGCTGGCAGATGGAAACGGGCTGCCGAAGGTCGCCACGTTGCGGGCCAGCCATGGCGTCAGGACCAGCACAAACCCGCCGGCACTCGCTGCTCCCCACGCGAGCGCGCCAACCAATCGCCGCCGGTCCAGGATCAGAACCCACGCCACGGCGGGCGCCACCGTCAGGAGCACGCCGTCGACCCGGGTCAACGTCGCCAACCCGGCCGCGACCCCGGCGCCCACCAGCAGGAGCTCCGGCCGGTCAACGCTCACCGCGCGGCAGCTGAGGTATAGGCACAACGCGCCCGTGACCCCGAACAGCGCGTAGTTCGCAACCAGCGGCGAGGCGATGAGCAACGGCCCGCCGAGCAGCGCCAGCACGCCACCGCCCAGTGCGACCGTGCGAGAACGCCAGAACTGCCAGCCGATGAGGTAGGTGAACGGCACCAGTGCCGTGCTGAGGAGCACGAACGGCACCTGCCCGGCTCGCCAGCCGGGGCCGAACAGCGCCATCCCGGTCGCCGCCACCACCGAGGTGAGCGGCATCCAGTGCCCGTTCGAGGCGACGGGCAACGACGGATCGATCGGAATGCGCGAACCGACTTCCAGGAAGCTCCAGATGACCGGCGCGGTGAAGCCGTGCCCGGTCACCAGTTGCTGGGCGACCATGTCGTAGTAGCCCGGATCGGTATAGGGCGGCCACGGAACAAGCTGCGCGGCGACCACGCGCAGCAGCAGCGCGACGATCGTCAGGACGAGCAGGTCACGGACGATCGGTCGGTTGCTCACCGCCGCAGGGTACCCGGTAGACTCCGCGCCGATGTCCTCGCCCGAGCGCCCATCGGTCCCGCGCTCAGCGGTGCCTCGCTGGCTGCCCTCTCCGCTCGTCCTCGTGCTGGCCGTCGTGACGGTTGTCCTGGTGTTGGTCGGGCTGGCGCACGGCCTGACCGATGCGGACTACTTCTGGCACCTCACCACGGGGCGCCTGATCGTGAGCTCCGGCAGCGTTCCGAGCGCCGATCCGTATTCCTTTACCTATGCGGGCCAGCCGTGGACGCCGCACGAGTGGCTGGGCGAGGTGCTCATCTACCTGTCGGTCAGCACGCTGGGTGGCACGCTGACGAGCATCGTCTTCGCGGGAGTAGCGGCTGTATCACTGTGGCTGGCCGCCACGGCCGCACGGCGGCTGGGCGCGTCGACGGTTGCCATCGCGCTGGCGACCATGCTCGCGGCGCTGGTCCTCCTTCCGTACATCACCGTGCGGCCGCAGGCGTTCTCATGGCTCCTGCTGGGCCTGCTCAGCCTCTTCCTGCTGACCATCGACGCCTCGCGACCCAAGCGCGTGCTCTGGCTCATCCCGCTTTTCGTCGTCTGGGCCAACCTCCACGGGCTGTATGTCGTTGGGCTCGGAGTGGTGGCGCTCTACACGCTGTTCACGCTGGTTGGCCGCTCTGCGATGGCGCCGGCGCTGCGCTGGATGGTCGTGGCCGCGATCGGCGCCGGGCTGGCGTCGATGCTCACGCCGGCCGGCCCCGCCGGTCTCCTCTACCCGCTGCGCTACCTGGAGCCGGATGACTGGGGTCTCTCGCACATCGTCGAGTGGCAGTCACCGAACTTCCACGACCCGGCCAACATCGGGCTCCTGCTGCTCGTCGTTGCGCTGGCGGCGGTCGGCAGCCGCGGCGCGCCGGGCTGGATGGCGGTGCTGGCCTGGCTCGGCGTTGCCATGAGCCTGCTCTCACTGCGCAACGAGCCGCTCGCCGGTATCTGGTCGCTGCCGGTGCTGGCCGCCGCGCTGACCGCTCGCCTTCCGAAACCGACTCCCCGACGTCACCAGGCACTGGGCCGCCGGATGATCGAGGCGGTGGCCGCCGCGGCGGTCAGCGTGGGCGCCGTGGTCATCATCGCTCCACAGATCGCCTCGCCCGCCGAGGCGCTCGAGCGGGCAGACCTGCCCGTGGCCGGCGTCGACCAGCTGACACGCACCGACCCGGGCGCGCACGTCTTCGCCGAATACGGGTGGGCCGGCTACGTCATATCGAGGCTGTACGACTCCGGCGGCCGCGTCTTCGTCGACGGACGGAACGACATGTATCCGCAGTCGATCCTGGAGGACTACTCCAGCATCCGGGAGGCGGCCGCCGACTGGTCGTCGAAGCTGGACCGATACGGCGCATCGGCCATCCTCCTTCCGCCTGATGCACCGCTGGTGCGAGCGGCGGGCGAAGGCGGGTGGTGCGAGAAGGTGCGGACCGACCACGAGGTGCTGCTCACGCCCTGCTCCTGAGCCAATCTCGGGCGCCGTTGGGATCGACGGCGGCACCTCGCCGGTCCGGGATCCCGCGCAGCAGGGCGATGATCCCGACTAGCAGGCTCGGCGCGGAGAACCAGGGAACGGGAAGGGCGAGGAAGCAGGCGACCACCACCGTCCAGCGCCAGCCTCGCAGGGCGCCGGCAATCACGATCAGCGCCGCCAGTCCCAGCCGCAGCCACAGCGGCCAGGTGATTGACAGCGAGTCGGCCGGGATGCGAACGCCGGAGTTGCGGCGCAGCGAATCGGCCCATTCGAACCACAGGTGCGGGGCGACCACGAACGAGACGAGGCTGATGGCAGCCGTGACGCCGACGGCCAGGGCCAGCGCGCGCCATTCGCGGCGGACCGCGAACCACAGCAACCCGACGCCTGGCGTGACCTTGGTGAGCAGGTTGAACGCCCACGCCTGCGGGTAGCGGAAGCCGACGACCGCCGCCGCGGCGATGAGCAGGTGCAGGTTGCCGGTGCTGATCTCGTCCGCGACCGGCGAGCCGGGGAAGAGCAGCAGCACGATGCCAATCCGCGGGCCGGCCAACCAGGCCAGCACCGCCAGGTTCAGCGCCGACCACAGGCCGCGGAACCACTCCCAAGGCAGGATGCCGAAGGGAGCGAACAGCTGCGCGAAGGCCGGCGAGTAGAGATAGGCGTCGCGGCCACCGACCGTGCCTCGCTCGTAGAGGTTGGCGAAGTCAAAGCGCCAGTAGACCCGCGCGTCCTGCATGAAGTCGCGCTGGTTGACGTTGAGCCAGATCCAGGCGAAGACGAAGCCGCCCCAGGCCAGCATGGTGATCGCCGTGCCGAGCAGGCGCCGTTGACGCGGGCTCATGGCGCGTCCGGCCAGTCGGGGCATCCTTGCGGATTCCCGATCAACGACCACGGCCACGGTCGATCCGGCTCGGGCAGCACCAGGCTGTCGGGCGGGTCGTATGAGCTGAGTGCGTCCTCGCGATAGACGTGCTCGCGAACGATCGTCAGCTGGCTCGGGAGCTCAGGCCTGAACGGACCGAGGACGGAGGTGAGCGCGTCGTATCGATCCCGATCGCAGGTCATCCGCGCCACGGCCTGTGCGGCGCGCAGCGCCGAGCGGTCGTACGGAGCCGATCGCAAGGCATCGGCCGCGGCCGCTCGCGCCTCGGCGGCATTGCCGTGCGCCGCGAGGGAAACTGCCTGCCAGGGCAGTCCCAGGCTCTGGTCGAACCCACCGCCGAGGAGGTCGAGGTCCCACCGCACACCGTCCGACGAGAGACCGGCCTGCGGCGCGAGCGTGTCCACGATGCGACCGATCTCGTCCAGCACTTCGCCGCCAGCCGCGATGGCGCCGTCAGGGCCGAACTGGTGCATCAGCTGCCGGTCGAGGATCACCGCAATGGCGTAGGCCTGGATCGCCTCCGCGTGTCTTCCCGCGGCGTCCAGTTGACCGCCGAGGGCGAAGGCATATCGCGGGTCGCTGATCGTGCGGCGGGCCGCCGCATCCAGGAGGCGGATCTTCCCGTCGCGGTCCGAGGTCAGCGCCGCGAGCGCGCCATACGGTCGCGGATCGCCGGGACTGAGCAGGCGCGCCTGCTCATACGCGAGCTTGGCCGTCGTCGATCCACGCTCCGAAAGGGCCAGCCCGAGGCCCAGCCAGTAGCCGGCATTGGACGGATACGCATCGGTCGCCTCACTGAACTGCTGGCTGGCCGCTTCCCAGTCGCCTCGGACCGCCGCTTCGCGACCTGCCGCCGCAGCCACGCGTGCGCGATCGACGCCGACAACCGGAATGACGACCGCCACCGCCACGACCGCCAGCGCCGCGGCCAAGGGGAAGCGGCGACGGCCAGCGGGTGCCAAGGACGTCTCAGGCGGGACGGTCCACGCTGCCAGCGTCACGACCACCGCCATGACCGCCGGGAGCGAGCTGAAGTCATCGAACAGGGATGCCGCCGCGAAACCGACCAGCACCGCGAACGCGGTTCGACGCTGCGCATCGGCCAGATGCGAGCGTGCGGCGATGGCGAATACCATCAGCAGGCTTGCGAAGGCGATGAAAAGGATGAGCCCGCCGTCGGCCAGGGTCAGCAGCGGGACGTCGTGGGCGAGCCGCACCTGGATCGGATCGGTATAGGCCGGGACATGCGTCAGGCGCAGCCAGGGATAGGTTGACGGGCCGCCGCCGGTGAGCGGGTCGCCCAGGAAGATGGCGACCGCCTGCTGCCAGATCGGCCCGCGGCCGTCGAGCGCCGCCGCCATCAGGGCGTCGAACCGCGTCGCGACGTACTGCGTCACGGCGACCAGGGCGAGAAGGGCCACGACGCCGGCCGGAATCAGTGCCCGTCGTTCCCGAAGCCACCGCGCAACGCCACCCGCCCACCGCCACCCCGAGAGCCAGTCGTAGACGACGAGCGCGACCACCATGCCAACCCACCCGGCGCGGCCGTTCGAGAGCGGAATCACGACGACCGACGCGACGGCCCAGACGATGACCAGGCCGCGCCGTCCTGGACCTGGTGGCTGCCAGCGCAGCAGTGGGACGCACAGCAGCGACAGGATGGGGAAGACGTTGGTGGTGCCCCAGATGAAGACCTGCGCGGACTCGATGTCCGGCATGCTGCCGAAGACCGAGACCCAGGCGACCTTCTCCTGGATCCACCAGATGGCCGTCATCGCCAGCCAGAAGACGAGCCCGATACTGGCGGCGATGGCCATCGCCGTCCTGAGACGCGGCACGGTTCCCAGCTCGCGCATGGCGAAGAAGGTCAGCGCATAGGCCAGCGCCAGGCCGACCGATCCAAGGGATCCCTGCACATCCGCGCTGAAGAACGAGACGAGCAGCAGCGCGCCGAGCGCGACCAGGACCGCCCAGCCGAGGCGGTCCCCGGGTCCGCGAAGCCGGAGCGCCGCCCACACCAGCAGCGGAGCCACGAACAGCAGCTGCGCGGCGATCCGCAGGACCGGGTACGAGCCGAGCAGCTCGCTGCCGAAGAAGCCGACGAAGAGAAGCGTCCAGACCTGCAGAGCCAGAACGAGGAGGGTCATGCCTCCGCGGCGGTGGATGGCGCGAGCTCCGCAGCGAGCCGAGCCCGCAACGTCTCGTCCTCCCCCGCCTTCGCCAGCGTCTCGAGCTCTCGCGCTCGGTCGCAGATCACCCCGCGCCCGGGCGCGGGTCGCGAGGAGCGCGCAATCAGCAGGAATGGCTCGCCGGTCTCGACCGCCTCCTCATCGGGGCCGAACAGCGTCTCCTCCAGCTTCTCGCCGGGCCGCAGGCCGGTGAAGACGACCTGGATGTCCTTCTCGCCGCTCGGCGACGACAGGCGGATGAGGTCGCGGGCGAGGTCGATGATCCGGATCGGCTGGCCCATGTTCAGCACATGCACGTCGCCGGTTCGGCCGACGGCGCCGGCATGCAGGATCAGGCGCACCGCCTCGGGGATCGTCATGAAGTAGCGGGTCATCTCCGGATCGGTGATGGTGACCGGGCCACCGTCGGCGATCTGCTGCCGGAACAGCTCGAGGACCGATCCCTGCGAGCCCATCACGTTCCCGAAACGGACGATCACGAACCGCCCATCCACGCCGGCGCCGATCTCGCGCACCAGCTCCTCACCCAGCCGCTTCGTGGCGCCCATGACCGATGCGGGGTCGACCGCCTTATCGGTGCTGATGAAGATGAAGGCCTGGCAGCCATGGGCCGATGCGGCCTGCGCCACGACGCGCGTGCCGCGGACGTTGGTCCAGACCGCGGAGGCGACGTTCGACTCCGACAACGGCACGTGTTTCTGGGCCGCCGCGTGGAAGACGACCGCTGGTGATTCGCGGTCGAAGACGCGCTCGACGGCCGCCTCGTCGGTGACGTCGCCGATCACCGGCTGTACCTCGGCCGCCGGGAAGCGGCGGCGCAGCTCCTCGTCGATGTAGAACAGCGGCGTCTCGGCGCGCTCGAAGAGCACGACCCGCCTGGCTCCCAGCGCGGCGACCTGGCGGCACAGCTCGGAGCCGATGCTCCCGCCGGCCCCGGTGATCAGCACGGTGCGGTCGGCGACCAGCTGGCGCATCGGCTCAGGAGGGATGGCGACCGATTCGCGCCGGAGCAGGTCCTCGACGCGGACGGCCCGGATGCGGTTGACGTTGACCGTGTCATCGAGCAGCTCGTTGACGGCGGGAAGGGTGCGGATCGGAACGCCCGCCGTCTCGGACAGCGCGACGATGGCGCGCAGGCGATCGCCGCCGACGCGGGGGAGGGCGACGATGACCTCGGCCACGTCGCGTTCGGCGACGACCCGCGGCAGCTCGGCGCCGGTGCCGACAACGTCGATGCCGTAGACGCGATGGCCGACCTTGTTGACGTCGTCGTCGATGAACGCCACCGGCTCAAGTCGCAGCGCCCGGTTACGGCGCATCTCGCGGGCCAGCATTGCGCCCGCCTCGCCGGCGCCGTAGATGAGGACCGGCCGGGGCGGACCGGCCAACGGGGTCATCGCGCCCTCGTCGAGTCCTTCCTGGCGGACGCGGGCGGCGAAGCGGATGCCGCCCAGCACCAGGATCGACACGATCAGCTCGATGACGATCGCGCTGCGCGGGAAGCCGGCGGTCCCGGGCACGGCCCACGGCTGGCCGACCACGAAGATGGCCAGCGCCATGACGACCGAGCCCGCGACCAGCGAGGAAACGACCAGGGCCACGTCGGAGACGGTCGGGTAGCGCCAGACGCGCAGGTAGGCGCCGGACAGGAGGAAGCCCGCCGGCCGAATCACGGCCGCGAGCGGCACGAAGATCCAGTAGGCGGCCACGGCGGCGAGGATGTTGTTGCGATCGATGCGCAGGCCCACCGCCAGGACCGCTGCAACCGCGGCCAGCGCCGCATCCAGCAGGATCGGTCCCAGACGGGCACTTGCGAACCGCTCGCCGAGCGTGTAACGGCGGCGCGGCCGGTTGGAGCGGCGCTCGGTCCCGGAGAAGATGCCGGCGACCGTCTTCCACAGGATCGCCAGGTCGCGGCGCAGCGTGTAGCGACGGACGTAATCAAGGTCCATGGCCAGCTTGGCGTGGATCAGGTCGCGCTCGTAGACCTCGTCCGGGTCCCCCTCGAGCTGCTCCTCCTCGTCGATGTAGGCGACCTGTGTCGGCCCGGTGATGCCCGGTCGGACGTCGAGCACCTGGCGCTCTTCATCGGTCCAGTGCTCGACGTAGCGCGGAGCTTCCGGACGCGGGCCGACCAGGGACATCTGACCGGCCAGCACGTTGACCAGCTGCGGCAGCTCGTCGAGCTTCGTGCGGCGCAGGACCGCGCCAACGCGCGTGACCCGCCAGTCGAAGCTCCCGGTCACGGCCGGACCGACCTTGTCGGCACCGCGCGCCATGGACCGGAACTTCCACATCGTGAACTCGTGGCCGCGGCGGCCCACGCGCCGTGCGCCGTAGATGACCGGGCCGGACGAGTCGAGCGCCACGGCGACGGCGACCAGCGCCATGACGGGCAGCAGGACGACGAAGGCGATGGCGCCGAGCAGCAGGTCGAGGCCGCGCTTGATGGCGGCCTGCCACGGTTTCACGCGCTGCAGGCTAGATCATCGGTGCCGATGGTCAACAGTACTACCGGTCGAGCAGCTGCCGGCGTCCCTTCCAGGACGTGAACGTGGAGCGCTAACAGCTCCGCGTCAAATTAGGGGACCGCGATCTTGACCCTCGCCGGATGCCCGATGTCGAAGAAGTCCGGCTGATACTCAAGAGTCAGCTTCTTGGTTTTCTTCGGGACCTCGAAGTTCACCCAACCGGTCACCTTGTCACCCGGATCGAGGTTATTGCCGGACTGCAGTTGTGGCTCCTCCCCAAAGGCTGAGAAGTTGTATTCGAATCCCTTGGGATCCTTGACCGTAAAGAAGAACGGGTTGTAGGACGCTCCGTCCTTGCTGATGCCTTCAATCTGAACCTTCACGGCGACAATCTTGTTGCCCGGATCGGCCTTGATGAACCCGTTTCCGTTCCAGAGCTTCACCTTCTGGACCGTGATGTACTGGTCCTCTCCGATCTTGATCTTGTCGTTGACCTTGAACGCTCCTGAATCACCTTGGGGAGCCCTACGGCCAGCAGCTGTCGCCGTCGCGCTCGACTGGCCTCCCTCGTTCTGCACGAGACTGGTCCCGCCGGAACATGCCGCCAAGAGAATGGCGAGCAGCAATGCGCACGCAGGCAATAGCCGGCGAAAACGTGACACGGGTCCCTCCTATCGTTGGCTGCCGGGCAGTGGCAGTGGGCGGGCGCGCTCAGATGTATGGGCCGGGCCAGAGCGCGTCCCGACGGTTGTAGCACGAATTCAGGCGGCCGACGAGACAATTTCCAAGAGCGATGTGGCTACACGGTCGACCTGTTCGTCGCTCATTCCCGGCCAGATCGGCAGCGAGATGGAGCGTTCATAGAGCCGCTCGGCGTTGGGAAAGTCGCCGGGCTTGTAGCCGAATTCGCGCTGATACCAGGGATGCAGATGCAACGGGATGAAATGGACCGATGCGCCGATTCCCGCCTCGGCCAGCCGCTCCATCACCTGCGCACGGTCGATCGCCAGCTCCTCGAGTCGCAGACGCACGACGTAGAGGTGCCATGCATGCTGATCGCCTGCGCGTCGCGGCGGAACTTCGATGAGATTGGACCCAGCGAAGGAGGCGTCGTAGCGGGCCGCGATGGCGGTTCGCGCATCGGCCAGTTCGTCCAGGCGGTCGAGCTGGACCAGCCCGATAGCTGCCGCCAGGTCGGTCAGGTTGTACTTGAAGCCCGGCTCGATGACCTCGTAGAACCAGCGGCCGCCGGCCCCGTATCGGTTCCAGGCGTCCGAGCTGATGCCGTGCAGGCGCATGGTGCGGGCGCGGTCGGCGATGGCGTCATCATCGGTGACGA
>JAICUY010000063.1 GCA_025935615.1 Steroidobacteraceae bacterium
CCGTCGCGTGGGCGATTGGCTCAGTGGTTAGAGCACACGGTTCACATCCGTGGGGTCACTGGTTCGAATCCAGTATCGCCCACCACTCCTCCCCTCCATGCCCCGCCGCCCTCCGGACGCTATGCTCGGCAGCCCATGCTCTCCCGGCTGCGATCCATTCGCCTCCTCGAGCCGCTCGCGCACCGCGATTACGCGCTGCTGACCACCGGCGCGACCGTCTCGCTGCTGGGTGACGGCTTCTTCTTCATCGCCCTGGCCTGGCAGGTCTACGAGATCTCCAACGTGCCGACCGCCCTGTCGGTGGTGGGTGTCGCCTGGACGCTGCCGCTGGTCCTGTTCATCCTGCTGGGCGGGGTCTTCACGGACCGATACGATCGCCGCCGGCTGCTGATCAGCGCCGACCTGGTGCGCGCCGTAGCGATCGGGCTGATCGGCATCCTGTCGGTCGCCGGCGTCCTCGAGCTGTGGCACATCATGGCGCTGATCGCCTTCGTCGGCATGGGCGACGCGTTCTTCAACCCGGCCTCGACCGCCATCGTTCCGGACCTGCTGCCGGAGCAGCTGCTGCCGCAGGCGAACTCGATCCAGGGGCTGATCCGGCCGCTGATGATGCGGCTCATCGGCCCGGCCATCGGCGGCTTCCTGGTCGCGGCCGTAGGGCCTGGACCGGCATTCGTGGTCGACGGCCTGAGCTTCCTCGCTTCGGCCGCGGCGGTCTGGGCGATTGCCGCGCGACCGCCGGCCGTTGATCGTCCGCGACCGGGCATCGGCGACACGCTGGCCGAGGTGCGCGAGGGTTTCGCGTTCGTGCGCGCCAACCCGTGGGTGTGGGCGACCCTGCTGGCGGCGATGATGAGCCTGCTCGTCTTCTACGGCCCGATGGAGGTGCTGCTGCCGTACCTCGTCAAGAACAAGCTGGGGCTGGGCCCCGAGGCGCTGGGCACCATCTTCGCGGTGAGCGGCGTCGGCTCGATCATGGCGGCGCTCCTCATCGGTCAGACCGGCCTGCCGCGGCTGCGCGTCACGGCCATGTACGCCGCCTGGACCCTCGGCGTTGCGCTGTTCGCCGTCTACGGCGTGATGACCGAGCTGTGGATGCCGCTGGCCGCCGGCTTCGTCACGGCGGCGCTCTTCCAGCTCGGCCAGATCATCTGGAACACCATGCTCCAGCAGCTCGTGCCGCGGGAGCTGCTCGGCCGCGTCTCGAGCTTCGACTGGCTGATGTCGACCGGCCTCGTGCCGGTCTCCTTCGCGCTGACCGGTCCGGTGTCCGCCGTCTTCGGCCCCGGTCCGACCATGGTCGGCGCCGGCCTCATCGGCGCGGTGCTGATGGGCGCCCTGCTGTTCGTGCCCGGCGTCCGCGACCCGGAGCGTGGCGAGCGGGAGGTCGAGGTCCCCGAGGTGCTCGTCGTCGACCCGCACGGGATCGGCGCGCCCTAGATGCGCGTCGCCATCTTCGGCGAGTCGTACCTGCCCTACCTGTCGGGCGTCACCGTTTCGACCGACGCCCTGGCGCGAGGCCTGGAGCTGGCAGGGCACGAGGTGCTGCTGGTCGTGCCCGGCACGTCCGGTTCGACCGCAGGCGCGGTGACGGCCGCCTGGCTGCCGTCGTACCAGCTGCCGCGCCTCGTTCCGTCGGGCTACCGCATGCCGTGGCCGGTGCCGTCGACGGCGTTGACGCGCGCCCGCGGCTTCCGGCCCGACATCGTCCATGCCCAGTCGCCGTTCGTCTCGGGAGCGATGGCACGGGCCGTCGCGCGCCGCACCGGGGCGCCGCTGGTGTTCACCCACCACACCCGCTTCGCCGACTACCGTCACTACCTCGGACGGCTGGCCGTGCCCGGAGCGTGGGCCGTGGATGCCTACCTGCGCAGCTTCTGGCGCGGCTGCGCGGCGGTCATCGCGCCTTCCGCGAGCCTTGCTGCCGAGATTCGCGCGCGGCTGGAAGACGCGCCGCGGCCGCTGGTGCGCATCGTCCCGACCGGCGTCGATGTCGAACAGATCCGGCGCCTGCCGACCCCGGATCTGCGAGCCTACGCCGGCTGGCCGGCCGATGCGCTGGTGGTCGCGTCGCTGGGACGCCTGGCGCCGGAGAAGAGCGTCACCCACCTCGTCGACGCCTTCGAGCGCGCTGCGGGCGACGACCGCCGACTGCGGCTGCTGCTCATCGGCGGAGGCCCGCAGCAGGAGGAGCTGCGGCACCGGGCGGCCGCCGGCGACCGGATCCATCTCAGCGGTCCGTTGCCGCATCGCGACGCGCTGGGCCTGCTGAAGGGCGCCGACCTGTTTGCGTTCGCCTCGCGCACCGAGACGCAGGGCCTGGTGCTGGCCGAGGCGCTGGCCTGCGGCCTGCCGGTCGTCGCGATGCGCGGGCCTGGCGTCGACGAGTCGGTGCGCGACGGCGTCGACGGCCGGCTGGTGGGCTCGGTCGAAGAGCTGGCGGCGGCGATCGTCGACCTTGCTGCCGCGCCGCAGCGACGCGCCGAGCTGGCCGCCGCGGCACTCGCCGGCGCGAGTCGATTCGCGCTCGATCGCCGCATCGCCGAGGTCGTATCGGTCTACCGGGACGTGCTTGGCGAGCCTGCCTGATGCGGCTTGCGCCACCTACCTCGCGGCGTACAATGCGGCCATGCGAATGAGTCTGATGGCGCGCTACGTCGCCCACCCGGTGATCGACTTCGGTTCGCAGCGGAGGAGCGTCGGGCGTCCGCGCCTCGGGCTCACGCGGGGGACGGTGGTCTATCACCGGCCCGCCCGCACTGCGCTGAGCACCCCGTCGATCCGAGCGCTGCGCTCGCAGACCAGTCGCTTCCGCTTCCCGTCGGTGGGCCGCATCGGCCGCGTTCGCGCCCGCCGCGCCGCCGAGTCGCTCGGCCTTCCGCGCGCCCGTCGCGCCTGACGGCGCCGCGGGGTGCCCATCCTGCGCCACGCGCGCGCCACGTCGGCCGGTGGCGTCGTCCATCGCTCGGTCGACGGGCACCTGCAGATCGCCCTGGTCCACCGCCGCCAGCCCGTGCTGTGGGCGCTGCCCAAGGGAACACCCGACGCCGGCGAGACGCTGGAGGAGACCGCCCTCCGCGAGACGCGCGAGGAGACCGGCCTGGAGGTCGAGCTGGAGGAGCCGATCCGAGCCATCCGCTACTTCTTCGTCCACGCCTCGACCCGCTTCCACAAGACCGTCCACTTCTACCTGATGCGCCCCGTCGGCGGCTCCGTGGACCAGCATGACCACGAGTTCGACGAGGTTCGCTGGCTGCAGGTCGAGGAGGCGCTGCAGCTGATGAGCTACGCCACCGAGCGCCAGGTCGTCGAGCGCGCCCTCGAGTTGCTGGTCGAGCGCGAGTCGGCGGCCGCCTCCACGTCGAAGTCGCGTCCTGCCGGCGACGGGGTGCCGGCGTGACGACGGTGGGCGATCCAGCCGGCGCCCCGGCGGTCGCGCCCGGCCACACCGACCTGCTTCGCACGCCGCTGTACGACGCGCACGTCGCGCTGGGCGCCCGGATGGTCGAGTTCGCCGGCTACGCCATGCCGGTGCAGTACGCGTCGATCCTGGACGAGCACCGCACCGTTCGCGGCGCGGTCGGATTGTTCGACCTGTCGCACATGGGCGAGCTGCATGTCGGAGGGCCGGAGGCGCTCGCCTTCACCCGCTACGCCGTGATCAGCGACCCGGGCACGCTCGAGCCGGGCCAGGCCCAGTACTCGATGCTGTGCACCGAGCAGGGCGGCGTGATCGACGACCTGATCGTGTACCGCGCCGACGACGGCTACCTGCTGGTCTGCAACGCCGGCAATCGCGATGCCGCCGTCGCGCAGCTCGGGGCGCTGCTGGAGCGTGGCGACTTCGATGCGCGCCTCGACGATCGCAGTGACCGCACCGCCCTCATCGCGCCGCAGGGCCCGCGCGCGGCCGAACTGCTGGCCACGCTCACCGACCTCGACCTGGCGACGCTCGGCAACTATCGCTCGGCGCGCGCCACGGTGGCCGGAGTCGAGTGTCTCGTCGCCCGCACCGGCTACACCGGCGAGGACGGCTTCGAGCTGTTCTGCGACGCACGCCACGCACGGCGGCTGTGGGATGCGCTGCTCGCCGCCGGCACAGCGTATGGGCTCAAGCCCTGCGGGCTTGGCGCGCGTGACACGCTGCGGCTCGAGGCCGGCATGCCGCTGTACGGCAACGAGCTCGGTCGCGACGGCAACCCGTACGAGGCCAACCTCGGCCGCGTCGTGAAGCTCGACAAGGGTGAGTTCGTCGGGCGCGCGGCGCTCCAGCAGGTACAGCAGGCGGGCCCGCGCCGGAAGCTGGTCGGACTGGTGATGCGGGACAACGCGATCCCGCGCCACGGCTATCCCGTCCGCGTCGATGGCCGCGACAGCGGCGAGGTGACGAGCGGGACGCTGTCGCCGACGCTCGGCCAGAAGATCGCCATGGCCTACCTGCCGGCCGAGCAGGCGGAGCTGGGTGCCGAGGTGGAGGTCATCGTCCGCGAGCGCCCGTTCCGTGCCGAGCAGGTAAAGTTGCCGTTCTACAGGCGCCCACGCCCAACCTGAGATCGGCGGTCACGCCGGTCGCGATGCGAGGAGTCCATGTCGACCTACCCGGATGATCTCCGCTACTCGAAGGAGCACGAGTGGGTGCGCGTCGATGGCGAGACAGCCACCATCGGCATCACCAAGTACGCGGCCGACGAGCTCGGCGACATCGTCTTCGTCGACCTGCCGCAGGTCGGCGCAAGCCTCGAGCAGTTCGGCAGCTTCGGTGTCGTCGAGTCGGTCAAGGCGGTCAGTGACCTCTACGCACCGGTCTCGGGCGAGGTCACCGAGGTCAACCCGGCACTCTCCGGCCAGCCCGAGCTGCTCAACAGCGATCCGTTCGGCGAAGGCTGGATTGCGCGGCTGACCCTCGCGGATCCGGCGCAGCTCGACGAGCTGCTCGATGCGGACGGCTACGCCCAGCTGACTGCCTGACCCCGCCTGCCGTGACCTACTCGCCACATACCGATGCCGACCGCGAACGCATGCTCGCGGCCATCGGCGTTCGCTCGGTCGACGACCTGTTCGCCGACATCCCGGCCGCAGTCCGCGCCCAGAGATTCGACCTGCCGACCCCCTTGGTCGAGCAGCAGGTTCGAGCCGAGCTCGGCCGCCTAGCGTCGCTGAACCGGATTCCGGAGGTCAGCTTCCTCGGAGCGGGCGCGTATCGCCACCTCATCCCGGCCGTCGTCTGGGAGGTCATCGGCCGCAGCGAGTTCGCGACCTCCTATACGCCGTATCAGCCCGAGGTCAGCCAGGGCACGCTGCAGAGCATCTACGAGTTCCAGACGCTCATCTGCGAGCTGACCGGGATGGAGGTCGCGACCGCCAGCCACTACGACGGGGCGACGGCCACCGCCGAGGCGGCGCTGATGGCCTGCCGGCTCACCCGGCGCAACCGGATCGCGATCTCGAGCGCCGTCCATCCGCAGATCCGTCGCGTGCTGTCGACGTATTGCTCGGGGCCGGGCATCGAGGTCGTCGAGGTGCCGGCGGACCTGGCCGAGGGTGGCAGCGGCCTCACGTCGGTTGCAGCCGTCGAATCGGTCCTCGACGACTCGTTCGCCTGCCTGGTGGCGCAGCAGCCGAACTTCTTCGGCGGCGTCGAGCCAATGGGCGACCTGGCCGATGCGGCACACGCCGCCGGCGCGCAGCTGGTCGCCGTGGTCGAGCCGACCTCGCTGTCACTGCTCGAGGCGCCAGGCGCCTACGGCGCCGATCTGGTCGCCGCCGAGGGGCAGCCGCTCGGCATCCCGCTCTCGTACGGCGGCCCGTACGTCGGGCTGATGGCCGCGCCCATGAGCGCGGTGCGCCAGATGCCCGGCCGGCTGGTGGGCGGCACGCACGACGCCGAAGGGCGCCGCGGCTACGTCCTCACCCTGCAGGCGCGCGAGCAGCACATCCGCCGCGAGAAGGCCGCCTCCAACATCTGCACCAACCAGGCGCTCTGCGCGCTGGCGGCCACGGCCTATCTCTCCGCGGTCGGTCCGCAGGGCTTACGAGAGGTGGCCGAGCTGTCCACCATCCAGGCTCGTCACCTGGCCGCCGAGCTGGAACGGGCGGGGCTTGCCGAGCGCCGGTTCACGGCGCCGTACTTCGCCGAGGTGGCCATGCGCCTGCCGGACGCCGAGCGGCGGCACGCGACGTTGCTGGAGCAGGGCATCCTGGCCGGGCACCCGTTGTGGCGAGACTACCCGGAGCTGGACGGCACCCTGTTGCTGGCCGCCACCGAGCTGACGACCGATGACGACATCGATCGCCTCGTGACGGCGCTGGCGGCCAGCCGATGAGCGTCGCGGAGCGTCCGGCACCGCCCACCGACGCCAGCGGCCGCGGCGCGGCCTTCGCCTCGCCCGAGGGCGGCGAGGAGCTGGGCGTGGTCGAGCCACTCATCTTCGAGGCGTCACGCGCCGGGCGGCGCGCGGTGCGCTTCCCCGACGCGTCGCAGCGTGCGCGTGACGCGGCCGACGGACAGCCGCCGCTTCCGGCATGGGCTCAGCGAGGCCGGCCCGCGCGGCTGCCGGAGGTCAGCGAGCTCGACCTGCTGCGTCACTTCAACCGGCTCGCTCACCTGAACTACGCGATCGACCTCAACTTCTATCCGCTCGGCTCGTGCACCATGAAGTACAACCCCAAGGTGAACGAGTGGGCGGCGCGGCTGCCCGGCTTCGCGGAGTCACACCCGCTCGATCCGGATGCCATCGCCCAGGGCAGCCTGGCGTTGGAATGGCTCCTGGCCGAGCTGCTCAAGGAGATCAGCGGCTTCGAGGCGGTGAGCCTGCAGCCGGCAGCCGGCGCGCAGGGTGAGCTGACCGGGCTGCTGATGACGCGCGCCTATCACCGCTCCCGCGGCGAGGGCGAGACGCGAACCAAGGTCCTCGTGCCGGACAGCGCGCATGGCACCAACCCGGCGACGGCCAGCATGGTCGGCTACCAGGCGGTCACCATCCGCTCCAACGACCACGGCGGGATCGACCTCGAGGCGCTGCGCGCCGCGCTCGGTGCCGACGTCGCGGCGCTGATGATCACCAACCCGAGCACCTTGGGGATCTTCGAGGACCAGATCGACCAGGTCCTCGAAGCGGTCCACGACGCGGGCGCCATCGCCTACATGGATGGCGCCAACCTTAATGCCATCCTGGGCCGCTTCCGGCCGGGCGAGGCCGGCTTCGACGTGATGCACTTCAACCTGCACAAGACGTTCAGCACGCCGCACGGCGGAGGTGGCCCGGGCGCCGGCCCGGTCGGCGTGAGTTCCCGGCTCGAGCCGTTCCTTCCGGTTCCGCTGCCGGTGCTGGTGAACGGCGACCCGGACGAGGTCCGCCGCAACGCGTGGGCAGGTCGCTCGACGGCGTCGGCCCGTTTCGCGCTCGACCATGATCGCCCGCAGAGCATCGGCAAGGTACGGATGCACACCGGCAACTTCGGGATGTTCGTGCGCGCCTACACCTATATCCGCAGCAACGGCGGCGCCGGGCTGCGCACCGTCAGCGATGACGCGGTACTGGCCGCCAACTACCTGCGCATTGGCCTGGCCGATGCCTACGAGCTGCCGTACGACCGCATCTGCAAGCACGAGGTGGTCTTCAGCGGGCGGCGCCAGAAGCGGCAGCACGGCGTCACGACGCTCGATATCGCGAAGGCCATCCTCGACGCCGGGGTGCATCCTCCCACCGTCTACTTCCCTCTCATCGTGGAGGAGGCACTGATGATCGAGCCGACCGAGACCGAATCGGTCGAGACGCTGGACGCGTTCATCGCCATCATGCGCGACATCGCGCATCGGGCCGAGCACGACCCTGAATCGGTCAGGCGAAGCCCGGTCAGCACGCCGGTGGGACGCCTGGATGAGGCCAGCGCGGCGCGCCGGCCGGACTTGCGGCACGCGTTCGAGGCAGGTGACGTCTGAACTCGTACGCCGTAACCGGGGTAGTATCTCCAGCCGAGCGGCGGTTTCACACGGGGTGCCAGTGATGACGACGCAGCCGGATGGGCTCGTCGAGCGCATGCAGTCGGGTGACATGGATGCGTTCGAGGAATTCTTCAACACCTATAAGCGGCCGGTCTACACGACCGCGCTGGCGATCACGCGCGACCCGTTCCTGGCAGAGGAGATCCTGCAGGATTGCTTCGTCAAGGCCTACCGCGTGCGGCAGCGGCTGCGGCGGGACGTCTCGCCACTGCCCTGGCTGCAACGCGTCACCACCAACCTGTGCTACAGCCGCCTCTCTCGGCGCAAGCGCACCTTCGCCGAGCCGCTCACCGCGCTGATCAGCAACCTTGTCGCCGATCTCACCTCGCGGCCGGACCAGGTGGTCGAGTCGCGCGAGATCATCGAGGTGCTGCAGCGGGGCATCGACGCTCTCCCGCCCAAGCAGCAGACCGCGATCATCCTCTACTACCTTCACGGCTACTCGCTCGCCGAGTCGGCCGAGATCGCCGACTGCAACGTGGGCACCATGAAGTCGCGGCTGCACTATGCCCTCAAGGCGCTCCGCGCGCTGCTGCCCGCCGAACGTCGTGCCGGCATTCCGAGCACTGCCAGGCTTGCGACCGATGACGTGCCATAAGGTCGCGCGCGAGCTGATCGAGCGGTTCCGGTTCGGACCGCTCGACCGCCGTTCGGCGCCACACCTCGCCCACCTCGAGACCTGCGCGCGCTGTCGCGAGGAAGTCGGCCTCGACCGTGCCTTTGTCCTGCAGCTGCAGCGCGCCCTCCGTGAGCGCGTCGAGGGAGCCGAGCCGCCCAGCGAGACGTGGTCGATGGTTCGCGCCCGCGCGCTGGCCGAAGGGACGGAATCCTACGGCTGGTGGCACCGGCTGCTGGGGTACGGCCAGGCGCTTCGCGTCGCCGGCGCCGGCGCGCTGGTCGCGCTTGTCGTCGTCCTCTCTCGTGCTCAGCTCGACGTCCCGCACTCGCAGCCGGCGGCCTCGACCCTCGGTCGCATGGGCCACGTCGAGGTCGCCAGCTTCGTAACGCCGGGCGGCATCATCTGGCCGGTCGTGGAGCACTACGAGTCGGCATCCGCCCCCGTGGCTCGCGCCAGCGGGCTGACCCGCTTCGCTCAGGCCGCGGCGCTGGTCGTCCTTCCCGAACCGGAGGTCTCCCAAGGGATCTTGCGGTGAGGATCCGACCCCTCGCACCACTCGTCGCCGTCAGCATCGTACTGGCGGCCTGCGGCTCGCCGTATGTGCCGGCGGCCGTGTCCGCGCCGCTCAGCGTGCAGGCCGCGCGCTTCGAGGTGCCACCCGCCCCGGGACCGGTCAAGCCGTTTCGCGGCGAGTCGACCCAGGACGTGCTGGTGGTCGACGGCTACGCCAGCATGATGTTCACCCTGCGCAACGTCGGGGAGGAGCCGGTCACCTTCCTCAACACGCTGTACGACTACGAGCCGAAGCAGCTGTACGAACCGATGGTGCGCATGGAATGGAAGGACGGCGAGACCGCGCTCGGTACCCGGCAGGGTCGCTTCTTCCCGTCGCCGGCCGTGATCCAGCCCGGCGACCAGGCGGTCTACCTGATGGGCGGCATAAAGGTCGACGGCAGTGGCGGCATCGGTGGCCTCGACACGCATATCAAGTACTGCCCCACGCGTGGCATGGATGACGTCCCGTCGGTCCCGCTCGAGGTGAGCCATCTCACCTGGGAGACGCACGACGGCATCACGACGGTGCGCGGCACGCTGCGCCAGCCGGACGGCATCGGTCGATCCCGGCCACCGGTGGTGGGAGTTGCCTTCTTCGATGCCACCGGCGGCTTCGCCGGTGCGGTCGTCGACGGCTCGGCCAGCGACCCGCTGCACGACGGCGAAGCGCGACAGTTCGAGATCAGCGGACCGGGCGTGCGGGCGGATGCGGCGGTCCGCGCCGAGGGCTGGGCCTGGATGCGGTGAAGGCGAGCGCTGGGTCGCTTGGCTACGGCACAATCTGAACCCGCCGCGCTCGCGCAGGGTATAGGTAGCGAAGGAGTGGAGACTGCGTGTGCTCCTTGACGCCGAAACCAGAGCCGGAACATCATGTGCGCGCTCTGCCGCCCCCCGCGGGACTGGCTCCCGCGACGCATCCGTTCCGGCCTGTCGTTTCCCAAGGACTTCCGCGGCCCACGATTTGAGCAACTCATGGAGGAGAAGGAGGGCGAACCGCGACGATCGCGACGTCATGAACTCGACGGTCACCGCGAGCATCGAGGACTCGAGCTCATGGCGGTCCGGCCGATGCGCCGCTTCCCAGCGGCGAAGGTACATGCCGTGAATGCGGCTTCTGGAGGAATGTATGTGGAATAAGCGACTCCTCGGAGTCACGATGGTCCTGAGCCTGGTGCTCGCGGCCTGCGGGGGGACCGGCACGTCGCCAAGCGCGACGACCGGCACCGGCGGGTCGAGCGCTCCGGCCAGTACCCCGCCGGCGACCGGCGGGACGTTCACCGTCCCGACGACCACCGATCCGGCCAGCCTGGATCCCAACCTGGCCACCGACAGCGGCTCGATCCTGGTGCTCAACGCCATCCAGCGCCCGCTGCTGTGGTACGACCCCGACACGCTGGAGACGGTGACCGACGGCGGCCTGGCCTCCGACTTCACGGTC
>JAICUY010000111.1 GCA_025935615.1 Steroidobacteraceae bacterium
GCTCAACCACGACCTCGAGATCCTGGGCCTGCTGGCCACCTTCTTCGACGGCCGCACGGTCCTCGCCCGCGAGATGCTCGAGAACCTGCGCGAACTGGGCGATCACCGGGTCTTCGGCACCATGATCAAGAACACCGTGAAACTGGGCGAGGCGCCGCTGACCGGAAAGCCGGTGACCGAGTACGCCACCAACTCCGCGGCGGCACGGGCCTTCCGCGACCTGGCACAGGAGGTCATCCAGCTTGGCTAGCAAACGACCCGCCTTCCGCGAGAATATCCACCGCCTCTTCGACGAGGCACAGGACACCGACCTGGCCCCGGGCATCGTGTCGCTGATCGAGTCACGGTCGACGCGCGCTCAGCTGCGCGAAGTGGCGCTCGACAAGATTCTGCCGAACCCGGCGCAGCCGCGACTCTCGTACGAGGAAGAGTCGCTCGGCGAGCTGGCTGACTCCATTCGCGAGCACGGCGTACTGCAACCGATCCTGGTGCGTCCGGTGGGACCGAAGTTCGAGATCATCGCCGGCGAGCGGCGCTGGCGCGCATCGCGGCTTGCCGAGCGCGAAACGATTCCGGCCATCGTGGTCGAGTTCGACGAGGAGACCGCGCTCGAAGCGTCGATCATCGAGAACCTCCAGCGCGAGGACGTGTCACCGCTCGAGGAGGCGGCCATGTTCCAGAAGATGACCGCGCTGGGTTACTCCGTTCGCCAGCTGGCGCAGAAGATCGGCAAGGACAAGGGCTACGTCGAGAACCGCATGCGCCTGGCCGATGCGCCGACCGAGATCCGCGAGCTGGTGTCTTTGCGCAAGGACACCATCAGCCACGCCTACGAGCTGATGAAGGTCGGCGATGAGCGCACCAGGCGGCGACTCGCCAAGAAAGTCGCCGCCGGCGAGCTGACGCTCGCCAAGCTGCGGGTGCTGACCGGCGGCGAGCCGGTCGACGATCCCGCCGGCAGCCCGAAGCGCCGCGCCAAGACGGTGGCGGGCAAGGTGGCTGCTGCCCGTGCGGCCGACGACGCGCTGTTGGCGACCAAGGGCCGCCTGGCCGATGCCGTCGAGGACCTGGTCGACCTGCTGCGGAACCCGGAAGTCGTCGACGAGATCCCCGATGTCAACCGCGATAACCTGGCCAAGTACCTGACCATCACCAAGCTCAAGATCGAAAACGCGATTGCCATCATCCGGGCGACGCGGGAGCAGACTGCCTGAGGATCGCCGGCCGCTAGCGGCGGAGGGCCGCCTCGATCTCGTCGAGGTGCTCGCCGCGGTGCGAGGCCCGCAGCAGGTTGAGCGGGCTGTCCGGGTCCTGCGGCCACGCCCGTGAGGCGAGTTCAGGGGGCAGTCCGGCGACCCGTCGGTCGGTCTCCTGGGCAATCGCCAGCGCGACGCGTGCCGCCTCGTCGGCTGGGATGGCGTGGATCAGCGGCCGCGACGCGTCGTTGATCCAGTCGACGTCCTCCGGCTCCTCGTCCGACGGCGTGTAGGGCTCGCCGCGCTCGAGCTTCTCGGTGAGCGCCAGCGCGCGACCGTCCCAGAAGGCGATGTGGGCGAGCACGCCCGCAACCGTCCAGCTGTCGTTGACCGGCAGCCGCAGCCGGTCGCCGTCGAGACCCTCGGCGATGCGACGCATGCGCTCCAGCTCGCGGGCATTGGCCGCGACGTAGTCGAGCTCCTCGTTCATCGGCTTGGGGCGCGCACCGTCAGGCGGTGTACGACATGACCTCCCGGTTCCCGACCAGGAAGTTGACCAGCTTGCTTCGAGCCTGCGGGTCGACGCGCCGCAGCCCGGCGATGGCCTTGGGCAGCTCGAAGATCGGCGCCGCCAGCTGACCGCCGGTGTCGATACCGACCACGTGATCCGGTCCCCCGCCGACGAGGAAGGCGCGTTGGAACCCCTTCGCGTCCAGCCCGGTGACCGCGCAGAACGAGGCGATGGCATTGCCCACGCCCATGCGCTTGGCGAAGTCCATGAACAGGTCCGCAGCCCAGGTGTCGATCTGCTCGTCGGGCTGCTCCGAGACCATGTCGCGGTACGGCTGTTCGTCGCTCTGGCTCACCGGCCGATTGTAGCGAGCGGTGCGTCTCGCCGGCCCTCGCCCGCGCAGCGCGCCCTGCTATCCTCGCCACCATGCTCAACCGTCCGGCCGACCCGCGCACCGACGATCGGATCGTCTACGAGCTGCTGCGAGCGCGCCGCGGCGAGCCCGAGCCCGAGGTGATCGGGACGGCGACCTACGTCGGCGGCCAGACCCAGGTCCAGGCTCCGGACGAGGTCGCGGTCGCCGTCGGTGAGCTGCTCGAGCAATCGTTCGTCGACCGCGTCCAGGCCGACGAACGGCCGCGGGGCTACCGTCGGACGGGCACCGGGTCGGTCGAGATGCTGGTGCCCGGCATGCCGGAGCACTTCCTGGCGCGGATGCGAGGCCTGTGGCTGTCGTACCCCGACGGATCGGTGGTCACGGCGCGCCAGGCCGCGCCGACAGCCATCTCGCCGATGCCGCGTCCCGAGGAGTCGGGGGTCCTGCCGGTCGACGCCAGGCAGCGGCGCGCGACCCTGGCCGAGAGCGACCGCATCCTGAACACGCGCCCGCTGGTGCGCGGAAACGCCCCGGCCACCGGCCTGCGGCCCGGGAACGATCCGGTGCACCGGACCGATTGCGGCTGGATTACCTGATACTCAGCAGTAGCCCATTACGGCTGCGTCGGCTGGTGCGCCACCTGCAACACGCGCTGCCATGAACTGGCTCGCGCTGCTCGCAGCGATCGTCTGCATCGTGGTGGCGGGCGTCTACGCCCTGCCGATGCTGCTGGTCGCGTTTGCCGCTCGTTTCGTGCGGCGGCGGACCGGGCTCCCCATTCCCCTGCCGGTGCTCGCCGTCCTGCGCCTGCGGTGGACGCCCGTGCTGCTGTGGGGCGGCGCAGGGCTGCTGTTCGCCTATATCGCGTTCAACGGCTGAGACGGAAGGCTATCATCGGGCCATGTCAGTCGGGAAATACATGATCCTGCCGATCGGGATCTTCATCGTGGGTGTCGTCTACTGGTTCGTCAGCGGCTACGAGACCGCCGGCACGGTGATGCTGATCATCTTCTCGGTGGCCATGGCGCTCTTCGGCTGGACGCTGCTGCCGACCGCCTATGACGTCGGTCCGACCGCCCCGGTCGATCCGGATTTCGAGGATCCCGGCCGCTAGCAACGTCTCCAGGCAGCACGATGCCGGGCATCTGTGGCTGCCCTGGCGGTCAAGCCGCCAACACAGACGCCCGGCTCCCCAGTACTAACGGCGGACGTTCGTCGGCGTTAGTGGCACCGTGCAGAATGGTCAGCGAATGCCGGTGTCGTATTCGACCACGAGCGGCTCGGCGGGCTGGTGGTCATCGACGGTGAAGTCGATGGGCGGCGCGGTGCCCATCATTCCCTCCCGCGGCTGAGGCTCGACGGTGTAGCTGCCCTCGGCCAGTGAGACCTGCCAGCTGCCGTTGTCGTCGGTCACCA
>JAICUY010000094.1 GCA_025935615.1 Steroidobacteraceae bacterium
CCCGCGGCCTGGGCGGCGGCCTGGTCGTCGCGTTCGCGGTGGCGGCCGCCGTGGGGTCGGTGATCTACTGCGCCATCTTCCTGGCCTTCAGCCTGGTGACCGGCCGCGCGCTGATCTTCGGCCTGCTCTACGTCTTGGTCTGGGAAGGGCTGCTGGCCGGCCTGTTCGCGGGCACACGCGTCTTCAGCGTCCGCCAGCAGACGCTCGCGTTGGCCGATGCGCTCTCCGACCTCCCCGCCGGCGTCCTCGACGCGCAGCTTGACCTGACCACCGCGGTCGTGGTCGGCGCGATCGTGCTGGTTGGCGCCACCGTGCTCGCCATCCGCTTCCTGCAACACCTGCAGATCTCGGGAGAGACCGGTTAGCGACTGCGACGGCAGCCGGTATTCGTGGGTTCTGCCGCTCGGATCGCCCACGCGACCTTTACCGACTGCGAGGGCAGCCGGTAGCCGCAGGTTTCCGGCGCTCGCAGCGCTCGCGGGCCGCGCCTGCCGGTTAGCGACTGCGACGGCAGCCGGTATCGGCCGGTTTCAGCGCTCACGGCGCTCGCAGCACCTGCGTGCCGGTTAGCGACTGCGACGGCAGCCGGTAGCCGCAGGATTCCGGCGCTCCGATCGACCACGCGACCTTAGCGACTGCCACGGCAGCCGGTAGCCGCAGGATTCCGGCGCTCCGAGCGACCACGCGACCTTAGCGACTGCCACGGCAGCCGGTATTCGTGGGTTTCGACGCTCGCACCGCCTGCCGCCGGTTAGCGACTGCCACGGCAGCCGGTACCCACCTTCAAAGGGGGCACCGGCTGATAACAAACCACCGTCGAGCGCCCAGCGCGGTATCGTCCGCGGATGGAACCGTGGAGCCGCGAATTTGCCGGCCGCGTCGACGAACTCGTCATCGACAGCCAGGCGCTGACCTCGAATCCGCTGGGTGACCCGCACCAGCGCCCGATCTACGTCCACACGCCGCCCGGCTACGACACTGATCCCAACCGCCGCTACCCGAGCATCTATGTCATCCAGGGCCTCACCGGCCAGCTCGACATGTGGGGCAACCGCAAGGCGTTCGCCCCGACCGTGCTGGAGCTGATGGACCAGACGCTGGCCGCGCCCGATGCCACGCCGGCGATCCTCGTCTACGTCGACTGCTGGACCAGCCTCGGCGGCAGCCAGTTCCTCGACTCGCCGGGGACCGGCCGCTACCACACTTACCTGTGCGACGAGGTCGTGCCCTTCGTCGACGAGCGCTACCGCACCCTGCCCGACGCCGGGCACCGCGGCATCGCCGGCAAGTCGAGCGGCGGCTACGGCGCCATGGTCACGCCCATGCTGCGGCCGGACCTGTTCGGCGCGCTGGCCACCCATGCGGGCGATGCGCTGTTCGAGGTCAGCTACCAGCCGGACATTCGCGAGGCGGTCCGCGCGCTGCGAGACGAGTACGAGGGGAGCTACGACGCCTTCTGGGCCGACCTCCGCTCCCGGCCGGGACGCCCGCGCAAGACCGATGGCGCTCTGCTCAACATGTACTGCATGGCCGCCTGCTATTCGACCGATGCGGACGGCGCGGTGCGCCTGCCGTTCGACACCAGCACCGGCCGGATGCTGCCCGAGATCTGGGACCGATGGCTGGCATGGGACCCGGTGCGCATGGCACCAGAACGGGCAGCCGCCTTGCAGGGTCTGAAGGCGATCTGGGTCGACGCAGGTCGTTCCGACGACTTTTACCTCGACCTCGGAGCGGAGGCATTTCGGCTGGCGCTTGCTGACCTGGGAATCGAGGACAACGTGCATTTCGAGCTGTTCGACGGCACGCATGCCAACATCGAATGGCGCTACCCGCTGGCCGTCAGCTTCCTCGCCCAGAGGCTTGCCCCTTGAGTGCTGGCCCTGAGATTGCTGAGGCGGCCGGCAGGATGCATCAGCCGCACACCGTGCTCGTCGTCGACGACGAGCCGGCCGTCCGTGAGATGCTCGAGGATGTCCTGACCAGCGAGGGCCACACCGTGATCACGGCCACCGACGGGATGGACGCGCTCGAGCGGTTGCGAGGCGCCGCGCCGCGCCCGTGCATGATCCTGCTGGACCTGATGATGCCGCGCATGGACGGCTGGGAGTTTGCCGACCGGCTGCGCGCCGACGCGCAGTTCCGCGACATCCCCTTCGCAGTCATCGCCGCCAACCCTCGCTTCCAGGCCGATGCGCCGCGCCTCGGCGCTCGCCGCTGGCTCGGCAAGCCGCTCCAGCTCGACGACCTGCTCGACACTGTCGAAGAGCTCTGCGCGGGGATCTGAGGAGCACTCCCGCCATGTCGCTGTCTCCCGACGCGCTGGTCGCCGCTGCCGGTGGCGTCGACGCGGTGCTGGCCAGCGTCGGCGAGGGCATCAGCATCCAGGATCCCTCGGGCGCGTTGATCTATGCCAACCCCGCCGCCCTGCGGCTGATGGGCGTCGACACGCTCGAGGAACTGCTCGCGCTGCCCATCGGCGAGGTGGTCAGCCGCTTCGAGCTGTTCGACGCCGACGGGCAGCCGTTCTCGGTCGCCGATCTGCCAAGCAGGGCGGCGCTGCGCGGTGAGCATCCCCAGCCACGCCTGCTTGGCTTCCGGGTCAAGGCCACCGGCGACGAGCACTTCGCCCTGGTTGGTGCGGAGCCGGTCATCGGTTCCGACGGACGCCTGGTGTATGTCGTCAACACCTTTGGCGACAGCACCGACCAGCACCAGACCGAGCGCAGCATGCGGTTCCTGGCCGAGGCGGGCGCGGTCCTGTCGCAGTCGCTCGACTACGAGGAGACGCTGCACAACGTCGCCCAGCTGGCGGTGCCCGTTCTCGCCGACTGGTGCATCATCGACGTCGTCGACGCCGACGGTGCCTTGCAGCGCGTCGGGATCCACCACAACGATCCCGACAAGCTGGCGCTCGCGGAGGAGCTGCAGCGCCGCTTCCCGCCCGATCCCAACGCGTCGATCGGCGTTTCCGCCACGCTCCGCACGGGACGCAGCGTGCTGATCGAGGAGATCAGCGACGAGCAACTGCGGAGCTCGCCCGATGCGCAGGCCCACGGGCCGGAATACGTCGATCTGATGCTCGCCCTCGGGCTGCATTCCGTGATCATCGCGCCGCTGATGGCGGGTGACCGCGTTCTCGGCGTGCTGACCCTGGTATCGGCCGAGTCCAAGCGGCGCTATGGCCCTCGTGACCTGTCGATCGCCGAGCTGCTCGGGGTGCGAGCGGGGCTCGCCGTCCAGAACTCCGAGCTGTACCGCCGGGCCGAGCAGGCGGTCCAGCTGCGTGACCGATTCCTGCAGGTCGCTGCCCACGAGCTCCTCACGCCGGTCACCATCGTGCGCGGCTACGCCCAGTCATTGCAGCGGGCCATCGACCGCAGCCTGGCGGCGGAGAACGACGAGCGCGGCAGCCTGGACCCGGCACGCCTGCGGCGCGCCGCCGAGCAGCTCGACCGGGCGACGGAACGCCTGACGCACCTGATCTCCGATCTGCTGGATGTCACCCGCCTGCAGCAGGGGTCACTCGAGCCGGTCCCCGCGCCGATGAGCCTGTCGCGCCTGGTCGCCTCGACTTTCGAAGGGGTGCGCGTTCAGCAGGACGAGGGCCGCTACGCGTCGGACGTGCGGCTGACGCTCGACCTGCCGGATGCGGGCGAGGTGACCGGCACCTGGGACGAGACCCGCATCGAGCAGGTCGTCTACAACATGCTCGACAACGCGCTGAAGTACTCGAGCGGCGGGGAGATCGCCGTGCGAGTCTGGCTCGAGGGCGACGAGGCGCGGCTGTCGATCACCGACGAGGGGCTCGGGATCGAAGCCGACCAGCTGGAGGCGATCTTCGATCCGCTGCATCGGACGCGCGAGGCCAACCTGCGCGCCGCCGGCATGGGCATGGGCCTGGCGGTCTGCCGCGAGATCGTGAAGCGCCACGGCGGCTGGATCAACGCCGCGAGCCGGGGCCCCGGGCTGGGCGCGACCTTCACCGTCGGGCTGCCCGGCGCGCAGTTAACGGTGACCGGCGACGAGGCGTCAGAGCAGGCACCTCCGCGCTCGGCGAGCGCCGCTCTGCCCGAGCCGGGTTGACGTTCAGGCGGCGACCACGCGGTCGCGGCCGGCGCGCTTGGCCATGAACAGCGCCACGTCGGCGCTGCGGAGCAGCTGCTCGCGGCTGCCGTCGAGCTCGTCGAGCGCCGTGCAGCCGGCCGAGACGCTGACGTGGATCGGGTCCTCGGGATCGCCGATCACGACGCGGCGACCGACGGCGAGACGCACCTGCTCGGCGGTCCGCACCGCCTCGTCCAGGCTGGCCCCGTTGAGCACCGCCACGAACTCCTCCCCGCCGAAGCGGGCCACGATATCGCTGCGGCGGAAGCGGGACTTCAGGAGCTGGCCGATCTCGCGCAGCACCTGGTCGCCGACCTGGTGCCCATGCAGCTTGTTGAACGCGCCGAAGTTGTCGACGTCGAACATGATCGCGGCGATCGGCTGGCGTTCAGGCGCCTCCTGACGGTGCCACATCGCCAGGAGCTGGTCGAGCGCCTCGTCGAAGTAGCGGCGGTTATACAGCCCGGTCAGCGGATCACGGATGGCCAGCTCTTCCACGTCGGCGTGCAGGAAGGCGTTGGCCAGCGCGAGTGCCGCGTGCGAGCCCACCAGGCCGACGACCTCCAGCTCGATCGGCCGGAAGCGATCGCTGCCCGACAGCCGGCCGATGGTCAACGCGCCGAGTGCGACGCCATCGCGCACCAGCGGCACCCCGAGGCCCAGCTCAAACGCGGGACGATCGCTGGTCGTCGGTCGGAAGGCCGACGGGTACGAGTGCGGTCCGAACTGCTCGTCGACGACGAGGCTGCGATCACGAATGGCGCGCCCGGCGATCCCCTCGCCGACCCGGATCTCGCGGCCGAGCAGCTCGGGCGCCGCATCGGTGGCGGCGCGCAGGTGATAGTGGCCGCTGGCGCGATCCAGCACGGTAACGGCCACCATGTCGCAGCGCACCACGCCGGCGACGGCGCGCACCAATGCATCGGCCAGGCGGTCAACTGCCAGGTTGCCGTTGACGCTCTCGGAGAACTCGCTCAGGCGGGCGAACAGGCCAGCCCGTTCGGCGAGCGCCTGCCGGTCACGGCCGAGGGCCACTGCCGACGCGATGCGGCTGGCCAGGGTGGCAACCAGGTCGCGGTCGGTCCGATCCAGCAACCGCGTCGATTCGACGTTGAGGATGCCCAGGAACTGACCGTCGACCAGCAGCGGAGCGCAGATCTCGCTGGCGACCGCGGTGTTGACGGCGACGTAATCCGGGTCGGCCGCCACGGCCGGCACGAACGCCAGCTCGCGGGTGCGCATCACCCGGCCGACGACACCGCTCGTGCCGTCGAACTCGTCGATCACCGCCTCGTAGCCACGCTGCGCGCCCAGTCGCAGCACGGCACCCTCGGCCAGGTAGATGGCGCCGTAGGCATACCCGAAGCGCTCGGCCAGCACGCCGAGCGCGGCATCCAGCAGCTCCGGGGTCGGGCCGCCGGCGGCCAGCAGCCGCCCCACCGCCTCGAGACCGGCAATCTGCCGCGCCCGGCGCCGCTCGTCCATGATCGCGAGGCGCATCTGCCGGGTGCGGTGCTCGAGCGTGCCGACCACCTGGCGCGTGCCGATGGCCAGGAACAGGCTGACACCGACGAGGCTCAATCCCCGCAGCGGGATCTCGGCCACGCTGAACGGATCGCGCAA
>JAICUY010000046.1 GCA_025935615.1 Steroidobacteraceae bacterium
CCGGGCGGCCTCGATCCCCTCGACGATGAGCCCCGCCGTCTCGCCTCGGGCGCGACCTCGCGGGTTCACGTCTTCGCGCACGATCAACGTGTCGAAGCACCCCGCGGCAACCGCGCCGATCTGGCGCACATCCTCGTCGCGACGGTCGCCGGCCGTGGCCACCACGGCGATGCGACGACCGGTGACGAGGGGCAGGCGCCCGCCGGGGGTCGGCTCTGCCAGCGCCTCGACGAACTCGCCGAGCGCCGTGACGGCCGGCGGGTTGTGGGCGTAGTCGACGATGACGCGGTAGCCATCCAGCTCGAACATGTTCAGCCGCCCCGGCGCCATGAAGTACGAGGTGGTGAAGGTGCGCAGTCCCTGCCGAATGTCGTGCAGGTGCGCGCCCGCGGCCCACGCCGCAGCGGTCGCCGCCAGCGCATTCTGGACGTTCATGCGCGCCCGTCCCTCGAAGGTCGCCGGCAGCAGATGGGTCCACACCAGCTGCATCGACTTGCGTCCCTGGCGCAGCACGATCATTTCGCCGTTCGTCCCGCGCTCCAGCGTGACCGATCGCCGGCCGCGCGATGTCTGGCGGCGGATGATCTCGTTGTCGGGATCCATCGAGAAGTAGATGACCGATCCCGAGCAGTGGCGGGCCATGCCGGCCACCAGCGGATCCTCCGCGTTGAGGACCGCCACTCCATCCCGCGGAACGGCCTCCACCACGACCTGCTTGACCGCGGCCAGCTGCCTGAGGGAGGTGATCCCACCCAGTCCGAGGTGATCGCCCGTCACGTTGAGGACCACCCCGACGTCGTTGCGCTGGTAGCCGAGCCCCTCGCGCAGGATCCCACCGCGCGCCACTTCGAAGACCGCGAAGTCGACCGTCGGGTTCTGCAGCACCGTCGAGGCCGAGCGTGGCCCGCTCATGTCGCCGCGCCGCACGACCCGGCCGTCGACGAAGATGCCGTCGGTCGACGTCATGCCGACCTTGTGGCCGAGGCCCTTCATGACGTGCGCGATCATCCGCGCCGTGGTCGTCTTGCCATTGGTGCCGGTCACCGCGACGATCGGGATGCGCGAGGCAGTGCCGGGCGGGAAGAGCAGGTCGATCACCGGCTTGGCGACGTACTGCGGCTCCCCCTCCGTCGGGTGGGTGTGCATCCGGAAGCCCGGCGCGGCGTTGACCTCCACGATGCCGCCGCCCGCCTCGCGGATCGGGACCGAGACGTCCGGGCAGACCAGGTCGATGCCGGCGATGTCCAGCCCCACCACGCGCGCCGCCAGCTCGGCGATCTCCGCGTTGTCCGGGTGGATCTCCTCTGTCCGGTCGATGCTGATCCCGCCCGTGCTCATGTTGCCGGTGCGCTTGAGGTAGACGCGAACGCCGCGCGGCGGCACATCGGCCAGCTCGAAGCCCTGCTCGCGCGCATACAGGATCGACTCGTCGTCGACCTTGATCCGGGTCAGGACCTTCTCGTGGCCGATGCCACGTCGTGGATCAGCGTTGGTGAGCTCGACGAGCTCGGCCAGCGTGTGCTTGCCGTCGCCGTCGACGTGGGCGGGAACGCGTTGGGCGACCGCGCGCAGCACCCCGCCGATTACCAGGCAGCGATAGTCGTTGCCGGCGAGGTACGTCTCGACCACGACGCCGCCGCGCCGCGCCTCGCGACGCGAGATGTCGTAGCCGCCGCGCACCGCGGCCTCGTCGCCGAGGTTCAGCATCACCCCGCGGCCATGGTTGCCGTCGACCGGCTTCATGGCCACCGGGTAGCCGATCACCGCGGCGGCGCGCACTGCCTCGTCCTCGGACGAGACGACCTCCGAACGCGGCACGGGGACGCCGGTTGCGGCCAGCAGCCGGTTGGTCAGCTTCTTGTCGCCGGCGATGTCGACGCCCAGCGAGGAGGTGATCGACGTCATGGTGGCGCGGATACGCTGCTGGTGGATGCCGTGGCCGAGCTGCACGAGCGACTGCTCGTTGAGCCGGATGGACGGGATGTCGCGCATCGCCGCCTCGTCCAGGATGGCCTGGGTCGACGGTCCGAAGGCCGCCTTCTCGGCCAGCAGGATCAGGCGTTCGAGCTCGACCCGGAAGTCGAACGTCGGATCGGCCTCGACCAGGTGGTTGACGAGGCGAACGGCGAGCCGGCCGGCGGCCAATCCGACCGACTCCTCGGCGTAGGCGTAGACGACGTGGTAGCGCCCCGGCTCGCCGGTGCCGCGGGTCTTGCCGCGGCCGACCTCGGTGCCCGCCTCGCGCTGGAGTTGCAGGGCGACGTGCTCGGCCACGTGCCCGGCCCAGGTGCCTTCGCGCAGCCGCTTCTCGAACCCGCCGGTGCGCCCGGTGGAGCAGCTGTGCTGGCCGACGCCCGGCAGCAGCTCGAGCAGGCCGTCGACGAAGCCGGGGATTGCGTTCGACGGAAACTCCTCGAGGACGCCGAGATCCACGATCAGCTTGATGGCGGGGTCGTAGCTCCAGTAGCTCGCGCCGCGGTAGACGCGCGTCTCGAGGATGCGAAGCGTCGGCGCCGGCCGCGCGGCGGTGCCGTTGCCCGTGGACGTACGCGAGGAGCGGCGGCGGGTCACTCGCTTGCCTCCTCGTCGACGCGTCGCGCCCGCAGTGCGCGACGGCGTGACCGCTCCGGGGCGGCGTCATCGGCACCCTCGGCCGCAATGCGCCGGATCAGCCGGCGCGTCCGCTCGGTGGCGCTGCGGGTCGAGGCCAGCTCGCGCTCGGTGGCGCTCACCGGTCGCAGCGGTGCGAGCAGGGTGCGGCGACGCAGGTCGAATCGGTAGCCGGACGGCAGCGAGTGGAGGATGACGCCGCTGACCATGATCGGGCGGTGTCGCTTGACCTGGTACGCATCGGTCTGCAGGCGAGCCGGGTCGAGGATGGTGATGGCTCCCTTGCCGAGCACCTCCATGATGCCGGCCGGGCTGACCAGGCCGGCCGTGTCCTCGTCGACCCCGATTCCCAACAGCGATGGCGACTGGGCCACCAGCGCCAGCAGACGACCGATGCGGTTGCGCTGCTCGAAGTGCTGGTCGATCAGTACCCCCGGCAGCAGTCCCAGCCCCGCGCTCATCTGCGTCATGCGCTGCTTCGGCGTCGCGCCGCCGGTTCCGAAGGCGACCATGTGGCTGGCGATCGCCGACGCACCCGCGCTGGTGCCGGCCACGATCGCGCCCGACCGATATCGCTCGGCGATGGCGCGCCCCAGCCGCGTCCCCGCGATGACGGCCGATAGCCGCAGCTGGTTGCCGCCCGTCAGGAAGACGCCGGTGGCGTCGTCGAGGACGTCGGCCACCTCGCGATCCTCGGCCTCGTCACGGGTGAGCGGCCGGAGACCGTGGACCTCCGGAACCTCCATGGCGCGAAACAGGGACTGGTACAGCTCCGTCGCCTCGTCGCCGAGTGACGAGGCGGTCGAGATGACCACGATCTTGCCGGATGGTCCGCGAGCCAGAGAGACGAAGCGCGACAGGATCTGGCGCTGGCGGAGCTTGTCCTCGGCACCACCGATGACGAGCAGGTGTCCAGCACGACTCGAGGCGGCGGCCATGCGGGGCAGCATACCGGCTTTTCCGCGCCAACTGGACCAACGCTAGACTCGGTCGGATGGTGTCCGGAACGGCGGCCGGCGCGACCGGCGGGCAGCTGCGGGTCGAGCGGCGCGACTTCTACGAGGTGCTCGGCGCCGAGCCATCGGCGACGTCGGCCGAGCTGCGCACGGCGTTCCGCGAGGCCGTCCTGCGCCACCACCCCGACCGGAGTGCATCGACTGAGCTATCGACGCGCCGCACCTCGATCCTCAACCGCGCCTGGGCCGAGCTGCGCGACCCGTTGCGCCGGCTGCACTACGACCGCGCCCTCGAGGCCGGCAGCGCCACCACGCTGGAGTGGCCACTCGAGCCGCACGAGCAACCCGCGCCGCGCCGACGACGCAGGGAGACGATCACCGCCCCGAGCCCGTGGCACCAGCCACAGTGGCGGAGCGTCGCCGGCTTCCGCGTCCCGGTCGAAGTTTTCCTGGCCGGTCCCGCCGCACAGGAGCGCTGGATCGTCGAGCACCACATCGCCGGTGAGGACTGGCGGCAGCACGACGAGCGCTACTGGCTGCGGTATGCGGCGGGCCACTACCGCGAGCACGGCCGTCTCGACGACTGGCTGGGGACCCTCGAGCGGCTGGTGACGCTCGACGCGTCGCACGAAACACTCGTCCATGCGTCGCTGCGCCAGGCCTACACCGCCACCGGCCAGCTGCTGCGCGGCGCCGGCTTCCTGCGCGGGCTGCTTGACCGATACGAGACCGGATCGGCGGCGCGCTCGTGGCTCGAGCGGGAGCTGCGCGCGCTACTCACCGAGTTCCGCAACCGCCACGTCCGCCGCGGGCCGGCCGACCAGCGCGCCGAGAACGCCGAGCTGCTGCTCAACTACCTCGAGGCGCTCGAGCTGGAGCCGGGGTTCTCGGACGTGCGCGCCGCGATCGTCGCGCACCGGCGAGCGGGACACCAGGCCCGCGCCGAGGAGCTGCTGGAACGGGTCGTGGCCGAGCCGCCGACCGTGGCGGGTCGCTGGTTCAGCCTCGTTCAGCTGCTGACCGAGGCGGGAGAGCTGGATCGCGCCTCGCAGCTGCTGGCCTCGATCGCCCGTGGCGACCATCCCGACGCGCTCGACCGGCGCCAGATCGGCGGCGACCCGGTGCGGCGCATCGGCGCCGCTCGCCGGCGGTTGACCCGCGCTCGCGAACGCGCGGTGCCGTCCGGCGCGGCGCGATACTAGGCGCTCCCTCCGCAGCAGAGAGACCGCGTGGAGCTTCTCCGCCCCAGCCGCAGCGCCGTCCTGGGAGGATTGATCGGTGCCGGGACGGCGATCGTCATCACCCTGCTGGCCGGCCTGTTCAACGAGCTGATCCCGTTCACCGGCCTGCTGATCCTGATGATCGCCCTGGTCGGCCTGAGTGTCGGTGCGCCGGCGGCGGCCTACGCCTACATCGCCGCCAGCGCCGTGGTGGTGGCACTCATCCTGGCGCCGCACGAGGGCCCGCCGATCGGCGTCGACGATGCCATTCGGCTGCTGTCGTTCGTGGTCGGCTCGCCGTTCGTGGTGTGGCTGGCGCTGCGCACCGACCGCGAGATGCACGTCGCCGACATCGCGCGGCGTGCCAGCGATCGCGCCGAACAGAGGGCGCAGGGCGAGCGTGCGGTCGCCGAACGAGCGCGTCGCGACCTCGATCTTGCGCTGCGCGCCGCGGACCGCGAGCGGGTCCGGCTGGAGGAGGTGGCCGAGGCGATCCCCGAGCCACTGCTGGTGTACGACGCCGATGGCGTCGGCACCTACGGCAATCGCGCTGCGCTGCGCATCTTCGGTCGCAGCTTCTTCGAGCGCACGCCGGACGAATGGGCGGCGGTCGCAGAGCCGCGCGATGAGAGCGGCAACCGTCTGCCGCGCTCGGAGTGGCCGCAGATCGCGGCGCAGAACGGCCCGTTGCGACGCCGAATCAGCGTCCGGCTGCCGATGTCGGGTCGCGACGTGATGGTGGCGGTCGAGGGCACGCCGATCCCGGGTGGCGGCGCGGTTCTGCTGCTGCGCGACATCGGCAAGGAGGAGGACGAGCGGCGCCGCCTGTCCCGCTTCGCCAGTTTCGTGGCCCACGAGCTGCGCAACCCGTTGGCCGTCGCCAAGGCCCGCATCGAGCTTGCGCAGCGAGACACGCGGGCCACGAACGGGATGCATTCGGCGCGCGCCCTCGAATCGGTCAACGCGGCGATCGGGATCCTGGAGCGCCTCGAGCTCTTCTCGCGGGCCGATGCCGGCCAGGTTCAGGCTCGCCGGGAGCCGTTCGAGCTGCGACCGGCGATCGAATCGGCCATCGAGAGCCTTCGCGCGCGAGGCAGCGATCGCCAGCTGACGGTGCGGATCCGGGGAAATCCGTCGGTCATCGGTGACCGCCACTTCGCCGAGCAGGCGATCACCAATCTGCTCACCAACGCCGACCGATACTCGACGCCCGGCGCGCCGATCGTGATCGACGTTCAGAGCGGCGACCCGGTGGCGGTGCGCATCATCGACAGCGGCCCGGGGGTCTCCGACGAGAGCGCCGAGCACCTGTTCCGCGACCGGGTCACCGCCGGCCGTGGCCTGGGTCTCGGTCTCTACCTCGTCAATGCGCTGATGCAGGCGCAGGGCGGTGGCGTCGAACTCGAGCAGCGCCGGCCGCAGGCGATCTTCTCGCTCCGCTTCCGCCGTGCGCGCCGCACGCGGTCGACGGCCGCCGCATCAGTCGGCGGCGACGACCTCGACCGGACCGAATGACGCCTCGTCGAGCGAGTCGCGCAGCTTCTGGGCGTCGCCGGTGAGCAGCACCAGCAGCCGGTTCGGATCGATCAGCTCGGTCGCGACCCGGTGCGTGTCCGCCGGACCGACCGACTCGACGTTCTGCCGGTAGGTCTGCCAGTAGTCGTCGTCCAACCCGTAGATCGCGAGCGGCTCGATGGCGGCGGCCACCCCACCGGTCGTCTCGAACCGCAGGGGAAAGACGCCGATCAGAAAGTCCTTCACCTCGCGCAGCTCGTCGTCGGCCGGCGCCTCGCTCCGCACGCGGTCCAGCTGACCGAGCAGCTCGGCGATGGCCGGCACGGTCACCTCGGTCTGCACCGCCGCGCGAGCCAGGAAGGGCCCGGCCGCGCGCCGGGCATCGAAGGCGGCGTGGGCACCGTAGGTGTAGCCGAGCTCTTCGCGCAGCCGATGGTTCAGCCGCGAGTTGAACACGCCGCCCAGCAGCGCGCCCATCACCAGCGCGCTGAAGTAGCGGCGGTCGTAGCGGTCGATGCCGACCTGGCCGACCCGCAGCTCGCTCTGGACCGATCCGGGCCGATCGACGAGAACCACGCGCCGACCACCGGCCTGCTCGGGCGTCACGTCGCGATGCCCCGGCGAGGCGGCGCTCCAATTGCCGAGATGCTGCTCGGCGTCGCGCAGCACCTCGTCGCGATCGAAGCGGCCGGCGACGATCAGATGGGCCGCGCTCGGCGCGTACTGGGTCCCGTGGAAGGCGATCACGTCGTCGCGCCGCAGCTCGCTGACGGTCTCCGGCGTACCCGCCGCCGGCCGGCGGTAGGGAACCGAATCGGCATACAGGTGACGCAGGAACATCTCGTCCGCCAGCCGGCCCGGATCGGCGCGCGATTGGAGGATGTCGGCCAGGCGTTCCGCCTTGAGGCGCTCGAACTCGCCGTCATCGAAGCGGGGCTGGCGCACCATCTCGGCCAGCAGCGCCAGCCCCTCGCCGACGTACTGCGGCAGGGCCTGGAACGCCGCCCGCGCGCTGTCCCAGCTCGACTCGCTGCTCACCTCGATCCCGAGGCGTTCGGTTGCCTCCGCAAACGCGCTCGCGTCAAGTCGCCGAGTGCCCGTCACCAGCAGCTGGGCGGTCAGCGCAGCCACGCCGCCGTGCGCCTCGGTCTCGGCCGCCGCACCCGCGTCGAACAGGAGATGGACGTTGGAGACGCCGCTGTCTTCGAGCGGCACCAGCCAGACGGTGAGGCCATTCGACAGCTGCTGCCGCTCGAAGGCCGGGAAGTGGTACGGCCGCGGCGCGGTCGGCGTCGGCCGCTCGGTGGCGATGGTCATCGGTCCTCCTCCACGACCGCCGCCCCGGCGGTCTCTCGCGCCTCCGCCTCTGCCTCGGCTTCGGGCTCCTCGCTGGGCAGGTAGGTCAGCACCACGCGGTTGTCCTCGCGCAGCGTCTCCGCCATGGCGCTGCGGACCCGCTCGGCGTCGACCGCTTCGTAGCGGCTGACCTCGGTGTTGATGCGCTCCGGCTCGTCGAAGAGGATGGTGTACATGCTGAGGCGGTCGGCCCGCTCGGCCAGCCGCTCCAGGCTCGACTCGACCCCGGAGGCGTGCAGGTTGCGCACGCGCTGCAGCTCCTCCTCGCTCGGGCCGTCGTTCTTGAGGCGCTCGATCTCGCCGAAGAGCGCCCGCTCCAGCTCACCGTGGTCGACAGCCGGACGCGCGGTGGCCCACAAGACGAACATCGAGGCGCCGCCCACGATCGGGAAGGCGAAGACGGTGACGTCCTGGGCGAGCTGCCGCTCGCGTACCAGGCTGCGGTACAGCCGCGAGGCTCGGCCCGACGCGAGCAGGTCGGCCGCGACCTCGAGGGCATCCCACGCATCGGTCCCGAAGGTCGGCATGCGGTACCCGGCATAGACCCGTGGCAGCGGCACGCGGCTCTGCACCGTCTCGCGAATCTCGCGACCGATGCGCGCCTCGACCGTCATGTCCGGTGCGGCCGGCAGGTCGGCATTGGCCGGGATCGGTCCGAATTGGCGCTCGATGGCAGCCAATGCGGCAGCCGGCTCGAAGTCGCCGGCGACGGTCACCACCGCGTTGTTGGGGGCGTACCAGGTCGCGAAGAAGCGGCTGACGTCCGCGAGCGAGGCAGCGCTCAGGTCCTCCATGGAGCCGATGGTGGAGTGGTGATACGGATGCGTCTCCGGGTAGAGCAGCGCCTGCAGCTTCTCGTCCCAGTCACCGTAGGGCTGGTTGTCGACCGACCAGCGGCGCTCGTTCTTGACCACGTCGCGCTGGTTGTCGAGCTTCTCCTGGGTCATGGCCGGCAGCAGCCGCGCCATGCGGTCCGCCTCCAGCCACAGTGCCAGCTCCAGCTCGTGCGAGGGAAGTGTCTCGAAGTAGTTGGTGCGGTCGAGCCAGGTCGTCGCGTTCAGCGTCCCGCCGGCGCCCTGCACCAGCGCGAAGTGCTCGCCCTTGTCCACGTTCTGCGAGCCCTGGAACATCATGTGTTCGAACAGGTGCGCAAACCCGGTCTTGCCCGGCTGCTCGTGCTTCGAGCCCACGTCGTACCACAGGTTGACGGCGACGATCGGCGCCGATGTGTCCGGTGACAGGATCACGCGCAGGCCGTTGCTCAGCCGGTGGCGTTCGATTGGTACCTGGGGCAACGCGCTCTCCTTGCCTGCTTGCGGCTTCGTGCTCGGATGCTGGTCGCGGCTACTGCTGGCGGCTCCGATGTGGGCCGGGCTACTTAACCACGCAGGACCGATGCTCCACAAGTTGCCCGATGGCGTGCGACCTCCGGATCGTGTGGTGCACGAGCGTCCCGGTGGTCGAAGGGTCGCCATTCACGCCGGGTGACCGTTACGCGACTGAGTCTCGCGACGAAGCGTCCGAATGCACACCAGCCGTGAATGGAGACGTTTCGCGTGCCGTTCCGCGCCGCAACCGCGCGTTCGCGGTCTGCCGATCGAGCATGAACGGTCGTCTCACGTGAATCGCGACGCTTCGCCGTCGTCCAGCGACGGTTGCAGGGTGAGGCGCTGGCGAGACGGGGGAGGGGGAGTGGTGAGCGGCCAGGGATTCGAACCCTGAACCTAGTGATTAAGAGTCACTTGCTCTGCCGTTGAGCTAGCCGCCCGGCGAGATGATGCCGCACCGGGAAAGCATGGTCAACCGATGCCGCACGTCAGATGACGAACTGCGCGCTCGGCGGCCCCGGCCCGCCATTGGGCTCCGGCGATTTCTGATAATGCTCCTTGATGAACTGCTCCAGCCCGTCGGTGTTCACCTCGTCCAGATAGAGACGCCAGTCCCACGCGACGGCGGCGATGGGATGTCCAAAGTCCTGGCCGGTCCACGGCGAGAGGATGATCTTGAACCGCTGGCCGTTGAGCTGGTCCTGGACGAAGGCGCGCAGTTTGGTCAGTTGATCCGGGTCGATCTTGGTGGGCTGGTACCAGACCACGGTCCCGCCATGCTCGAGGTTGTGGACCGATTGGGGCTCGGGCAGTGGCGATGCGTACTCGCCTGGCTCATCCGGCCCGTAGATGCCCCAGTTGGCGGGCGTCACCCAATGCGAGCCCGAGGTTGCAGGGACCGAATCGTAGTTCATGTTCGGTGTCCCGTCGGCCACGTGCCCACGTCCCTCATCGGGTTGTCGCTGCCCGCAGAAGTCGCCGCACGGTGAGCCGCCGGCGCTGATCAGCGCAACGATGACCACCACCACGCCGAGCAGCAGGAAGCCGGCGATCGCCACCAGGCGCATGTCGATGGATGGGCCGGATGCGCCGAGGCGGCGATTCATCGCCGCCTCGCTGGCCCGGCTCCGGCGCTGGATGCCGGAGGTTCTTCGCTTCGTCACTCGGCCGACAGGATAGCCGGGTGGCACCTGACGTGCACCTTGCTAGAATCGGCCGGCCGTCGCGCGCGGCCGTCCCTGCAGTTCCCGGAGGTGTCGATGACGTACCGTGACGGATCCCGCAGGCAGAGCATCTTCGGGCTCGGCCGGGAGCTCGTCGGCGGACTCATCGCGCTCGCCAAGCTGGAGGTCACGCACGGCCGCCAGGAGATGGGCCAGTCGCTGGGGCACGTCAAGGGCGCGGCCATCCTGTTCGCGCTGGCCGCCGGATTGGCGTTCTTTGCGCTCATCACGCTGCTCGTCTTCGTCATCCTCGGCCTGTCGGCGCTCACCGGCTGGCCGGACTGGCTGTGGGCCCTCATCGTGTTCGTGGTGCTGGCCATCGGGGCAGGCCTGCTCGGCTACGCGGGATTCCGCCAGGCGCAGCAGGTTAAGCCGAAACCGGACGAGACGATCGCATCGGTCAAGGAGGACATCGCGTGGGCGAAACGCTTGATCAGACGCGAATAGAGCTCGAGGCTCAGCGTGTCCAGCTGGAGCGCACCGCCGCCGAGCTGCGGGCGCGTCTGAAGCGCACCGTCGATATCAAGGCCAAGTTCAAGGAGAACCCGGCGCTGTTCGTGGGTCTCGGCGCCGGCGCAATCTTCCTGCTGGCCGGTGGACCGATGCGTGCCGCCCGTTTCGCTCGCCGGCGGCTGATGCGCACGACTCCCGAGAAGGCGTACGACAACCTTCCCAAGCCGATGCAGTCGTGGGTCGACTCGCTGGCGGGCAGTGTCGGACCGCGGGCCGAGCGCGCACGCGAGGCGCTCTCCGAGGAGCTCCTGCGCTGGCGCAGCGAGCCGCTCAACAACAAGAAGGCGCGCAAGGAGCTGGTCAAACAGATGGTCGAGGGGCCGCCGGGTCCGGGCCGCGCCAGTTGGAAGGCGTTCGAGGCGGCTGCCGCGATCCTGTCCGCGGCGCTGGCGCGCAAGGCGGTCGAGCGCTTCCTGTCTGGCGAGCCGCCGACCGGGATCGCGCCGCTCGACGCGGCGGGTACGCTCGGCGGCGCCGCCAAGCCCGACGACAACAAGGCGCCCACGCGCAGCAACGCCGCGGTCGGCGCTCGGCCAGCCTCCGAGAGTGCGGCGGCCGGCGAGCATCTCGGCGAGTACTCGTCCATGTCGGCCCGCAGCCGCGAGAGCGGAGCCGGCTAGGCGCCCGCCCCGCCGCGATGCGGCAAGTTCGAGCGATCTGCCGAATCGGCCGTCGCTCGAATCTCCTTAACCATGCGCTCCGCGAGGTCCCGTACCTCGCCCCGTCGATCGGTCCAATCTCCCCAGCCACCGTGGCGATAGAGGTCTCGTGCATACACCATCGACGATTGATCCTGCCGACTGAGCCTGCCCATGACCCAGTCCGCCGCGGCATCTTTCGATCTGAGCGTCTTGGTTGCCAGGGTGGACCACATGCGGGCCAGTGTCAGCAGCACATTGCGTGTGTCATCCTCGAGACCCGCCAGCAGTGACGGAAGCGAGTCAAGGGTCGCACGCACCACATCGCCGTGCGGGACCGCGTCCAGGATTTGACGAGCGGCCGGGCCGGCAATCGCGCGGCCTGCCTCCCGAAGCTGGGTGATGGCCAGGGCCAGATCCGGATGCTCCCTCGGCTCGGCGGCCGCCTGTTCCGCGAGATCAGCATCGGTCAGCCATTCCCCGTATTGCAGATCGACAGGTGGTGGATAACGCCATGGCCGCACGTCAGGCAATGCCACGACCGTCACTTCGAGAGGTCGCCACTCTGTCGGCCGCATTCCACGTCGGGAAAGCGGACGCAGCGTGGCGATGAGGGCGGTCTTTTCCTCAGGCGTGAGACGGCGGGAGACGATGACCGCGAGATCGAGGTCGCTGTCGGGCCGCATCCCCCCAGCCGTCGCCGACCCGTACAGATACGTGCCAAGATGCGCGTCGGGCGGGATGATTCGAAGCAGGGCACGAGCCGCGGCCGTCACCTGAGATTCCCTCACGTTCGGAGGCTAGCGCACGAGCAACCCCGGTGCGGAAGCGGCTACCATCCAGTGATACCCGCCGTATCAGCACGAAACTGCGGGCGAGTGGCGGAACGGCAGACGCGCCGGCTTTAGGAGCCGGTGTCGCAAGACGTGCGAGTTCGAATCTCGCCTCGCCCACCAGTCCTGCTACGAGGAGCTCACTTGGTCACCGTCTCCACCCGTCCCGAGGCCGGCTCGCGGATGGTCCTCCAGATCGACGTGCCGGCCAGCGAGGTGGACCGTCACTTCGCCACCGCCTACCGCCACGTCGCGGAACGCACGCGCGTGCCGGGCTTCCGCCCTGGCAAGGCGCCCAGGCATGTCATCGACCGATTCGTGGGCCGAGCCTCGGTGCTGGCCGAGGTGATGGAGCACCTGGTCGATGCCAGCTACGCCGCCGCCCTGGACCAGACCGATATCGTGCCCATCGACCAGCCCAATGTCGACATCGATCCCGGCGCGCTGAACGAGGGAAGCGACGTCAGCTTCTCGGCCACTGTCTCGGTGCGACCTGACGTCCAGCTCGGCGCCTACACCGACTACCCGTTCAAGCTCGAGGTCCCCGAGGTCACCGACGAGCAGGTCGACCAGGTCATCGAGGAGCTGCGCGAGCAGCAGGGCTCGCTGCGGCCGATCGACGAACGCGGCGCCCAGAAGGCCGACGTCGCATCGGTCAAGTTCACCGGCACCATCGACGGCGAGCCGTTCGAGGGCGGCAGTGCAGACCGGCTGCCGCTGGTCATCGGCGACGACCGCATGATCCCGGGCTGGGAGGACCAGCTGGTCGGGATGCGGATGGGCGAGCAGAAGGGCTTCGACATCACCTTTCCCGACGACTATCGCGTCGAAGAACTGCACGGCAAGCAGGCGCACTTCGAGGTGGAGCTGCTCGACCTGCGCGAGCGCGTGCTGCCCGAGCCGGACGACGAGTTCGCCCGCTCGGTGGGCGAGGTTCAGACCATGGACGAGCTGCGCACCGAGATCCGCGACGCGCTCGCCCAGCGCGCCGAAGCCGAGGGGCGCCACGCCTACGCCGACCGCATCATCGACTTCGCTTCGACGAACGCGACGGTCGAGCTGCCCGAGGTGATGGTCGCCAACGAGGTCGAGATCATGCGCGACGAGCTGCGCAGCCGGCTGGCGCAGCAGCGGATCGGGATGGAGCAGTACCTCGAGCTGGCCAAGCAGTCGCCGGAGGAGCTGGCTGCCGAGCTGCGCGAGCCAGCCGAGCGGCGGGTGAAAACGCTGCTCGTCCTGTCGGCGATCGCCGAGCAGGAGGGGATCGACGTCCGCGACACCGAGATCGACGCCGAGCTGGCCTCGCAGCTGGGGCCCAAGCCGGATCCCAAGCTGGCCGAGTACTGGGCCTCGCGCAGCGGCCGTTCCTACCTGCGCATGACGATGCGCAACCGTAAACTCGTGGATACCCTCATCGTACGAGCGCTGGGCGAGGATGCGCCGCAGACCGCTTCGGCCGATGAGGCGACCGACCAGCCAACCAGTCCCGGAACGGAGTGATCCATGCTCGTCCCGATGGTCATCGAGAGCAGCGCTCGCGGTGAACGTGCCTTCGACATCTACTCGCGGCTCCTCAAGGAGCGAATCATCTTCCTCGGCGACGCGATCGAGGACCACATCGCCAACCTGGTCATCGCCCAGCTCCTCTTCCTCGAGAGCGAGGACCAGGAGAAGGACATCAGCCTGTACATCAACTCGCCGGGCGGGGTGGTCACCTCCGGGCTCGCCATCTACGACACCATGCGCTACCTCAAGGCGCCGGTGAGCACCATCTGCATCGGTCAGGCGGCCTCGATGGGGGCGGTGCTGCTGGCGGCAGGTGCCAGCGGCAAGCGCTACGCGCTGCCCAACAGCCGGATCATGATCCACCAGGGATCCGGTGGCTTCCGCGGCAACACGCCGGACGTCGAGATCCAGATGCGCGAGATGCTGCACCTCACCGACCGGCTGATGCACATCCTGGCCGACCATACCGGCCAGGACTTCGAGAAGGTGAAGAAGGACTCCGAGCGCGACTACTTCATGAGCGCCGAGGAGGCGAAGTCCTACGGCCTCATCGACGATGTCTTCGCGGGCAACACCGAGTCGCTGATCAGCATGGCCCAGGCGGCGCAGGGCCAGGTGCCGGATGCCAAGGAGGCGGCGGCCGCCGACGCCAAGCCCGCCAAGAAGTAGACCGATGCGGTCGCGCCGGCTCGCCCCCCGCGCTTGCCACGCATGCAAATAACGGCGACGGAAACTGGCTTCTTGGTCGCAAGTTGCTGGTACAGCAAACGGAGGCGCCGGAGAAACGCGGACCGGGCTGAATTCCGCCGTTATTTTCCTGGCCGGCAAACGGCATCCGACGTCGCCGACGCTTCCGTGACGGTCGCCTCGAGCTCGAGCAGACGCCGCTTGTCGGCGAAGCTACCGCCCCAGCCCGACAGTCCGTCGGCCGCCCGCACGACGCGGTGGCACGGGATCACGATCGTGATCGGGCAGCGGGAGAGCGCGTTGCCGACCGCGCGAGCCGCGCCGGGATTGCCGAGCTCGGCCGCCACTTCGCCGTAGGTCATCGTTTCCCCGTACGGGATCCCGCGGACGCGGCTGAGCGCTCGGCGGTCGAAGGCGGCCAGGCCGGCGAGGTTCACGTCGATGTCGAACGAGCGACGCATACCGGCGAAGTATTCCCCCAGCTGGCTCGTGAACGCGGCGTCGTCAGCGGCGCGGATCGCGGCAGCAGGAAAGCGGCGCCCCAGCGCGGCGGCCAGTGCGTCATCGTCGTCGCCGCGCTCCAACGCTGCCAGGCCGGGGTCGGTGAGCGCCGCGAGCATGGGGCCGAGTGGCGTCTCGAGGTGAACGATCCGCACCTCGTTCATGGCGTGCGTCACGTCGTCGATGCTACTCATCCGTCAGCCCGACGCAGGTGGTAAGCGCGAGGGCGCGTGCTATCCTGCGGAGCCGACCGGGGTGGTCGGCCGTCACATCGAGGTAGCCGCGAACACGCCATGACCCAGAAGACGAAGGTGCCGTACCGCTGCTCCTTCTGTGGCAAGAGCCAGGAGCAGGTCCGCAAGCTCATCGCCGGGCAGGGCGTGTACATCTGCGACGAGTGCATCAACCTCTGCCAGGAGATCATCGAAGAGGAGATGCTCGAGGCGCCGCGCCCGAAGAGCGCGTCGACGCCGCTGCCCAGCCCCCGCAAGATCAAGGACCAGCTGGATCAGTACGTCATCAGCCAGGAGCAGGCCAAGAAGGTCCTGTCGGTCGCGGTCTACAACCACTACAAGCGTGTCAACGCCGGCCACAACGTCGACGACGTCGAGCTCGGAAAGTCGAACGTCCTGCTGGTGGGGCCGACCGGCTCCGGCAAGACGCTGCTGGCCCAGACGCTGGCCAAGCTCCTGTCGGTCCCCTTCACGATCGTCGATGCGACCACCCTCACCGAGGCCGGGTACGTCGGCGAAGACGTCGAGAACATCCTGCTACGGCTCATCCAGGCGGCCGACTTCGATGTCGCCCGGGCGCAGCGCGGGATCATCTACATCGACGAGATCGACAAGATCGCCCGCAAGGCCGACAACCCGTCG
>JAICUY010000109.1 GCA_025935615.1 Steroidobacteraceae bacterium
CACCTCCAGGATCCGACCAATTTCGGGGCCTTGCTGCGGTCGGCCGAGGCGGCCGGCGTCGACGGAGTGGTCTATCCCGAGCGACATGCCGCGCCACTCACGGCCGCAGCCGTCAAGGCCAGCGCCGGTGCATCGGAGCATCTGCTGCTCGCACCGGTGGCGAGCCTGGGCGAGGCCTTGCATGAGATGAAACAGGCCGGATTGCGGCTGGTGGCCGCCGACCAGGATGCCCCCGCATCGGCCTGGGAGACCGACCTGTCTGGTCCGCTGGCGGTGGTCGTCGGGAGCGAGGGGAGCGGGATCTCGGGCGCGACCAGGCGACGCTGCGACCTGCTCGTCAGCTTCCCGATGTCCGGCCGCGTCGCCTCGCTCAACGCGGCGACCGCCGGCGCGCTGCTCCTGTTCGAGATCGTCCGCCAGCGGACGACGTTGCTAGACTCTGAGCGCCGGCCGAGGTAGCTCAATGGCAGAGCAACTGTTTTGTAAACAGTAGGTTGTGGGTTCGACTCCCTCCCTCGGCTCCACGATTGCCCGACAGACGCCACAACGGCCTGGGATCGTGCCTTCCGCATCGGTTGGTTGAGGCGGGTCGCCGCCTTCGTTATACTCCGCGTCCGGATCTGGAGGATCCGTCCCGGGTCGTGGGTAGGTTGAGCAGGTGGTGAGCTCCGCTGACTGTAGATCAGCCGTCTTTCGACTGTGGGGGTTCGATTCCCTCCCTGCCCACCATTCCTCATACATAGATTTGACTAGATAGGTCGATGGTTGTGCAGGATCGCTCCGGTCCGGCACAATCGGGCAGTCCGGCTGGCCGGATGCCGCGCCTGTTTGGCGGGCCCACGTAGCTCAGTAGGCAGAGCACTTCCTTGGTAAGGAAGAGGTCTCCGGTTCGAGCCCGGACGTGGGCTCCAGTGCCGCGGCGCGAGCGAACCTGCCCTACTGAGGTCTGTCAACCGCGGTGGATCCGAACGTCGTCCTTCCCTTCCTGTCGTCGGCGCTCTCGTTCGCCTTTGCCGTGCTCGTCGCCGACCAATGGCTCCGCCGCCGGCGCGCCTATCAGCTGGTCTGGACGATCGGACTGCTGTGGTATGGAATCAGCGCCGGGACCGAGTTCCTGGGCGGCGCCTTCGGCTGGAACGAGCCGCTGTACCGCGCCTGGTACCTGATCGGGGGCTTCGGCGTTGCCGCATACCTGGGCCTGGGCACGGTCTACCTGCTGAACCGCACCCGCTTCGGCTACTTCGTGGCCTTCTCCCTGTTCGCCGGGGGGCTGTTCAGCATCCTGGCGGGGCTGGCGCGTGCCAAGGAAGGACACCCGGCCGATGCGGGCGCCATCCTCGCCGTCGTCGCCTTCTCGGCAATCGGCGCGGTGGCGATCGCGCTCGTCACCTGGCGCCGCCGCTCGCTTGTGGCGCCCGTCAGCGCCGTCATCCTGGCCATCGCCTCGCTCGCGGTCGCGGTCCTCGTTCTGGGTGCGCCCCTGCCGGCGCCCGGCTACGCCCTCGACCCGCAGACCGGCGTGCCGGTGGGGACCGCCTTCCCGAGCAACGTGCGGATCCTGACGCCGCCGTTCAACATCACCGGCGCGTTCGCGCTCGTCTTCGGTGCGCTGTATTCGGCCTACATCTTCATGCCCAAGCGCCGGCTGATCAGGATCGGCTTCGAGACACCGGTCGTCTCCCAGCTGGCGCGCGCGGTGGCGGTGGTCGTCAACTTCTTCGCGTCGATCCCCGGAGCATGGCGTGCGTTCAGTGCCGGCCGGCTCAACTCGCGCGTGCCGGCCACGATCCTGATCGCCATCGGCGGCTTCATCCCCGGCTGGACGAGCGGCCTCAACCGATTCGGCATCACCTGGTCGTTCTTCCTGGGCGAGCTGCTGGGCGTGATCTTCATCTTCCTCGGCTTCCTGGTCAGCATCGAGGTCTTCAGCGACCTGCGGCTGCCGTTCACCCGCATCGTGCTGGCACGCCGCGATCGATCCGAACGTGACGGGGCGATCGTTGACACCGGACGGCCCGCACCCTAGAATCTCTTCGCTTCCCCGGGAGTCACCGACCTTAGTTAAACGTGGCCGGCACCGGGTGAAACGAGGAACGAACAGACCGTGGCCAAGGCCGAGAATCGACCCGTGATCGCGCTGGCGTGCACCACCTGCAAGGAGCGCACGTACAGCACGCGCAAGAACAAGAGGAATGACCCGGGGCGCCTGGAGCTGAACAAGTTCTGCCCGCGCTGCCGGCAGCACACGCTCCATCGAGAAACGAAGTAGGCGGACGCCGAGGGCCGGCCAGGGAACGACGAACGACCGATTGCGCGGAGGGGTGTAGCTCAATTTGGTAGAGCACTGGTCTCCAAAACCAGCGGTTGCAGGTTCGAGTCCTGTCGCCCCTGCCAGCACCCGCATCGGTCCATCCGTCACATTCGGCGAACCGTAGCAGCCAGGAAGAAGCAGAGCAATCGTGGTAACCAACCTCCGACGCTATTTCGAGGACAGCTGGGCCGAGCTCAAGAAGGTCGCCTGGCCGACGCGCGAGACAGTCATCAACCTGACGCTGATCGTCATCGGCGTCTCGGTCGCGGTGGGCGCCTACATCGCCGTGCTGGATCTGCTGCTCAACACTGCACTGGACCAGGTGCTCTGATGGCCGACGAGCAGATGCCGGCGCAGGCGACCGCCGACGAAAAGCACACCGAGGCCAGCGACGCCGCCCGGCTGTCGCGCGAGGCGCCGCATCCCGACGACGCCTACGCGGAGGAGCGCAAGACGAAGCAGTGGTACGTGATCCACACGTACTCCGGCTACGAGAACAAGGTCAAGGCCAACCTCGAGCATCGCATCGAGTCGATGGGAGTCGAGGACCAGATCTTCCAGGTGCTGGTGCCCATGGAAGAGGAGATCGAGATCAAGAACGGGCAGCGGCAGACCGTCAACAAGAAGGTCTTCCCCGGCTACGTCCTGGTCGAGATGGCGATGAGCGACGAGTCGTGGTACGTGGTGCGCAATACGCCGGGTGTCACGAGCTTCGTCGGTTCGGGCAACCGGCCCACCCCGCTGATGGATCACGAAGTGAAGTCGATCCTGAAGCAGATGGGCGTCGAGACGCCCAAGTTCAAGGTGCAGTTCACCAAGGGGCAGAGCGTGCGCGTCAACGACGGACCGTTCGCCGAGTTCATCGGCACCGTCGACGAGGTCAACCCGGAGCGCAACAAGGTCAAGGTGCTGGTCAGCATCTTCGGTCGCGAGACGCCGGTCGAGCTCGACTTCCTGCAGATCGAGAAGCTCTAGTCAGATAGACCGATGCGGCCGCTGTGCGGCCGAGTCGGCAGCAGCAGAGGGAGGGGCGTGAAGCGCTCCGCTTGAACCTCCGAGGAGAAGAATGGCAAAGAAGATTCGCGCCATGCTGAAGGTGCAGGCGCCGGCCGGCAAGGCCACGGCCGCGCCGCCCGTCGGTCCGGCGCTCGGCCAGCACGGCATCAACATCATGGAATTCATCAAGGCCTTCAACGAGCGGACGGCCAGCCTGGCGGGCTACGTCGTCCCGGCCGAGATCACCGTCTTCGAGGATCGCTCGTTCACCTTCGTGACAAAGGCGCCGCTCGCTGCCGCGCTGCTCAAGCGCGCCGCCGGGGTGGAGTCGGGGTCGGCCCAGCCGAACCGCGACAAGGTTGGCAAGGTCAGCCAGCAGCAGCTGCGCGAGATCGCCGAGACCAAGATGGCCGACCTCAACGCCAATGACGTCGAGCAC
>JAICUY010000025.1 GCA_025935615.1 Steroidobacteraceae bacterium
GAGCGAGTCGTCCCCACCGGCACGCCCCGCATGGATGAGTTCCTTGACGCTGGGCGGCAGCGGGAATCGCGCGAGCGTGCCCTCCGCGACATCCCGGCGGCGGAGGGCCGAAGGGTGATCCTCTTCGCGCCGACGTTCCGCGGCGCGGGTGCGCGCAGCGCCCGCTATCCGATGCAGCTGCTCGACCTGGCTGCATTGCATGCGCTGTGCGTTGAGCTCGACTCGATCGTGATCTTCAAGATGCATCCGTTCGTGCGCCGGCCGCTGGAGATCCCGCCCGAGCTCGCCGATCGGCTGATCGATGCGTCACAGACCGGCACCAATATCAACGACCTGCTCCTCATCGCCGATCTGGTCATCACCGACTATTCGTCGCTCGTCTTCGAGTACGCGACGCTCGGTCGACCGATGCTCTTCTTCGCCTTCGACCTCGATCAGTACGTCGCCACCCGCGACTTCTACGAGCCATTCGAGACCTTCGTCCCGGGCCGCATCGTGCGTACCTTCCCCGAGCTGCTCGCGGCCATCCGCCGCGAGGACTACCAGGTCGAAAAGGTGGGGCCCTTCGCCGAACGACACCTTCCCGCCGAACCGGGTTCGGCGACCGACCGCATCATCGACGAGCTGATCCTGGCGCCGTGAACGATGCGCTGGTGCTCGCCCGCATCTGGCTGGTGCGCATCGGCTTCGCGCTCGGCTCAATGCTTCCGCTGCGACGTCAGGTCGTGCTGGCCACAGCCCACGCCGACCGCGTCAGCGGCAACCTGGCCGCCATTCGGCGCGAGCTGCGGGGACGGTCGCCGCGCATTCCGGTGCGCATCCTGGCTCACCGGCCGGCGCCTGGCCTCACCGGCAAGCTTGCCGCGGCGCTGCCCGCGATCCGCGCCGGCTACCAGCTGGCGCGCGCCCGGGTCTTCGTGGTGGACGACTACTTCTTCCCGATCTACGCCGTCCGGCCCCGGCGCGGGACGACGATCGTGCAGGTCTGGCACGCCTCCGGCGCCCTGAAGAAGTTCGGCCACAGCCTGGGCGACAAGAGCTTCGGGGCCGATGACGCCGTGCTGCGCCACGTGGCCATCCACACCAACTATGACCTGTGTCTGGTCTCGACGCAGCGTGTCGCCGCCTTCTATGGCGAGGCGTTCGGCCTGCCGGTCGCGCGGTTCACGGCCCGGATCGGCATCCCGCGCACCGACGAGCTGCTCGACCCCGCCTGGCGAGAGCGTGCCGCCGCCGCCGTCCGCCGCCGCTACGACCTGCCGGAGGACCGCCGCGTGCTCCTCTACGCGCCCACGTTCCGTGGCGATCGGACCACCGAGGCGCGCTACGCCGCGGACCTCGATCTGCGGCGACTGTCGGAAGTCATCGGCCCCGGCTGGCTGATCCTGGTCAGGCTGCACCCGTTCGTGCGAGCCGGCCACCGGCTTGGGGATGAGCTGGCCCGGTCCGTGGTCGACGTCTCGGACCATCCCGACATCCACGCCCTGATGACCGTCGCCGACCTGTTCGTCACCGACTACTCGAGCGCCATCTACGAGTGGTCGCTGCTGGGCCGGCCGATGGCCTTCTTCGCTCCGGACCTGCCTGCCTATGAACGCGAGCGCGGCTTCTACACCGACTACGCGGCGACGGTCCCCGGACCCATCTTCGACACGACCGATGCACTGGCGGCGTACATCAGGGCCGGCGAGCTCGACGCATCCGCGGTGCGGGCATTCGCCGAGTCGTCGTTCGACGTTGCCGACGGCCGGGCGTCGCGCCGCTTCGTCGACGAGGTCGTCCTGCCGGCGCTCGCCGCGGACTGATCCTCAGGCCTGGGCCGCCGTCCCCAGCAGCAGCGGCCAGCCCAGGCGGTGCTCGTAGCGCGGCCGGAAGCGGGTCGCGTTGTACATCGTCTCGACGTCGACGGTGCGGGCGCCGAGGGACGGATCGGGCAGCGGCGCCTCGGCGTACTTGCCGTCGCGCACGGCAGACATACGCCCGGCCTGGCCGTCGGCCAGCAGGTCCATCGCCACGTTGGCGAAGGTGATCGCCACCATCTGGTCCAGCGCGTCGGGATCGCCGGAGCGCAGGTCGTAGGTGAGGTCGCTGTTGACCGTCTCGATGCCGGTCCGGCGGCGCAGCTCGCTGGCCAGGACGTAGCCCACATCGGCCTTGTGGCGGTGGCCGTACGCGTCCGCCTCGCCGACCTCGCCGACCTTCTCGCCGCTCCAGATGGCGCCCTCCGAGGCAATCACGAAGGCGTAGCCCGACGGGTTCAGCGAGCGATCCTCGACGAGCACGGCGGCCAGCGCGTCGACGTCGAAGGGTGCCTCGGGCAACACGCACCGGGCGCTGGTGACGTAGGCGGCGTACCAGGCCGTGAAGCCGGAGTTGCGTCCGAAGATGCGGAAGACGCCGATGCGCTCGTGCGAACCAAGCGTGGTCCGCTGCCGGTTGATGAGCTCCTTGGCGCGCGTCACCGCCGTCGAGAAGCCGATGCAGTACTCGGTGCCCTGCACGTCGTTGTCCATCGTCTTGGGGATGGCGACCAGCGGCACCCCCTCGTCGCCGAGCCGCGCCGCATAGCCGAGCGTGTCGTCGCCGCCGATGGCGACCAGCGCCTCGATGCCCAGTCGCGCGATGTTGTCGAGCACCAGTGGCGTCAGGTCGTACGTTCCGTCAGCGGTCAGGAAGTCGGCGCGTTGCGTATCGGTCAGGAAGTCCGGAAGGCTGCCTTCCGACATGCGGCCCGGATTGGTGCGCGAGGTGTGGAGCACGGTGCCGCCGCTGCGATCGATGGCGCGCGTGTTGCGCCGATCGAGCGGCCAGATGTACGTCCCGTCGATGCTGTCTGTCGACTGCAGGTGGGTCAGCCCCTTCCAGCCGCGGCGAATGCCGAGCACCTCCCAGTCCATCTCGCTCGACCGATACACCACGCTCTTGATCACCGAATTGAGACCCGGGACGTCGCCGCCGCCGGTCAGAATGCCGATCCGCTTGCTGCTCATCGCCTCCATCCTGACCGGTCCGCGCAAGTTGCTGGCCGGTCGCTCGCCGGGCGTCAAGCCGGTTGTGCGAATGCCGAAAATCGGGCATACTTGGACATCCCATGAAGACCACCCGAGAACGCCGTTACGTGACGTGGCGCCTGCCGGATCGTCAATTCTCGAAGGTTCACCTGATGGCGGACTCCGAGTTGACGCTGTGCGGCCGGACGCCGCCGCGGGCGATCGGCAGCCCGCAGCCGCCCATCCCGGACGTTTCCCTCTGCCCGACGTGCATCGCCAACGAGACCTGATTCGATCCTCGTGCGGCTGAGCCGCCTCTCCAAGCCTGACGTCGCCCTCATCGGCGGCGTCTTTGTCATCGGGCTCGCGATACGACTCTACGCAACCCTTGCCGGCGGCGGCCTGACGGCCTACGGCATCTACGACGACGGCGTGTACTACGCCAGCGCGATCGCCTTCGTCCACGGCTTCCTCCCGTACCGCGACTTCGGCATCCTCCATCCGCCAGGCATCATCCTGATCGGTGCGCCATTCGCTGCGCTGGGAAGCATCTTCGGGGACCCCGCCGGCTTCGCGCTCGCGCGTCTGAGCTTCCTCTTCATCGGTGCGCTGAACGCCGCGCTGGTGGCGCTTCTCGCACTCCGCTTCGGGCGGTTGGCCGCCCTGCTGTCCGGACTGCTGATGGCGATCTGGTATGGCGCGCGCTTCGCCGATCACACCTTCCTGCTGATTGCGCCGCAGACGCTGCTGCTGCTGGTTGCGCTCCTGCTGCTCACCTCGGACCAGCGGCCGGGGCTGCGCCGGGTCGCGATCGCCGGCGCCTGCCTGGGGGCCAGCACCTCGATCCAGATCTGGAACGGGCTGCCGCTGGTGGTGCTGCTGGGCTGGATGATCTGGTCGGACTGGCGCGCCGGCGAGTCGTGGTACCGGCGGGCCGCATCCTTCCTGGGAGGGGCCGCCGTGGCGGGCGCCATCATCTGCCTGCCGTTCTTCATCGCCGCTCCCCGCAAGATGCTGGAGATGACGATCCTCGACCAGCTCCAGCGGCCGGACGCCGGCAAGGCGCTCATCACCAGGCTGGGCATGCTCGAAGGCTGGCCGAGGGGCGGCTTCGGACACATGCCCGACGTCGTCACAGCGTTGCTGGCGCCGATCATTGCGGCCGCAGTGGCGGTCACGGCCTGGGTCGTTCCCGCCACGAGAGTGTGGGCCGTCGTGCTGGCGCTCGAGGTCGCATTCATCCTGCGCGCGCCCGTCCAGTTCCTGCACTACACCGGCTGGATCGCGCCGTTGCTCGTGCTGCTGCTCGGCATCGGGATGGCGCGCGCCATCGAGGCTGCTCGCGCTCGCCCGGTCGTCGTGCGCGCCGCGGCGATCGGCCTGCCCGTCGCCGTCTTCGCGGTGATCAGCGTGGTTTCGGTCGCGCAGCGGCATGGGAGCCGGATCGCCACCGACCTCATCCTCGAGCAGGTGGCCGACGCGCGCTGCGTCACCGCCGACGGGCCGGGCCTGCTCATCCTGACCGACCTGTTTCGACGAAACATTGCGAACGGCTGCGAATGGAAGGTCTCCACCAGCACCACGTCCTACCACCTCGATCCCGGCGCCAGTGGTGCCCGGCGAGGACGGCCGAGCGCCGCCAACTACCAGCGCGAGATGCGCCGGTACTACACCAGCGGACAGGCGGCCCTGTTCATCCAGCTGCGTCCCGACGGCTTGACCAAGGCAACCGGGGCCGCAATCGCCCAGAACCTTCCCAAGTTCGAGCAGATCGGCAGGGTCGGGCTTGCGCTCTCTGCCTCGTCTGACGTGGCGTGTGATCCTTCCTATCCGACGGTGTGCCTGCCATCCCCGCCGCCGGATCTCGCCTGTCGCGACTTCTTCTTTCGCCGGTTCCCGGTGGTGGCCCCTGACCCGCACGGCCTTGACCGGGACGGCGATGGGATCGCCTGCGCCAAGGCACCGATCGGTGGCTGAGGACGACCGATGAGACGACCAGCCGAACGTTTCGCCTGGCTGTCGCGCCTGACCGCCGCTGATCTCGCCATCCTCGGCGGCGTCTTCCTCGTGGCGCTCGCCATCCGCCTGTGGGGAACCATGGGCGGCGGCGGCCTCGACAGCTACATCGTCTACGACGACGGGATCTACTACGCCGTCTCGGTCGCGTTCATCCATGGCCTGCTGCCCTACCGCGACGTGATGATCCTCCACCCGCCGGGGATCGTCCTCATCCTGTCGCCGTTCGCGCTGCTCGGCGGACTGGCGGGCGACCCGGTCGGATTTGCCGCCGCCCGGGTGGCATTCATGACGCTCGGTGCAGTGAACGCCGTGCTGGTCGCGCTGATCGCCATGCGCTGGAACCGCACCGCCGCGCTCGTCGCAGGCGGAATCTTCGCGGTCTGGTACGGCGCTCGATTCGGCGACCGGACGACGGAGCTGATGGCGCCCCAGGCATTCCTGCTGCTCCTGGCGCTGCTGCTGGTGTGGCGCCGCAACCTCACGATCAGGGCCGCGTTCGGCGCTGGGCTGGCTATCGGCGTCTGCACCGCCATCCAGCTGTGGGGCGTCATTCCGTCGGTGGTCCTCGGAGTCGGCGTGCTGTGGACGGCGCGCCGTGACAACCCCGACTGGATTCGGATCGTGCTCGGATACGTCAGCGGCGTGCTGGGTGGCGGGGTCGCCGTCTGCCTGCCCTTCTTCATCGCCGCTCCGCGCCGGATGTTCGAGCTGATCGTCCTCGACCAGCTCGGTCGCAATCCGGCGGAGCTGTCACTCACCGAGCGACTCCGGATGCTCGAAGGGTTCCCGACCAAGGGCTTCGGGGTCCCGCCCGCCTGGCTGGTGATCGCGCTGGCCGGCCTCCTGGCCGTCGCCATCGTGATCGCCGTGTGGCGGATCCCCGCGACACGCCTGTGGGTGGCCATCATGGCCTTCGAAATCGCCTTCCTCCTGCGGGCACCATCGCAGTTCCTGCACTACACGGGTTGGTTCGCCCCGCTGCTGGCGCTGACGCTGGGTGTGGCGACGGCTGCGGCACTGCGCTGGATCCTCGTCCGCGCGCCGCGCTGGGGACGGCTGACTGCCGCCGTCCCGGCCGCCGGTCTGCTGGCGCTGGCCGCGATCTCGGCCACGCACCTCCACGGCACCGCGCTGCCGCTGGCAGCCCTCGACCAGGAGCTGGCCGGTGCACGCTGCGTGACCGCCGATTCCGCTGCCCTGCTCCTCCTGACCGATACGTTCCGGCGCAATATCGCCAATGGCTGTGCCGTTGTGACGAGCACGTCGACGTCGGCGCACCACTACGATCCGGGAGCGTCGCGGCCCAACGCCGTGCACTACCAGCGCGCCATGGCGAAGTACTACGCAGGCGGCGACGCGTTCCTGTTCATCCAGCTCGACAAGGACAAGCTGACGCTGGCGACGCGCACGGCGATCACCGACGTGCTGCCGAAATTCCGCAAGCTGGGCCCCGTCGGCATGGCGCTTCCCGCAACGGCCGATGTCGCCTGCGACCCGGCGTATCCGGACGTGTGCCTGCCATCGCCTCCGCCCGACGTGAAGTGCGGCGACCTGCTGTTCCGTCGCTTCGCGGTGGTCCAGCCCGACCCGCACGACCTCGACGGCGACCGGGACGGCGTCGCATGTCGCCATATCCTGTGACGCGCGGCTTGGTAGCCTACCGATCGTGCACGGCGTGACAGACCAACCGCGCTCTGTGGGGGGCGCGTCCGATCTGCTGCCGGAAGGGACGCGCCTGCTGCATATCGGCCCGCCCAAGACGGCGACCACGGCGGTTCAGGCCGGATTCCATGCCAGCCGCGACGAGCTGCTGAAGCAGGGGGTCCGCTACGCGGGCAGCAAGCGGCACACGGTCGACCCGGTGCTCGCCGTCACCGGCCGCAAGTCGTCGGCCGACGCTGCCGGCCAGCCGCCGCCGATCGAGAAGTGGGACCGTTTCCTGGACGAGATCCGATCGGCGACCGAACCGCGGGTCGTGATCAGCAGCGAGTTCTTTGCCGACGCTCCGGCGGCCGCCATCGAACGCGTCGCCTCCGACCTCGATGCGTCGCGCCTGCATGTCGTGGTGACGTTGCGGCCGATCGCCCGGATCATCCCCTCGCAGTGGCAGCAGTACGTCCAGAGCGGCCTGCAAGCCGGCTTCGACGAGTGGCTCGACGCCATGTTCAACCAGCCGCCGGGCGACCTCACCCCCTCGTTCTGGCACCGGCACCGGCACGACGAGCTCGTCCGGCGCTGGGCGTCCGTGGTCGGGGCCGACAGCGTCACCGTCGTCGTCGTCGACGACGACGATCGCGGCATGGTGCTGCGCAGCTTCGAACGCCTGGTCGGGTTGCGAGCGGGGACGTTGCCAGCCGAAGAGGACCTGACCAATCGTTCCATGAGCCTTCCCGAAACGGAGCTGGTGCGCGCCTTCAACCGCCGGTTCAAGGCCGAAGGGCTCGAGACACCGCTGCACCTCCAGGTGATGCGCTACGGCGCCGCCCTCTACATCAAGGAGCGCGAGATCCCACCCGGCGAACCACGCGTCGAGCTTCCGGAGTGGGCGGCACGCCGATCGGCCGAGCTCGGAGCTGAGATGGCGGCCGCGATCCGGCAGCTCGGCGTGCGGGTCATCGGCGATCTCGACAGACTCGCGGACCGGCCTGCGCGGGCGGCGGCACCGGACGGCACGGCCGTCAACGTCAGTCCCGAGCTCGCCGGGCGAGCCGCCGTGGGCGTGCTTCTTGCGATGCTGCAGCATCGAACGGCGGGGGCTCGGCGTCTGCGCCGACAGCAGCAAGAGGGATCGGCAGAGGGATTCAGCCACGTCCCGACCCGCATCCTGCTGCGCGAGATCGCGCGCCGCCTTCGCTCGGGACCGGCTCGGAAGTGAGCACCGAGCCGGCGGAGGGCTGATGTCGATTCAGGAAGCCGATCCGCTGCTCCTGCCGCCCGGCGCGCGCCTGGTCCACATCGGTCCACACAAGACCGGAACGACGTCGCTGCAGGCGGCGCTCTGGAACGCCCGGCCGGCCATGGTCGAGCAGGGCGTGCGCTACGTCGGGCCCTGGCGCAATCCCTCCAACCCGGCCCAGGCGATCACCGGACGGCCTTCCGCCTATTCCGAAGAGACGCCGCCCATGAGCTACTGGCACCGGCTGGTCGGAGCCTTCGCCGGCGCACAGGAGCCGCGCACCGTCGTCAGCAGCGAATTCTTCGCGTGGGCCGAACCGGCCGTCGCGCGCCGCATTGCCGAGGATCTCGATCCGCAGCGTCTCCACATCGCGGTGACGCTCCGTCCGCTTGGACGCATCCTTCCGTCGATGTGGCAGCAGAATGTGCAGGCCGGACGCGTTCAGCCCTGGGGCCGCTGGCTGAAAGGCGTCCTCGATCCACCTGGCGGGAAACCTCCCAACCCGAGCTTCTGGCAGGTCCACCGGCACGATCGCCAGGTCGGGATGTGGGCGGAGATTCTCGGCCCCGACCGCGTCACCGTCGTCGTCATCGACGAACGGGAGCACACGTTCGTTCTGCGCGCCTTCGAACGGCTGCTGGGACTTCGCGACGCGACCCTGGCGCTCGACCCCACCCTCGTCAACCGGTCGCTGACGATGTCCGAGGTCGAGGCGGTGCGCGCCTTCAACAAGCTGTTTCAGCAGCGCGAGCTGCCGCGCGCTCTGTACGCCCGCATCATGCGGCTGGGTGCCGCGCAGACGTTGAAGGGCCGAACGCCGCCAGACGACGAGGCCAGGGTGCTGCTTCCCGCGTGGGCAGAGGCGCCGGTCGCGACGATTCAGCAGGAGATGACCACGAACATCGCCAACGCCGGCGTCCGAATCGTCGGCGATCTCGAGCGCCTGTCCGCCCCGCCCGCCGTGAGGGAGGGCAAGGTCGAGGGAGCACTGATGATCTCGCCGGACATCGCGGGCTGGCTCGGAGTCGGTGTGCTCGACGCGTCCGGAGCCGCCAACAACGAGCGCATGCTTGCCGGCCCCAAGGACCTCGAACCGCTCGCATCGATCAAGCTCTCATCAGCCGAGCTGCTTGGCGTCGTCGCCCTTCGGGCCAAGCGCCGACTGACGAAATGGTGGCCCCGCAGGAGCTGAACCCGGCGAAGATCGCGCAGACGCCGCGGGCAACGAAACGTCCCGAAGGAACCGCGCCGGCGTCGCTGGCCACAAGGACCACCGTCGCCGCTACCGGAACCCTTGATGCAATCTCGTGAGCCGGTATCGCTGCCCCTTCGGGACGACCACAGGATAGGCCCACGTCCTTAGCCATGGCAAGGGGTCTTATCCCCGACTTTCGACCGATACGGGCGACTCATCCACAGCGTTTCCCCAGCCCAGCCCCGACGACGATGCCCCGCCGGGTGCAGCGGGGCATCGCGGCCGCCGTCGGATCCTTCGGCACGACCCGACGCCGAAGCGGCGACATGGTGGGTACTCCCCCGCTGCCCGGGACGTTCAGTCACCGGCGCATCACCCGGTCGGAGCCTTTCGGAACCACGAGCCAAGGACCTACAATCCGCGCAGTCCCGAGCATGGAGCGACCTATTCAGGAGCAGCACGGCCTGCCGCAGCCGAATCATGAGTGCCGATGATTTCGTCTGGCTGGTAACCCAGGCGGTCTTTGTGGCCGTCTTCCTCGACGTGTCGGTGAAGGCCGTTCGCCAGCCGCGCCAGGCATCGATCGACATCGCGCTCTTCTTCGGCGCGATCCTGGCCGTGATCGCGATCAGCGACATCGAGCGTTTGACCGGAATCGCGGCCAACCTGCAGACCGTCAGCTACGTCGCCCTCAGCGCGCTTCCGTATCTCGCCCTGCGCATCACCGACGACCTGGCGGCGCAGCAGCCGTGGCTGATGCGCCTGGCGAGCGGCGTGCTCACGGTGCTCATCGTTGCCGCGGTCCTCGTTCCCCAGCCGTGGCCGCTGTGGTTCCAGCTCCTGCCGGTGCTGTGGTTCGTCATCATCGGCGGTCACGTCACCCTCGAATTCCTGCGCCGGGCCGACCGCACCTCCGGCGTCACCGCGCGGCGAATGCGTGCCGCGGCGGTCGGATCGGCGCTCGTCGGCCTGGTGTTCGTCCTGGCGGTGGTCGGGGTGATGCTCCCCGTGACCACCGTCGCCGTATCGGTCCTGAACCGAGTTCTGGCGCTGGCGGCGGGCATCGCCTACTTCCTGGCCTTTGCTCCGCCGTCGGTGCTGAGGCGGGCGTGGCAGGAGCCCGAGCTGCGCGCCTTTCTTGGGCGGGCCGCCAGCCTGCCGCGGCTGCCGGACATCGCGGCCATTCGGAAAGAGCTCGAAGCGGGCGCCGCAGCGGCGACCGGCGCCACCGCCGCCAGTATCGGGCTGTGGGATGCGCGGCGCGAGCGGCTCGTCTATGTCACCCACAGCGGCGAACTGTTCGAATCGGAGTCGCCAAGTCTGATCGGCAACCGGGCATTCAACGAGCAGCGCCGCCTCTTCTCGGGCAATGCCGCTCGAGATGATCCGGACAACGCCGAGGTGTATCGGTCCAGGGAGGTCGGGACCGTCCTGGCGGCACCCATCAGTGCCGGGGACAAGCGCATCGGGGTTCTGACCGTCTATGCGTCGCGCGCGCCGATCTTCGCCGACGACGATCTGCGCCTGGTGCAGCTGCTGGCCGATCAGGCAGCCGTCATCCTCGAGAGCCGCGCGCTCATCGACGAAGCGTCGCGCGTCCAGGCGCGCGAGGAGGCCACGCGGCTGAAGGACGACTTCCTGTCGGCCGCGGCGCACGACCTGCGCAGCCCGCTGACAACGCTCCTGCTACACGCCGAGATGATGAAGCGCGGCATCTCCAGCCGGCCCGACGCGCCGCCCGAGGAGCGCCGCATCGACGCCATCGTGCGCGAGGGGAATCGCCTCAAGTCACTGGTCGGCGACTTTCTGGACGCCGCACGTGCGGAGCGCGGCAACCTGCTGGGCCGCCTCGAGCGGGTCGACCTCGTTGGCCTCGTCCGGGAAAGCGCGGACCGGCTGAGCACGACCCGCCACCCGGTCCGGGTCGAGGCAGATGACCCGGTCATCGGCCAGTTCGCCGCCGACCGGGTGCGACAGGTGGTCGACAACCTCATCGAAAACGCGATCAAGTACTCGCCGGATGGTGGTGAAGTCGTCGCCAGGGTCAGGACCGATGCGGCCGAGGGGCATATCGAGGTCAGCGATGCGGGCATCGGAATCCCAGCGGACGACCTTGCCCACCTGTTCGATCGGTTTCATCGTGGCACCAATGTCGACGACCGTCGCTTCCAGGGCCTTGGCCTTGGGCTCTACATCTGTCGCGCGATCGTCGAGGACCACGGCGGCCGGATCTCGGCCGAGAGCACCGTCGGCGTCGGCAGCACCTTCCGCGTGGCCCTGCCGCTCGAGCCGGCCGAGCCGGCGACCGCGGAGGTCGACCGCGCCGCGCCCGAGCCCGCCGAGCCGGCAGTCGAGGGGCCGGTGGTGATGGCTCCGGATCCCGCACCGCGAGCCGCCGATGCATGAGGGAGCGCATGCCGGCAACGCGCCGGACGGCGCCATCCTGGTCGTGGACGACGACGAGGCGATCCTGGACATCGTCTCCGACGTGCTGCGGCTGGAGGGCTATCCGGTCGAGACCGCCATCGACGGCGAGGCGGCGCTCGAGGCGGTCGAACGCAGGCGGCCGTTGCTGGTGCTGCTCGACATGCGCATGCCGCGACTCGACGGCTGGGGATTTGCCAACGCGCTCCGGGAACGCGGCATCCGGCTCCCGATCCTGGTCATGACCGCGGCGCGCGACGCGGCAGGCTGGGCCGACGAGATCGGCGCGCAGGGGTACCTCGCCAAACCGTTCGACGTGGCGCAGCTGGTGGAGGCAGTCCGCAGCCAGGCCGGTTGACGGCACTGTTCGTGCACCGCGGGCGGGCATGCTTTCACGAATGCTGGCCGGCGTGGGCGCCGGCGCCATCGGCTCGGTGGCACTCAACGTCACGACCTATCTCGACATGGTGCTCCGCGGCCGCTCGGCGAGCGACGTTCCGGCCAGGACCGCCCGCAAGCTTGCCGACCTCGCCGGCGTGGATCTGGGCGGCGGCGCCGGAGGCGTCGCCGAGAACCCGGACCAGCGCCGCGCGCGAGCGACGGCGGAGAGCCGCCGCACCGGCATCGGAGCACTGCTCGGCTACGCCACCGGCCTCGGCGTCGGGGCGCTGTTCGGGATCTTGAGTCCCCTGCTGCGGCGCCTGCCACTGCCTGCGACGGGCCTGCTGCTGGGCGCCGCCGCCATGGCCGGCAGTGACGTGCCGACCACCAGCCTGGGCGTGACCGACCCGCGCCGCTGGGGCGCTCCGGGCTGGATGGCCGACATCGTCCCGCACATGGCGTACGGGCTGTTCACCGCACTCGCCTTCCGCACGCTGAGCCGTCCGCGCGCGTGGTGGGACCGCTTCTGACCGAACCGTTCACGAGACCGTCATCGGTCGAGGCTACACTCTGGGTATGTGGTTCCTCTCTTCGCACAAGACCAAGATGATCGAGTCCGGCGAGGCGCTCCCCGGCCGCTCGACCGCCATCCCGACCGCCGAGCGCCACCATGTCAAGGGCTCACCGTTGCAGGGCCCGTTTCCGCCGGGCGCCGAGCGCGCGACGTTCGCGATGGGCTGCTTCTGGGGAGCCGAGAAGCTCTTCTGGCAGACGCCCGGCGTGATCTCGACGTCGGTCGGCTATGCCGGCGGCTTCACGCCGAATCCGACCTACCAGGAGGTGTGCTCATCGGGGACCGGGCACGCCGAGGCGGTCCAGGTCGTGTTCGACCCCACACAGATCACCTACGACGAGCTGCTCCGCCTCTTCTGGGAGAACCATGACCCGAGCCAGGGCATGCGCCAGGGCAACGATGTCGGCACCCAGTACCGATCGGCGATCTACACCCACTCGCCCGATCAGCAGGCCGCGGCCGAAGCCTCGCGCGTCCGGTACCAGGCCGAGCTGGACAAGGCGGGCTTCGGGCAGATCACGACCGACATCGCGCCGGCTCCCGCGTACTACCTCGCCGAGGATTACCACCAGCAGTACCTCGCCAAGAATCCGAACGGCTACTGCCCCGATCACGGCACCGGGGTCGCGTGCCCGGTGGGCATCGGCGTGCGCGCGGCGAGCTGAGCCGGCCAACGCCGTTCGATCGCGAACGGCGCCTCCACGTCGCCGCCCTGCTCGCGCTGTCCGGCGGCGCGTTCCTGGCGCGGCTGTGGCCGATTCTCGTCGGCGGCGGGCTCTACAGCTACATCCTGTATGACGACGGCGTCTTCTTCGGCGCCGCCGCGGCAGTGGTCAACGGCCGCCTGCCGTACCGAGACTTCTTCTTCGTCCACCCGCCCGGAATCGCGCTGATCCTGGCGCCGTTCGCGCTCGTCGGCCAGGTCATCGGCGACGCCAACGGCTTTGCGCTGGCGCGCGTCAGCTTCATGCTTCTCGGCGGCGTGAATACCGCCCTGGTGGGCATCCTGGCGTCGCGTCACGGGAGGCTTGCCTCCGTCTTCGCCGCCGGCCTCTACGCCTTCTGGTACGCCGCGCGCCTGGCCGACCGCACCACCGTCCTCATCGGCCCGCAGACGGCGCTGCTGCTCCTCGCGCTGATCGTGCTTCGGCCCGCGCCGACACCCAGGCGCGCCGCACTGGCAGGGGCGCTCCTCGGCCTGAGCCTGAGCGTACAGGTCTGGCAGGTGGTCCCCATCGCACTGATCGGCATCGCGCTCTTGCTCCGCTGCCGCCGCGACGGCGCGGCATGGTCCATCGACTGGCGAGCGCCGGCCGCCTACGCGGCGGCCGCAATTGCGACCGCAGCCACGATCTGCGCGCCATTCTTCATCGCCGCCCCGCACCGCATGTTCGAGATGGTGCTGCTCGACCAGTTGCAGCGCCCGGAGATGGGTCGTTCGCTGGTGGTGCGCCTCGAGATGCTCGAGGGGTGGCCGGCCCGGTTGGGACGCGACGTTCCGGACGCGATCATCGTCCTGATCGCGATCCTCGTGCTCGCCGCCGTCGCGTTCGTCGTGACCCGCGCGCGTGGCGTTCGGCTGTGGGGCGCCATCTTCGCCGTGGAGACGGCCTATCTGCTCATCACCCCGTCGCTCTATCTCCATTACGCGGCGTGGAGTGCGCCCCTGCTGATGGCACTGCTCGGAACGGCGGTCGCCCTGGGGCTCGCACGCCTCCGTCCGTCGATCCCGACCCGGGGATTTGCGGCGGCCGTGCTTGGAACAGCGCTCGCGCTCTTCGCACCGCTCGCGCTCGTCTCCTTCTCGCAACGCGAGGGCTCGCCAATCGACCGTCCGGCGATCGCCGCTGCGCTCGGCCCGGCGCAGTGCACCGCCGCCGACGTCCCGACGCTGTTGCTGGAGCTGGACCGGTTCTCTGCCGACATTCGGCGCGGCTGCCCTCAACCGGTCGACGTCACCGGTGCGTCGTACCACGTCGCGCGCGGGAAGCTGCCCGCCGGTGACATCTACGGCGGGCGGCGGGGATCGACGGCCTTCCAGCGCCTGCTGCAAAAGTACCTGACCAGTGGCGATGCAGCGCTCGTCATGCGGGCCGGAACGGACGGCCTCACGCCGGCGACCCGGTTTCACATCGGTCGCGAGTTTCCGGCCCTGGCTCAGTACGGCCGCACCACGGTGCTGACCCGACTGCCGGCGGATCGCAGCCGCTGCGACCCGTCGTATCCCACCCTGTGCCTTCCGTCGCCCCCGCCGCGCCTCGGCTGCGGTCGCCTGTATTACGACCGCTTCCCGGTCCTCCCACCTGATCCGCACCGTGTCGATCGCAACCAGGACGGGACTGGGTGCGAGCACTGAGGGCAATCCGGCGAACACACGAAACGTCCCGAAGGAACTGCGTCCGGACCCATCAGTCGCGAACGACCTCTGAGCCGGTACCGGAACCCTTGATGCAATCTCGTGAGCCGGTATCCGCTGCCCCTTCGGGACGACCACAGGATACGGGCGGGCTCGCGGCACGGGCAAGACCCTTTATCCCCGAGATTTCGGCGCCGTCGCCAGCTCATCCACAGCCCGTCCACAGCGGGCCGGCGTCCAAGCTGCCGGGTAGCGCGTTCAGTCCTCGGGGCTGGGTTCGTTCGTCGGCAGCTCGACGCTGAAGGTGCTGCCGGCGCCCTCACCGCCGCTCTCGACCCAGATGCGGCCGCCCATTTGGACGACGATCTCGCGGCTCACCGAAAGACCCAGGCCGAGGCCGGGATACCGACCTGCTGCCGCGTTGTGAGCGCGCCCGAACGGGGTGAAGATCGCCTCGCGGTCGTCGTCAGGAACACCGATCCCGTGGTCGGTCACGGTGAGCCGCGCCACCCGGCCAACACTCGCCAGGCTGACCTCGATCGGGCTGCCGTCCGGTGCATACTTGGCCGCATTGGCCAGCAGGTTGTCGACGACCTGCCGCAGGCGATCGGGATCCCAATTGCCCTGCAGCGGCGCATCGCTGACCGCGAGCTCGACGCGGCTTGCGGCCGGCGAGTCGGCCACGGCGACGCGCACCAGCTGACCCAGATCGACCGATTCAACCGCCACGGCGAGCGGCGTGTGACGCAGGCGCGAGACGTCCAGCAGCTCATCGGTCAGCCGCCGCAGCTGGCTGATGCCGGACCCCAGCCGGTCGAGCGAGCGCTGGAAGCGCTCCGGCTCGAAAGCGTCGTCGCCGGCCGTGGCCCGCGCCAGCATGCGCTGCAGCAGGTCCCAGTGACCCTGCACCACGGCGAGGGGCGTGCGCAGCTCGTGCGACGCAATGGCCATGAACTCGTCGCTGGTGCGCGCCGCCTCCTGGGCCGCGCGGTACAGCGTGGCGTTGTCGATGCTGACGGCCGCGCGACGCGCAACGTCTTCTCCGGTGAGCAGGTCGGCGTCGTCGAATGGCGCGCGATCCGGCGCGCGGACAAAGGACAGCGCGCCGATGATCGCGCCGCGGGCGACCAGCGGCGCCACCACGTGCGACCCGATGCCGACGCCGCGCAGCAGCTCGAGATGGCGCGCGTCGCTGGCGCGCGCCTGCAGGTCATCGTCGCTGATCCGATCGAGCACCGATCTTCCGTCGCGGATCACGCGGTGGATGGGATGCAGCTCGTCGGGGTCGGCGCTGGGCGGATAGGCGGTCCGCAGCTCGGAGATCAGCGGCTGGCGGCCGGGATCACGGTGGGCGGTGGCCACGATCCCCAGCTCGCCGCCTTCCAGGGCGAGATCGACGACGCACCAGTCGCAGAATGCCGGAACCACCGCCTGGGCCACGTTCTGCACGGCGACGTCGGGATCGAGTGACGCCGCCGCAACGGCGCTCACCGAGGCGAGCAGCTCGAACCGCTCCACGCGCAACGGCTGCTCGTCGAAATCGGCCACGAACTGGGGATGCTAGCAGCCGGACGGTGGCGGGCCATCCCTTGACCGCCCGGGGCTCCAGCTGGCCATGCCGATGGCGCCCAGGATGGCCGCGGCTCCCACCGCCTGGATCGGGGAGAGCCCCTGTCCCAGCAGGACGAGCGACAGGATCGCGGCGGTCGGTGGGTTGAGCAGCAGGAAGGCCGACGCGTGGCGTGCCTGCAGACGAGCCATGCCGGCCACAACCAGGATCGAGGCCAGCGCGCTGGGTCCGATCGCCAGCCAGCCCATGGCCAGAGCGGCGTCGAGCCGCATCGGTCCGGTCGACAGCGGCTGAGCCAGCAGCGCCGCGCCGCCAAAGGCGACGACCGCGCTGGTGAGCTGGGTGCCCACGCCGACAACCGGGCCTGAGAGGCGGTACCGGCCGCTCCAGCGGCGGGACAGCACCAGGAATAATCCGAACGAGGCTGCGGCCAGCAGCGCAATACCGATTCCTTCGACCGTCGCGACGGTCGGCTGCAGCCCGCTGAGCAGGAGCGTCCCGACCAGCGCGATCAGCAGCGCGGCCAGCGTGCGGAGGTCGAGCCGCTCGCGAAGGACCGGGATCGCCAACAGCGCGGCGATGACCGCATACAGGCCGGCGGCGAAGGCGGTGATGGTCGCGCCGACCAGCGCCACCGCAGCGTTCATGGCCAGCACGAAGATCGCGCCGCCGGTCAGGCCCAGCACAGCCAACCGCAGCACTGCCGCCCGCTGCAGGCCAGCCGGGCGCAACGCCACCGATGACGGCAGCGCCAGGATGACGAACAGCGCCAGCATGCCGAGCACGCCCCGCCACACGGCGACGCCGAGCGGCGAGAAGCTGCGCAGCGCGATGGCCGTAGCGACGTACGAGCTGCCGTAGAGCATGGCCGCGCCGGCGGCATACGCCGCGCCGCGGCCGTTCATCGAGTCACCCGACCAGCAGCCGGATGGCCACCAGGGTGCCGACCACCATGATCACGCCGCGCAGCACGGACGCCGGCAGGCGGCGGCCGAGTACCGCACCCAGCTGTCCGCCAACGACGGCGCCGATGGCCAGCAGGATGGCGGCAGGCCAGGCGACCGGCGCGATCACGATGAACAGCACCGCCGCCACGAGGTTGACCACGAAGGCGAGCACGTTCTTCAGGCCGTTGAGGCGCTGCAGGTCGTCGGGCAGGAAGGTGCCCAACAGCGCGATCAGGATCACGCCCTGGGCCGCGCCGAAGTAGCCACCGTAGACGCCCGACAGCGTCACGCTGGCGAACAGCGGGATCGCGTGCCCACGCCCACCGCGGTGCGATTGGACCCAGGCCGACAGCGCGGGCTGCAGAGCGATGAGTGCCACGGCGGCCAGGATGAGCCACGGCACGACCAGCTCGAACGACGTCGCCGGCAGCGCCAGCAGCAGCAAGCCGCCGGCGAGGCCGCCGAGAGCCGACGCGCCGCCGAGCCACGCCATGCGACGGCCCTGGCCCGCCAGCTCACGTCGATACCCGATCGCGCCGCTCAGCGACCCGGGCGCCAGGCCCACCGTGTTCGAGACGTTGGCGGTCACCGGCGGGTAGCCGAGCGCCAGCAGCGTCGGAAAGGTGATCAGCGACCCCGATCCGACGATCGTGTTGACGGTGCCGGCGGCGGGACCGGCGGCGACGATCGCCGCCGCCTCGAGCCCGGTCAGAAGCCGAGTGAGGGCTTGACGACCATCAGGAAGATGAGCAACAGCGCCATCACGCCCAGGAACATGCCCCCGCGCTGCACGGCCTGGACCGCGGCCGGCAGCTCGGCCGGTGGCGCGCCCATGGCCCCCGGTCCCGCGGAGGCGACGCCGGCTGCCATCGGCTGGGGCGAGCCGGGATGACCGCCGGTCAGCGCGATGACGCGCTTCACGTTGTTGCGCTGCACGAGCAGCGAGAAGCTGATCGCGATGACGTACACGACGATGCCGAGCAGCAGCCAGCGCGCTTCGCGCGAGAAGACATCGATGCCGGCTGCCCAGATCAGCCCGATGCCGGTGAGAGGCATGCTGAGCAGGGCCGGCTCCACGACGCGATTGGTGATCTTTTCGGAAACCCGCGTCGCGAAGTTGGCGTGCTGGGGCTCCTTGCCGCCCTGCCCGCCGATCACCGAGAAGGCGAAGGTCGGCCCCAGGCCGACGATCGCGCCGAGGACATGGAAGAACAGGAAGAGGGCAACGAACGGTGGCACAGCGACACGCACCTCGAGAGACAGCCGACCAGATGGTCGGCAGCATTGTGCGTCAGCGACGGGCCGATGAGAACCCTGTGTCTACGCGGAGACGGCCTCGACCAGCCCTTCGAGCACGCCGAAATCGACCGGCTTGACGAGGTGCTCGTCGATGCCGGCGGCCTCGGAACGCGCCCGGTCCTCCGCCTGTCCCCAGCCGGTGAGGGCGACCAGCCGGGTGCCTGCACCCCACTCGGTGGAGCGGATGCGCCGGGCGACCTCGTAGCCGTCCATGCGGGGCAGGCCGATGTCCAGGAAGATGAGGTCCGGGCGCAGTGCCTCGGCCATCTCGATCGCCTGCTGCCCGTCGTGCGCGACATGCGTCTCGCTGCCGATCAGCTGGAGCAGCTCGGCGAGCGAATCCGCGGCGTCGACGTTGTCGTCCACGACCAGCACCCGCGCATCGGTCGCATGCGGCTCGGGCTCGGCGGGCACCGCCCGCACCGGACGCGGGGCATCGATGATGATCGGCAGGCGCACGCTGAACTCGCTGCCGCGCCCAAGGCCGTCGCTGCGCGCCTCGATCGTCCCGCCGTGCAGCTCCACCAGCCGGCGCGCCAGCGTCAGTCCGATCCCGAGGCCGCCGCGCGAGTCGTTGCCCGCCGCGGCACGCGTGAACATCTGGAAGATCACGGCCAGCTGCTCCGGCGTCATGCCGATCCCGCTGTCGCGTACCGACACCAGCGCATCGCTGCCCTGCCGCTCGACCACGATCCGGATCCGGCCGCGTGCATCGGTGTATTTCGCCGCGTTGCGCAGCAGGTTGGTGAAGACCTGCGCCAGGCGCACCGCATCGGCCTGGAGGTAGACCGGCTCGACCGGCAGGCTGACGGTGACCTCGTGCTGCATCGCATCGGCCAACGGTCGGGAGGTCTCGATCGCCTGGTTGATGATCGCGCCGAGCTCGACCCGATCGGTCCGCAGCTCGAGGCGGTTGCGCGTGATGCGCGACACGTCGACCAGGTCGTCGACCACGCGTGCCAGGTGCAGCAGCTGGCGCTCGAGCACGCCGCGCGCATGATCGACGGCGTCATCATCGTCGCCCGAGAGTCGCATGATGCGCAGCGCGTTCTGCATCGGCGCAAGAGGATTGCGGAGCTCGTGGGCCAGCATGGCCAGGAACTCGCGATTGGCCCGTTGGGCCTCGATCAGCCGCGCTTCGTCCTGTTTGCGCTCGCTGATGTCGACGAGCACGTTGACCGCGCCGGTGACGCGTCCATCGTCGTCGTGCAGCGGGTTGGCGTGCGCCAGCACGGTCAGTCGCTCGCCATTCGGACGCTCGACGATGATCTCTTCGGCGTTGTAGCCGCGATTCTCGCGAATGGCGAGGCCCATCCAGCAGTCCTGGTGCTGGAGCGGCGCTCCATCGGCGGCGTACAGCTTGAACGAGCCGCACCAGCGGTCGACCGGGTCGTTGAGCTTCGGGCTGCGGCCCCAGACCTCCACCGCGCGCTGGTTGTAGTAGGTGATCAGCCCCTCCGCGTCGCAGGTGTACGCGCCCGCGGGCAGGTGCTCGAGCAGCTCACGGAACTCGATGTCACTCGCGCGCGAGAACGCCTCCTTCCACTGCTGGAGGCCGTGAGGGTGCGAGGTATCGGTGTTCGGTTGCGTGCTGACCATGGAGATGAGCTCGGCGCGGGCAGGATGAATCGGGATCGGTTGCTGCAGGATCGGTGCCGCCTCCCGGACGGTCAGGCGCTCCCGGCTGGCCTGGAGGGTCGGACCGTCGTCAGTTACGCCTGAAGCGACTGCTATCGAGCGATCGGGCGATTCGTGTCGCCAGGTACGCCCGTGGGGAGTGCTCGGTGGAGAACTGCTCTGTATTCGGCTTGGTGGCGTCGTCACGCGAGCACGATCCGGGCAAGTTCCCCCCATCAGCCGTCTGCGTTCATGCCCATCAGCACCAGCGTGAGTAGAGGACGATAACGGGAGATTCCGGCCGCCTCGCAACCGGCGCGGTGCCGGGACTACCCTGTCGCGGTGACACGGTCGATCCCGATCTACCTGGAGCGCGGCGAGAAGCGCATCTTCGCAACGGCGGTCGACTGGCCCGGCTGGTCACGATCGGCCAAGACCGAGGAAGCGGCCATCCAGGCCCTGTTCGACTATCGAAACCGATACGCCGCCGTCGCCGGCTCGGGCTTTCGCCCGCCAGAAACGGTCGCCGATCTCGAGGTTGTCGGACGGCTCACCGGTGGCTCCGGCACCGACTTCGGCGTTCCCGGGGAGGCGCCTCGCGAAGACGCGCAGCCATTCGACGATGCCGAGCTCGACCGCCACATCACCCTGCTGCGCGCGGCGTGGAAGGCGCTCGACCGCGCCGCGGACCGGGCGCGGGGACACGAGCTGCGCAAGGGACCGCGCGGGGGCGGGCGCGACCTCGACAAGATCCTCGACCACGTCAGCGAGGCCGAGCGAGCCTACATCGGGCAGCTCGGCAGCCACTCCCCGGCGAAGGCGTCGGCACGCGAACTGCGCACGCTCGCCGTCGAGGTGCTGCGTGCCCGTGTCCACGACAAGCCGCTCGCCGACCCGCGCAACACGCGCAAGCCGTGGTCGCCGCGCTACTTCGTGCGGCGCGGGGTGTGGCACGTCCTCGACCACGCCTGGGAGATCGAGGATCGCATCGAGGACTGACGGGAACCCGAAGCGGCCGAGCGCCGTCTTGAGCAGCATGCACCGCTCCGGCCTCGTCGCTGCACTGCTTGCTGCGGTCCTGCTCAACGCCTGTGCCGTGCAGACGAGCGGTGGCGGCGCAACGGCCAAGCTCGACGGCAACTGGGAGTTGGCAGAGGGCAGCTACCAGCAACGGCCGCTCCCACCGATCGCCGGCCACTCCCTGACGCTCGAAATCGACGGCGGCGAAGTGCGCGGCACATCCGGCTGCAACGTCTACGGCGGGAAGCTCGAGCGCGATGGCGACAGCATCCGGGTCCGTGAGCTGATGACGACAGAAATGGCGTGCCCGCACCACAACCTGATGGACCTCGAGGCAAGCTTCGTCGCGGCGCTTGCCGATGTGCGCCAGGTCGAAGCGACGGACTCCCGCTTGGTGCTCACCGGCCCCGACAGCCGGCTGGTGTTCGAACCTCAGCGGGCGATCGCCAACGCCGACCTCGTGGGAACCGCCTGGCGCCTCGAGTCGCTCGTCGAGGGCGAAACCGCCTCCTCGACGGTGAATGGAGCGGATCCCGCCACGCTGATCCTCGACCCGACCGGCGCGTTCAAGGCGAGCACCGGCTGTCGCTCCGTGACCGGCACATACATCCTGAGTGGCAGCCGCGTGACGTTGGCACTTGACCCGTACGACACGTTTGCCTGCGGTCCGGACGCCAAGGATGCGCAGGACCGATTCATCTTGGCGATGCTCGACGGCAAGAGCACGGTGAATGTGATCGGCGTCGAGCTTATCGTCAGCGACGGCGATCGACAGCTTGTCTACCGCGCCGTCTGATCCGCCGCGATCGTCGCGGGAGCGAGCACCCACGCCTCCACCGGGTCGCGCTTGCCCTTGACCCGCACCTCGCCGAGCGAGGTGAGCTCCCACCCGGCGCCGAGCTCCGCGCGCGTTCGTCCCCCGATCACCACCTGGCCCGGCTCCCCGGCGCTCATCAGCCGCGACCCGAGATTGGTCGTGTCGCCGATGCTCGCGAAACTGCGCCTCCGCTCGGTTCCGACGTTGCCGACTACCGCCGGCCCGGTGTTGAGCCCGATCCGGAACCGCGGCCAGCCCGCATGCCGCTCGGCAATCGGCCGCGTGACCTGCTGGATGGCGAGCGCACAGCGTGCCGCGCGCTCGACGTGATCGGGCTGGTCCACGACCGAGTTGAACAGCACCAGCAGGCCGTCACCGGCGAAGTGCTCGATCGTGCCGCCCGCCGCATCGATCACCGGCACGACCGCCGCCCAGTACTCGTTGAGCATGGCGATCACCTCGGTCGGTGCATGGTTCTCGCTGAATGTCGTGAACCCCGCCAGGTCCGCAAACAGGACCGATACGATCCGCTCCTCGCCACCCAGCCGCGCGGCACCCGGCTCCTGCCGGAGCCGTGTCGCAAGCTGCTGCGGCAGGTACGGGCGGAACAGCTCGTCCATGCGCCGCAGCTCACGCGCCGCTTCGCCGAGCAGCGCGATCTCATCGGTCGAGGCTCCGTCGCGACGGAGCTCGGCCAGCACCGTGTCCGGCCGCTCGCCGCGTCCTTCGGCCGCTGCCAGATCGCCGATGGCGCGCCCGTGCCATCGGTCGATGCGCGCCAGCGTCGACTCGAGGTAGATCGGCTCGAAGGTCGCCACCAGCGAGCGGGTCCGTTGGTATTCAGCGCGCGTGCCGAGCGCGATCAGCGCGAAGGAAGCGGTCATCAGCAGGTGCCACTCCCACCAGCTCAGGTGCCAGTTGCGACTGACGGCCACCACGATCATCGCCTCGGCCAGCAGGACCAGCGCGGCCACCACGGCCAATGCCACGGGGCTGCGCCGGCGGCGGTAGATCTCGGCGTAGCGCCACGCGGCGATGGCGTAGAAGACAATGGCCACGACCGCCAGGAAACTGATCGGCCCGATCGCCTCGTTGGGCGGCGGAGCATTCAATGGCGGCAGCCGCAGCAGCGAGACGGCCGCCCATCCGAGCATCAGCAGCAGCAGCACGCGTCGCAGCCCGAGCCGGTGGCGCAGGATCGTGGCCCCCCGCGGGCCGGCGATCGGGCTGATCGAGGCGGCCGCCAGCAGAGACGCGAGGAACAGGCCGACCGGTGTTGCCAGCTGGAAGCCGGCGTTCGACTGCTCGAGCAGGGCACCGGGCGTGGCGAGTGCGTGCAGTCCCAGGAAGCCGCTCGCCGACAGGAAGGCCAGCGAGACGAGCAGCAGCCGCGCATCGGCGTGACGGCTGGCCGCCTCGTTGGTCAGGTAGGCGAGCGCCACGCTCACGGCGGCCGTGCCGAGCACGAGCCAGAAATGGGCCGGATGATGCTCCCAGATGAGGTCGAGCTCCGGTCGCAGGATGAGCAGCGCCACGCCGAGCAGGGGCAGCGACAAGGCGGCTGCCAGAAGCAGGCGGCTGCTCTCGCCACCGGGGCGCGTTTCCTCGAGCCTAGCCCCCGACTGCATCGGGGGCGGCCGCTCGGTCCGCCGCCTGGGCCTGGCGCGCCGGTCCCGCGCCGCCGTCGAACAACCGCTCCACCAGCGCGCTCGCCCCCGCCGCGCGAAGGAACGCTGCTCCCTCTTCTACCGCGGCATCAGCCTCCGGGAAGCGCCCGGCGGCCAGGCGCCCGAGCGCAATCGCGATCACGGCACGCCACAGCAGGACGCCCGTCGCATCGGCAAGGCTCAGGGCGGCCACGAAGCTTCCGCGGAGATCCTCAGGAATATCGGCCCGCTCGAGGCCCGGCTGTGCGAGCGCCATCAGGCCGGCTGAAATGCTTGCCTCGATCGCTGTTCGCACCGGCCCCTCGACCTGGGATTCGGGAAGCAGGTCAGCGAAGTAGCGAAGCGCCTGGGGATCTCGCAGCATCACGGCGGCCGCAACTCCCCAGCGCACGGTCCAGTACGCCTGCTCTCCGCGCAGGCTTGGTTCGAGAACCTCGATCGCTTCGGCGTAACGCCCGGCGGCGAATTCGACGATGCCGGCGTTCCCGGCCATCGACTCGGACGCCTGGCTCGATGCGCCGAGCAGGGCGTTGGCATCGGCCAGCAGCGAGCGGGCCTCTTCGATTGAGCCACGCATGGCGGCCCGGCCGGCCAGCTCGATGAGCCGCCAAGCGCGGTAGAACGCCGGCGCCTCGGCGAGGCGCGGGCCGACTTCGTCGACCCAGGCATCCAGCTCGCCGACCTCGAACGAGGTCGAAAGCAGAACCCCGCCGAACTGGTCCTCCCAGGTTCGCGCGCCGAGCCGCTTCGCGATCTCGTATCCCTCGCCGGCCATTTCCAGGGCCTCGCGCGCGCTCCGCATCGTGGCGACGCTCAGGAAGTTGTTGCGTGCGCGCAGCCGGGCAGTGAGGGGACCCTCGCGATCCGCGACCTGCACCGCGCCGATCCCAACGATGTCGGCCTCCCGGTAGCGGCCGACCATCTGGAGCGCGGCGCTCTTGGTGATCATCGTCTCCAGGACGATGTCAGCGTCGGCCAGGACGGGTGCAGAGGCGAGGACGCGGTCGGCGTGCTCGATTGCCTCGCCGCCCGATCCCTGGATCATCAGCGCTCGCGCCAGCTGCGCTTCGGCACGGACATGCTCGACCGAGGGCGGCAGGTCGGCTGCCGCTTCCAGCGCGTCGCGCAGGATGGGAATCGCAATCCGATCACCGTGCTGCGACATCTCGACGTCCGCGCGAACGGCATGCGCCCGCAGCTCACCCAGCCGGTCCCCGGTAGACCGGTGCTGCGCCACGGCCGCATCGGCGTGCTGCACCGCGATCTCATACCGGTTGGCCTGGGTCGCGGCATTCGCCGCGCGCTCCTCGAGCCTGGCAATCTCAGCCGGATCGGTGGTGATGGCGATGGCCTGCTCCAGGTGCTTCACAGCGCCGTCGAACGAGTGCAGCTCGATCGA
>JAICUY010000055.1 GCA_025935615.1 Steroidobacteraceae bacterium
CACGGCACGACGACCATCGAATGCAAGTCGGGCTACGGCCTATCGACCGATGAAGAGCTCCGCGCCCTCCGACTCATCGGTCGAGCCGGCAACGGCGTCGGAATGCGGGTGGTGCGGACCTTCCTGGGCGCGCACGCGGTTCCGCCGGATCTATCGCCCGACGAGTACGTGGACCAGATCGTCGAGGAGATGCTGCCGGCGGTCGCCGGCGAAGCGGACTTCTGCGACGTCTTCTGCGACCATGGCTTCTTCAACGTCGCCCACGCCGAGCGGATCCTCACCGCCGCGCGAAACGCCGGCCTCGGGATCCGGATGCACGCCGACCAGCTGGCTCGGATGGGTGCGGTCGAGCTGGCGGTGCGGCTGGGTGCCACCTCGGCCGATCACCTCGAGCAGCTCGACGCTGCCGGCGTCGCAGCGCTGGCGCAGTCAACCACGGTGGCGACCCTGCTGCCCGGTCCCGCCATCGTCATGCGCGACGCGCTTCCGCCGGCCCGGGCACTGCTCGACGCCGGCGCCACGGTGGCGATCGGCACCGACGCCAACGCCGGCACGTATGGCAGCTGGTCGATGCCGCTCGTCATCGGCCTGGCCGCGACACTGCTCGGCATGACGCCGCTGGAGGCCGTCGAGGCTGCGACCCGCGGCGGCGCCGCATCGCTCGCCCTCGAAGCCGCCTGTGGAACGCTCGAACCGGGCCGGGCTGCCGATCTTGTCGTATGGGACGCCGAGCACGAGGGTGCCTTCGCCCTCCACCTGGGCAGCGTCATGCCCCGCGAGGTGTGGATCGCCGGACAGCGTTGCTTGCCAGCGCCCGGCTGACGCGAGGATGGCATCGGCTCTGCTGCCTCGTCTGGCAGGAAACTGACAGGGAGATGATGGAATGCAAGAGCAGGGAACGACGCAGAACGCGCCGTGCGACCAGCACCAGGACCACGGGCACGTCCACAACCTGGGCTGCGGGCACGAGACGCGGCGCCATGGCGATCACGAGGATTACGAGCACGACGGTCACTGGCACGCCAAGCACGGCGACCATTGGGACGAGCACGAAGCGGCCTGACAACCAGCCGCGCGGATCGACCGACCGGCGCTTGACCGCGCTCCGATGATGGCGGCCATGGAGCGCTTCCAGATCGTGATCATCGGTGCCGGAGCGGCCGGCGAAGCAGCCGCACACTACGCCCGCAGTCGTGGAGTCACCACCGCGATCATCGACCGCGAGCTGTTCGGCGGCTCGTGTCCGTTCTGGGCGTGCATGCCCTCCAAGGCGTTGCTGCACGCCGCATCGGTCCATCACGCCGGAGGCGACTACCCCTGGCCGAAGGCCAGCGACTTCCGCGACTGGATGATCAGCCGCGAGCACATCGACTGGCCCGACGACTCCAGTCACGTCCGCTCATTGACCGATGCGGGCGCGACGGTCATCCGGGGAACCGCGCGGTTCGCCGGGCCGCACGAGGTCACCGTCTCGACAGACGACGGCGACCGTGATCTTCAAGCCGATGCGGTGGTGCTCGCCGTCGGCTCCCACTCGCGCCTGCCCGACCTGCCCGGGCTGGCAGAGGTCGATGCCTGGACCAACCGGGAGGGGACCACGACACGCGACCTGCCTGAGAGCCTCGTGATTCTCGGTGGCGGGCCGACGGGCGTGGAGCTGTCGCAGGTGTACGCGCGCTACGGCGTCCCGACCACGGTCGTCCATCCACACCGATACATCAACGAGCGCGACCATCCTCGCTCGTCACAGCTGCTGGCCAGGGCGCTCGAGCGCGATGGCGTGCGAATCTGTCTGGACCGGCGTGCCGAGCGTGTGGAGCGCGGCGACGGTCACGCGGCGCGCGTGGTGCTCGACGACGGTTCATCGATCGATGCGCACGCCATCCTGATCGCCATCGGGCGGGAGGTGCCGTTGCGCGACCTCAATCTGGAGTCGATTGGGGTTGAGGTGAACGACGGCCGCGTGGCGAACGAACAGCTGAAGATCGCCGACGGCGTGTGGGTCGCAGGCGACATCGCCGGGCCGGAGCTGCACACGCATCAGGCGCACTACGAGGGCGAGATGGCGGTGCGCCTGGCGCTGGGCGATGCGGTCTCGCCGGACCTGCGCGCCATGCCGCGAGCCACGTACACCGATCCGGAGACCGCATCGGTCGGACTGCTGGTGGAGCAGGCGCAGGAGCAGGGGGTCGACGCCGTCGAGCTGACGGCAGATCTGGCAACCTCCGCCAAGGGCTACGTGTCGCAGTCCGAGGGGCACGTGACGATCGTGGTCGACCGTGCCCGGCGGGTGCTGGTTGGCGCGTTCATGGCCGGGCCCGGCGTGTCGGAGGCGATCCACGAGGCGGTGCTGGCGGTGAAGACCGAGACGTCGATCGACGTCCTGGCGGACACCATCCACGCCTTTCCCACCGTGGCGCGGGTGCTGGGCTCGCTCTTCATCCAGGCGTCGAGGGAGCTGTAGCGCCGAGGCTCGTCGCCGCGTTTGCACGCCGAGCAACTAACGGCCAACTTCGGCCCGAAATCGAGCTCTGCTTCCCCGTGGTTTGCCGCACGTGCAACTCACGGCCAAGTTGGGCCGTGAATCGGGCGCTTCTTCTCCGTTAGTTGCGTCCTATGCAAACGGGCACGAAAGGGTCCCGCACTCAGCATCCGCACCACAACTCCGACAGGACGAGCGTCAGGGACCGCACAATCAGCGGGAGTCATGCTGGAACCGACGTCCCTCTTGCTCGCCATCCTGTTCGCAGCCGCGGCCGTCCTGTACGGGTCGGTCGGGCATGCGGGCGCATCGGCCTATCTGGCGGCCATGGCGCTGGTCGGTCTCGAGCCGGCGGTCATGAAGCCGACCGCGCTCGTGCTCAACATCCTGGTCGCGACGCTCGTCACCGCCCGCTTCGCGCGCGCCGGCTTCGTGAAACCGATGGCGCTGCTCCCCTTCCTGGCCGGATCGGTTCCGGCCGCGTTCGTGGGCGGCGCCGTGCAGCTGCCGGGCGAGCTGTATCGGCCGCTGGTGGGCGTCGTGCTGATCTGGGCCGGGGTGCGTTTCCTCGCGCTCGTGTCGCGCACCCCGGAGGAATTCGCGCCGCGCGCGCCGTGGTGGCAGGCGCTCATCGCCGGTGTGGTCCTCGGCCTGCTGGCGGGGCTGACCGGAACCGGCGGCGGCATCTTCCTGACGCCGTTGATGGTGATGCTCGGCTGGGCCGGAGTCCGATACGCCGCGGGCACATCCGCCGCCTTCATCCTGGCGAACTCCATCTCGGGCCTGGCCGGCAACATCGGCACGCTCGGCCTGGCGACATTGCCGTCGGCGTTGCCACTGTGGCTGGTGGCGGTCGCTGGCGGCGGGCTGATCGGCGCCGAGCTCGGTGCTCGGCGTCTGACCCCGAACGGCGTGCGACGCGCGCTGGGCCTGGTGCTTGTCGTGGCGGGGCTCAAGATCATCCTCGTCCCGTAAGGAGCGGCCGATGAAGAACGAGTTCGGACCGAATCAGGATGCGGTCGACGCCATCCTCGAGCGGCTCGACCGCGTGACGCACGAGATGGCGATGTTCCTCGGCACGTTCGAACCGGACGCGCCCGAACGTCGGACGGCACGGGACGCGATGCGCCGGGCAGCGATCGACTCGGGCCGCGAGAAGCAGGTGCGCGCCGCGCAGCGGGAGGTCGAGGCCTGGGTCAACAACTGGTTCGCGGGCGGCCCAATGATCGCCGGCTACGGCCGCGATATCACGCCGGCCGAGGCAGCGGCACGTGCCGCGCCCGCCGTCCTCGACGCGGTCAGCGCGACCGTGGTGGCAGACCTGCTGAGCGAGAGCGACGTCGCCGCGCTCACCGACCCGTGGCGCGCGCTGTGGACGGACGCCGCAGGAAGCTGATGCGCCGTTTCCCGCTGTCAGACCCTTTCGTGCAGCACGAAGGCTGCTGACTCAACGACGCGGTCGCCAACAGGAGGATGCCCCTGGCGTACGATGCGCGCATGCAGGCCGAGAGCCTCCGCCTGGTCGGGCAGGACGCGCAGGTGCCGCTGGTCACCGGCGAGACGGTCCGCTACGTCAACCTCGACTACGCCGCCAGCACGCCGCCGCTCCAGGTGGTGGCCGATGCGGTCGCCGAGTTCCTGCCCTGGTACTCGAGCGTGCACCGCGGCGCGGGCTACAAGTCACGAGCGGCGACGGCCGCGTACGAAGGTGCCCGCGAATCGGTGCGTGCCTTCGTCAACGCGCGAGATGACGACACCATCGTCTTCACTCGCAACACGACCGATGCCATCAACCTGATGGCCACCGCGCTGCCAGAGACGACGCGCATCATCGGCTTCGCCGGCGAGCACCACGCCAACCTGCTGCCGTGGAAGCGCTGCGCCGCGACGTTCCTGCCGGTGGCAGCCTCCCCCGCCGACCTGCTGGAGTGCCTGGAGGAGGCGCTCGCCGACAACCAGGCCGACGCGACGCTGGTCGCCATCACCGGGGCGTCGAACGTCACCGGGGAGCTGATGCCGATCGTCGAGGTGGTGGCGCTGGCGCATCGGTACGGCGCCCGCGTGCTGCTCGATGCCGCCCAGCTGGCGCCGCATGCGCCCATCGACATGCAGGCCGTGGGGATCGACTACCTGGCCATGTCCGGCCACAAGCTGTACGCGCCATACGGCGCCGGCGTGCTGATCGGCCGCGCCGACTGGCTGACCGGCGGCGAGCCGTTCCTGCGTGGTGGCGGCGCGGTGAAGCTGGTCACCGTGGATGAGGTCGTCTGGGCCGAGATGCCCGATCGCCAGGAGGCCGGGTCGCCGAACGTGGTCGGCGCGGTCGCGATGGGCGTCGCCTGCGACGCGCTCCGCTCCGCCGGCATGCAGCGGCTCGCCGACGACGAGCACGAGCTGTGGTCGTACGCCCGCGACCGCTTCGCGACGGTGCCCGGCTGGGAGCATTACCGCATCTGGCCGGTCGAGCACCCGCGCGTCGGCCTCTTCACCTTCAACCTGGCCGGCTACGGCTACGACCAGGTCGCGGCCATCCTGTCCGCCGAGTACGGGATCGGAGTGCGTCACGGGTGCTTCTGCGCGCATCCGCTGATGATCGAGCTGCTCCACGTCGAGCGTGGCGAGGCCGATTCGCTGATCGACGCCACCAAGCGCGGCGAACATCCTCGCCTCCCCGGTGCGGCCCGCATGAGCTTCGGCCTGGGCACCACCCGCGAGGACGTCGACCGCGCGGCCGATGCGCTGGCTTCGATCGCCGAGCACGGTCCGCGCTGGCGGTACCAGTGCTCGACCATCAGTGGCGACTGTGAGCCCGATCCGGACCCGCGGCCGCTTCCCGAGTTGCCGCTGCGGTACGCCACGCCCGGCCGAGGCAGCGAGGCGTCCTAGCCGGCCGTCATCGCGGCGTCATGCGCGGTTCATACTCTCGGCCAGCCATGGCCAGCGTCCTGATCGTCGACGACGATCCCAAGATCCGCGACCTGCTGCGGCTGTACGTCGAACGCGAGGGGCACACCGCGCTGTTCGCGGCCGACGGGCCGTCGGCGCTGCGCACGGCGATCGAACGCCGGCCGGACCTCGTCCTGCTCGACGTCATGCTGCCCGGGCTGGACGGCTTCGAGGTCTGCCGGCGCCTCCGCGAGGAGAGCCAGGTGCCGGTCATCCTGCTCACCGCGCGCAGCGGTGATTCGGACAAGGTCGTTGGCCTCGACCTCGGCGCGGACGACTACGTGGTCAAGCCCTTTTCACCGCGCGAGCTGATGGCGCGGGTGCGGGCGCAGCTGCGGCGGCATCGGCCCGAATCAGAGGACGAACCGATCCTGGTGAGCGGCGACCTCGAGCTCGATCCAAATGCCGTCGAGGCACGCGTCAACGGTCGACCGCTGGGCTTGACGCCATTCGAGTTTCGGCTGCTGCGGGGACTGATGCGCCGGCCCGGGCGCGTCTTCAGTCGCGACGACCTGATCGATGCCATCCACGGTGACGAAGACCCGGGCATCTTCGACCGGACGATCGACGTCCACCTCGGCCGCCTCCGCCGCAAGCTGCGCGACGACCCCGACGACCCGCGCTACATCGCGACGGTCAGGACGGTGGGCTACAAGTTCGTCGGTTCGGTCGAGCAGAAGCCGGCGTAGGACCGATGTTCTCGCTGCGCGTCCGGCTCATCGGGCTGTTCGTGGTCCTGGCGCTGGTGGTGGCGGGGGTCATGATCGTGGCCGTCCAACAGTTCTCGGCCGACCAGGTCATGCACCTCGCCATGCAGGCCGGCTCGTCGCCCGATCAGGCGCAGGCGATGTTCGACCAGACGGTCGGGCGAGCGCTGCTGCTGGGCGCGGTGGTGGCCGTGATCCTCGGCACGCTTGCCGCATGGTGGCTGCTGCGACGACTCCTCAGCCCGCTCGAACGCCTGACCGATGCGTCTCGCGCCATCGCCGCCGGCGATTTGGCGGCCCGGGTACCGTCCCCGCCCGACCCGGAGTTGCGCGGGTTGGCGGATGCGTTCAACCAGATGGCTGCCACGCTCGAGCGCATGGAGGAGCTGCGCCGCGCGTTGGTCGAGGACGTGGCCCACGAGCTGCGCACGCCGCTCACCTCGCTGCGCGGTTACACCGAGGCGCTGGCCGACGGCGTGGCGGAGCCGACGCCCGAGATGCTCCGCACGGTGCACGAGGAGATCGTCCGACTCGGCACCCTGGTCGAAGGGCTCGACCAGCTGGCGCGCGGCGAGACCGCGGCGCGATCGCAGGCCCTGGCCGAGGTCGACCTGGCGGCCGTCGTCACGCGCGCCGTGGCGCTGGCCTCGCCCGATCTCGCGAGCCGCGGCATCCGGGTCGAGATCGACGACGCCGAGACGGTGCCGAGGTTGATGGCCGAGCCCGGCGCACTCGACCAGGTGGTGAGCAACCTGATGCAGAACGCCGCGCGCTACACCGACGACGGAGGTCGCGTGACGGTGCGGCTCGGGGTCGCGGATGGCTGGGTGCGCTGCGGCGTCACCAATAGCGGGGTGCCGATCCCGCCGGCAGAACTTCCGCTCATCTGGGAGCGGCTGCACCGCGTCGACCCGTCACGTGCTCGCGCATCGGGCGGTGCCGGGATCGGCCTTGCGATCGTCCGCCAGATCGTGGAGGGCCTCGGCGGTCGCGTGGGCGCCGCCTCGGGAAGCGGCCTCACCGAGGTCTGGTTCGAGGTGCCCATTCCGGCCTGACCGGACGGCTTGAGGCGGGTCCGCACGCTGTCAAGAGCGTTCGTGCAGCACGAACGGGGCTGACAGCACGCGCGTCACCGCGTCACCGCTCATGCCCGAGGATGACGCCGGGGTTCATGATGTTCTGCGGGTCGAGCGCGCGTTTGATGGCACGCATGGCGGCGACGTCAGCCGCTCCCCTGTCGCGCTCCAACCAGGCGGCCTTGGCGACGCCCACGCCGTGCTCTGCGCTGATGCTGCCGCCCAGATCGATGACCAGCTCCAATACGGCGTCATCGGCCGCCTGATCTTCGGCCGGTGGGCCGAGTACGTTGACGTGCAAGTTGGCCTCGGTGACGTGGCCGTAGAGGATCAACCGCGCGCCCGGAACAGCGGCCTCGAGCGCCGGACCGATACGACGAATGAACTCCGCCAGCCGCGCCGGAGGGACCGACACGTCGAGCTTGTGGACGATGCCGGCCGATGCAATCGCCTCGGTGTGCCGCTCCCGCAGCTCCCACAGCCTGCCGCGGGCGGCGACATCCGTCGCGAAGACGACGTCGTCCCGGTCGCCGAGGAAGGCGAGCAGCTGATCGGCCGGGTCGGAACGGTCCGCCACTTCGAGGAGCAGGTACGCACCGAAGCTGCCGTGCAGCGGTCGCGCCACGCCGGTGTGCTCGACCACCAGTGACAGCCCCTCCTCGAAGAACAGCTCCGCGGCGAGCAGCGCCGGCAGGTCACGGCGGGCGGCGTCGACGAGCGCGATCGCCGCTTCGACCGACGGCAGGCCCATCAAAGCGGCGGCCCGCACCGGCAGCGGCGGCACCAACCGCAGCCGCGCGGCGGTCACGATGCCGAGCGTCCCTTCGCTGCCACACAGCATCCCGGCCAGGTCATAGCCGGTGTTGTCCTTGCGCAGCGCGCTCATGCGCCGCACCACCGAGCCGTCGGCGAGCACCGCCTCGATGCCGAGCAGCTGCTGCCGCATGCCGCCGTGACGCAGGACGTTGATGCCCCCGGCGTTGGTCGAGATCATCCCGCCGATCGTTGCCGAGTCGCGCGCGCCGAGGTCGACGCCGAATCCCCAACCGGCCGATGCGACGTGCGCGTGGAGCGTGGCGAGCACCACGCCGGCGCCCGCCACCACCTCCCCGGCGGCCTCGACGGGAGCGAGCGACCGCAGCCGGCGCGTGCTGAGCACGACCTCGCCCCCACGCGGCACCGAACCACCGACCAGCCCCGTGTTGCCTCCCTGCGGAACGATGGCGACGCCTGCATCGGCGCAGGCACGCACCACCGCGGCGACTTCATCGACCGATGCGGGACGCACAACGCCCAGCGCCTCTCCCGAAAAACGGCGGGTCCAGTCGGTCTGGTAGCCGGCCTTGAGCTCCGTATCGGTCAGGAGATGCGCGTCACCGACGATGGCGCGCAGGTCGGAGAGCAAGCGCATCGGTCAATGCTGCCATGCCGGGCCGCTAGACTCCCCGCGTGACCGGACGGGTGGCGCACGTGAACGTGTCGCGGGGCGGCGTGCCCAAGCTGCCGATCGCCGAGACCTGGGTCGGCCGGCTGGGACTCGAGGGCGACGGGCACAACGAGCCGGAACCGATGCACGGCGGCCCGGACCAGGCGGTGTCGCTCTATTCGATGGAGAGCCTCGCGCGCGTCGCGGCCGACGGCCACCAGGCCTTTCCGGGTGCCTTCGGCGAGAACCTGACGCTGGAGGGGGTCGAGATGGGATCGCTGGCAGCCGGAGATCGCCTCGCGATCGGTGACGAGCTGGTGATCGAGATGACCAAGCATGCGCAGCCGTGCCAGACGATCGCGCACTGGTTCAAGGGGCGCCGCATCGCGCGGATCAGCGCCACGATCCACCCAGAGGATGCGCGCTGGTACGCGCGGGTCGTCCAGGAAGGTCGGGTGCGGGAGGGAGATCCGGTCCAGCGGGTGGTGGACTGAGCTGAGCGCGTTTGCTCCGGGTGCAACTAACAGCCCCCGAGCCGTTCGTTGCTCGCCAGGCAAATCGTGGCAACCACGTGGCGCCCCGGCCAACAGGCGCGCTCTGTCGATCGCGATCAACCCGTGCGCCCTGCGCGTCGGTCTGCGGTGAGCGCCTCGGCCAACCGAGCGATGAACGGGTCCGCGCGGATCTCGTCCAGCGTCCGCGGCAGCGCCATCGACCAGTTGGGACTCTGCTCGGCGGTCGTTCCGGGCAGATTCGGCCGCTGCTCGACCAGCACCGCATCCTCCAGGGTCGCGGCGGCAAGGACCGATGGCGTCGCGGCCAACGTGCGGTGAGCGGCGAGCACGACATCGCCGACCTCGGCACCGGGCGCGACCAACGGCGCCAGCCGCGCGCGCAGCTCGGCCAGCCCGGCCACATCAGGGACGAGGCCCGCGCGCCGCTGCTGGTCCAGGTCGGCGCCGCTCCACACGCCGGCCACGGTCGGCAGGTCATGCGTGGTGACGGCTGCCAGGGCGTGCTCGGGGTAGGCCGACGCATCGGTCCCGGAGAAGAGCAGGAGGCGGTACGACAGGATGTCGCGCTCCGCGAGGCGCGCGCGCACCTCGCGATCGACTGTGCCCAGGTCCTCGCCGATGATCCAGGCGCCGGCCCGATACGCCTCGAGCGCCACGATCGCGAGCAGCTCGTCGGCCGGATAGGCGACGTAGGCGCCGTCGGCTGGCGTGGCACCGGCCGGCACCCACCACAGCCGGAACAGGCCCATCACGTGGTCGATCCTTAGCCCGCCGGCGTGGCGCAGGCACGCACGCACCGTGTCGATGAACGGCGCGTACCGGGCCGCGCGCAGACGAGGCGGAACGAACGGCGGCAGCGACCAGTCCTGGCCGGCCGCGTTGAACGAATTGGGCGGCGCGCCGATCGTCATGCCGGGGGCGAACAACGTCCGCCATGACCATGTATCCGCGCCGGAGGGGTCGAAGCCAATCGCCATATCACCCACGATCGGCAGTTCGGCCGCGGCGTCCGCCAGCTGCCGGTCGAGCAGCCACTGCAGCCAGGCGTAAAAGGCGACCCGGTCGCGCTGCGCGGCCCCGAACGATTGAGCGCCGTGGGGCGTTCGCAGCTCCGCGGGCCAGACACGCCAGTCAGGACCGAAGCGCTCGGCGGCGACACAGAAGGTTGACCACTGCTCGAGCGCCTCGCCCTGCTCGGCGCGATATGCCACCAAGGCACCGTCCCGCGGCGCCTGCTCCCAGACCGATGCGAGCGCCTCCGCCTTCAGCCGCCAGACCAGGTCGCGGTCGATCAGGCGGTCGTCGTTGAGCGGCCGGGCCCGCGTCGCGAGCTCGCGCACCCGCTCGCCGGCCCCGGGGACCAGCTCGGGACGCAGGTACAGCGGATTGCGGAAGCGGCGCGAGCTCGGGAAGTAGGGACTGGGCTGCTGCGGTCCTGCCGGCGTCACCGCGTGGAGCGGGCTGATCATGCAGAACCGGGCACCTTGCCGTCGGGACCAGGATGCCAGCTCGCGGAGATCCTGCAGATCGCCGATCCCCCAGCTCGCCGGGGACCGGGTCGCGTACAGCTGGGCACTCCAGCCCCACGCCCGTTCGTCGGGGAGCGGGCAGCGCTCCGGCGCGGCGATCAGCAACAGCTCCTCGTCGCCCACCTGCAGCCGGTGGTAACCGTATGGGAGGTCGCGAGGCAGCCGCGCCACGAACCCCAGGTCCGTTCCATCCTCCAGCACGAGCTCGCCTGGTGACTCGAGCCGGCCGCCAGCCGTCACGATCCGCACCGGCGAGGCCGGCGGCCGCTCGTCACCATCCGCGCCCATGGCGCTCAGGACGGCCGCACGCACCTCGGGCGACACCGGCCGCCACCTCCCACGCGTATCCCGGTACCCGGGAAGCACGCCCCAGCCCGGGTCAGTCGACACGCCGCAACAGCACCAGCGAACGCGGCGCGATGTCCAGGCGCCCTCCGGCCGAGGTCAGCGGTGCGTCCTCGGGCGGTTCCGCGGCCGCCACGCCCGCATCGGTATCCACCAGGCGCACCCAGCGCCGGCCCCAGCGCGAGGCAGGCAGGGTGAAAGTCAGCGGCTCGTGGTGCGCGTTCAACAGCAGGTAGAAGGTGTCGTCGACGATCTTCTCGCCGCGCTCGTCGACCATGCCGATCTGCTCGCCGTTGAGGAAGACGCCCAGCGAGCGGGCCTGGTCGTTGCCCCAGTCCGCATCGGTCATCTCATTGCCGTCGGGGTTGAACCAGCCGATGTCGGGATTGGCGCGAGCGCCGCGGACGACACCCGAGAACCAGCGGCGCCGCCGAAAGACCGGGTGATCCTGGCGCAGGGCAATCAGCTGCGCGGTGAACTCGAGCAGGGACCGATCGGCGGCGGTCCAGTTGTACCAGCTGATCTCGTTGTCCTGGCAGTAGGCGTTGTTGTTGCCGCCCTGCGACCGACCGATCTCGTCGCCACCGCTGAGCATGGGTGATCCCTGCGACAGGAAGAGCGTGGCCAGGAAGGTACGCTGCGCCCGCAGGCGCGCGGCGGCGATCTGCGGATCATCGGTCGGGCCCTCGACGCCGTGGTTCCAGGAGCGGTTGTCATCGGTCCCGTCGCGGTTCTCCTCGCCGTTGGCCTCGTTGTGCTTGTGGTCGTAGCTGACGAGGTCGCGCAGGGTGAAGCCGTCGTGGGCGGTGACGAAGTTGATGCTGGCGTGCGGACGCCGGCCGCTGCCCTCGTACAGGTCGGAGCTGCCCGACAGGCGGTTGGCGAACTCGCCCAGCGTCTGCTGCGCCCCTCGCCAGTAGTCGCGCACGGCGTCGCGGTAGCGGCCGTTCCACTCGGACCAGCCAGGCGGAAAGTTGCCGACCTGGTAGCCACCCTCGCCGACGTCCCACGGCTCGGCGATGAGCTTCACGCCGCGCACCACCGGGTCCTGCTGGATGAGGTCGAAAAAGGCCGACAGCCGGTCGACTTCGTGGAGCTCCCGGGCCAGTGCCGAGGCGAGGTCGAAGCGGAAGCCATCGACGTGCATCTCGGTGATCCAGTAGCGCAGGCTGTCCATGATCAGCTGCAGCACATGCGGGTTGCTCACGTTCAGCGAGTTGCCGGTCCCTGAGCATTCGACGTACTAGCGCTGGAACTCGGGCGACAGCCGGTAGTAGGCCGCGTTGTCGAAGCCCTTGAAGTTGAAGGTGGGGCCTTGATGGTTGCCCTCGGACGTGTGGTTGAACACCACGTCAAGGATCACCTCGATCCCGGCCTTGTGCATGGCTTTGACCATGTCGCGGAACTCGCGGATGTGGCTGCCGGCATC
>JAICUY010000002.1 GCA_025935615.1 Steroidobacteraceae bacterium
CACCGCGGCCAGGCCGATCATCAGCGTCCCGACGGTCAGGCCCGCGCGCGTCCGATCGCGGCCCAGGTTGGCGCGGCCAAGCATGCCCTCGGCGCCGAAGAACCAGGCGAACGGTCGCCCCACGATGGCTGCCAGCGGCTGGACGACGAGCGCGGCGGCCAGGGCGCCGCCCACCAGCAGCACGACTGCCAGGCCGGTCGCGGCCAACGGCGTCGGACCGCGCTGCAGCGGATAGAGGAGCGTGCCCAGGACCAGGACGCCGAGCGCCGCGGCGCCCAGCAGCGCCGCGCCGCGCGCGGGATCCGAATGCCGGCCGGCGCGCAGCGCCTCGAGCGGCGATGCGCGCGCCGCCTGCAACGAGGGGACGGCCGCGGCCAGCACGGCCACGCCTGTCCCCACCACGAAGGCGAGCGCCAGGGCGGGCGCATTGAGCGGCAGGCCGTCGACAAGGACGGCGCGGGTGCTGCGCAGGAATCCGGTCATGGTTGCGGCCACCGCGATCCCGAGCACGACGCCGAGGGCCGATCCAACGACACCGATGACCAGGCCTTGTCGCAGGAAGATGCCGAGCACCTGCCCGGCGGTGGTGCCTGCCGCGCGCAGCAGGCCGATCTCTCGGCTCCGCTCGCGGACCGTCATGCCCAGCGTGTTGCCGACCAGGAACGCGCCAACCACCAGGGCGATCAGCGCAAACAGGAAGCCGAGGCCCGCCAGAGCCGGCTGCGACGACGACAGACCGCGGGCGAGATCATCGGCGGTTTCGATGATGAACGGCTCGAACAGGCTGCCCTCGATCCCCGCCTCGACCGCCGAACGCCGGCCCGTGGCCACGACAAGGTCGACCGAATGAATGGGGGCGGGCACCTGGAAGGCGGCATCGAGCGTATCGCGCGACATGATGGCCACCCGTCCCTGGTTGAGGCTGGCGAGACCGACATTGTCGAGCAGGCCCGTCACCCGGAGTGGCGGCTGGTCCGGCAGCCGCCCACTGAGGAGCAGCTGATCGCCCACGCGCAGGCCATTGTCCGAGGCCCATCCCGCGTTGAGCAGGACGTCCCGGCCGCCGGTGACCGACAGCGGCTGGCCGGCGCGCAGCTCGTAGGAGCGAACGCGCTCGTCGATGGCAGGATCGGTCCCGATCGCGAGCAGGCTGAAGATGCGCTCATCCGAGCCTGCCACGGTGCTGGCCGTGATGCGCCGTTCGGACAGCGGGGCCGCCTCCTCCACTCCCGGCAGCGTCGCCATGGCACCGACCGCCCGCGGGGTCAGGCCCGCGTCGGAGAACGCCCGAACGCGGAGCTGCGCGGCGCCCAGGAGCTCGCCCGCCGTCCGGGCGGCGGTCTCCGAGACAGCCTGGTTCACGATGAAGGTGGCCGTCACAATCGCCACGCCGAGCGCGACGCCGATGGCGGTGAGGACGGTGCGCAGCGGGCGCGCGGCGAGGCCGCGCCAGGCCAAGGCGGCCAGCTGCACCCGCTACAGGCCCAGCGACGCGAGCCGGCGGATGAGGGCCGCCGGATCGTGATCAGAGCGGCGTCCCAGCACGATATCGTCGCGGAGCTGCCCGTCGCGAACCACCAGGACACGATCGGCGTAGGCGGCGGCGCGTGCGTCATGCGTGACGAGCACGATCGTCTGGCCCAGGCGGTCGCAGGAATCCCACAGCAGATCGAGGATCTCGCTTCCGGTCGTGTAGTCGAGATTGCCTGTCGGCTCGTCGGCGAGCAGGATGGCGGGCGCCGTGGCCAGGGCCCGCGCCAGCGCGACGCGCTGCTGCTCGCCCGCCGAGAGCTGGTCGGGCTTGTGCTGCGCCTTGTCGGAGAGGCCGACCAGCGTGAGCAGTTCATCGACCCGTTCGCGGTGTTCGGCGAGGGCATCGCCGGCGATCAAGAACGGCAGGCCGACATTCTCGGCTACGCTCAGCAGCGGGATGAGGTTGAAGAACTGGAAGACGAAGCCGGTCTTCTGCCGCCTGGTCAGCGTGGCCTGCTCGTCGTCGAGCGCGCTGACCTCGATCCCGTCGATGATGACCGAGCCGCTGGTCGGACGGTCGAGACCGCCGAGCAACTGGAGCATGGTCGATTTGCCGGACCCGGAGGCGCCCATGATCGCCACGAACTCGCCACGGGCGACGGACAGGGACACGCCGCGCAGCGCGGTGACGGAGCCTTCGCCGAGCGGGTAGTCCTTGACGAGGTCGCGCGCCTCGAGGATCACGGGCATCCGCCGAAGGATAGCCGAGGGTCAGCCGGCGAAGCCACCCATCAGCGGGCCGACCAGCGAGTCGACCAGGCTGTCCGACGTGGCGCTGGCGGGCTGGATCCGGAAGGTCGAGCCCGTCTCGCGAAGCGAGGCAAGCACCACCGACGGCTGCCCGTAGACGCCATGTGAGAGGTCCGCGAACGCCAACATGGCCAGCTTCGACGGCGCGACGGTCCACTCCGCGCGCGCCAGAAGGGTCGCGCCATTCAGCGGCTGGCCCGACCTCGGCTGGCGCGGAGTCTCCACCCGCATGCGGTCCGCGTGACGCTTGTGGTGGCGCGGTGCCGGGGCAGCCGCGGCAGCCGGACGCGTGTCGCCACCGGACGGAGGTGGCGGAGGTGGACCGCTCGACGGCGGAGGAGGCGGAGGAGGCGGCGAGCTGCTGCTCAGCGCCTGCATGAACAGCTCGGTGAAGAAGCGCGGGCTGCGGACCTTGCCGAGGAAGCTGACGTTATCGGCCGCGTAGGCGCCGATGCCGCCATGCGTCCAGTCCGCGTTCAGGATGTTGGCCCGGTGGCCGGGCGATGCCATGAAGCCCTCATGGATGGCGACAGCCGAATCGGTATCCGGATAGCCGGAGTTCCAGCCGATGTTCTCGCCACCGTATCGGTACCGAAGGCCGTTCAGGTCCATCCAGTGATAGACCTGGTAGCCGGTGCCGAGCACGGTGTGGTCGAAGTAGTCACGCTGAACCTGGTCCTTGCTCCGCCATCGGGCCAGGCTGACCAGGGTGCTGTTCGACTGGACCGGGCGCAGGCCGTTGTTGGTCCGCGCGCCGTTCATCAGCTGCCAGAGCTTGGCTTCGGCCGCGCCCTGATTCCAACCGGTGGCCGGCGTCGGCGTCCAGGCCATGAGCGCCGCGGCCAGCAGCGCCGTGCCGGCGAGGCCGATCGTCCGGGCGACGACGCGCCGAGGGCGCCGCACGACATTCGTGACTGGCATGCGTCGACCGTAGGCGGCGAAGCCTGTCGAGTCTGTAGTGCAGAGGTCCGGTCAGGCAGGGTGACCCTGCCTGGGTGGGTCATGGATTGACCCCGGACTATTGGTTGGTCGCTCCCCCTCAGCCGGCCGTCGCGCGTTCACGCGCGGGGCAGGCACGGAACGGTCAGGCCCAGAGCACCAGGACGAAGCTCAATGCCAGCGGCATCAGGACGACCGCCACGGCGGCCTTTTCGAAGAAAGTCACGTTCCGCCCAAATGCACGCTGCATGCCGCCCAGCCGTACAGGCGGTGCGTGCAGGCAACCCCGCGAGGTCCTAGGCCGATGCGATCCTGGCTCCGGAGCGGCATTCCTCGCACAGGCCGAACAGCTCGAGCCGATGCGAATCGATGCGGTATCCGGTGCTCTCCTGCACCCGCTCGAGGAGCGGATCGAGCCCGATGTCGCCGACCTCGACCGACCGGCCGCAGCGCGAACAGACGACGTGATGGTGATGCGCGGCCGGCTGGCAGGCGACGTAGGCGTGCTCGCCGCTGGGCAGGTCGACCCGTTCGATCAGCCCCAGTCCGGCCATCGTCTCGAGCGAGCGGAACACGGTGGCGCGGCCGACCGGATGGCCTCCGCGCCGGCTGGCAACCAGCACGTCCTCGGCGGTGAAGTGACCGTCGTGCGCGGCGACCGCCTCGCTCACCGCGCGTCGGGCGCCGGTGATCCGCAGGCCGGCACCGCCGAGCGCGGAGATGATCACGTTGCCGTCTACCACGGCCCGATGCTAGGCGCGGCTCAGGCCAGCCGCAATCGGAACGGTGGGGTGGCCTAGGGGTCTCGAACCCCTAACCTTCGGAGCCACAATCCGATGCTCTGCCAATTGAGCTAAGGCCACCACGAAGCCCGCGTGGACACAGCGGGGTGCGCCGTATGGTGGCCGATCCCGGAAGCTCGGTCAACTCGTCGCGCGTGCTCGATAAGCGGGCGATGGCTTGCTCGCTCTTGACGAGATGGCACGTCGCCTGCTTCGCTGGTAGGCGACGGCCGCTTGGCCGGTTGACTGATGCCTGGCACAGAGGACCGGGCAAGGAGGAGTCCTGAATGAGCATCATTGCGTGGTTGGTCGTGGGGGCGATCGCCGGCTGGATCGCCAGCATGGTCGTGCCCGGTGACGAGGGCTACGGCTGGATCGGTGGTCTGATCGCCGGGATCATCGGCGCCATCGTGGGTGGCTGGATCTTCGGTGCGCTCACCGGCGAGAACTTCATGGACCACCTGACGATCGGAACCATCATCGCGGCCATCGTGGGCGCGATCATCGTGGTCTTCGTCTGGAAGATGGTCGCGCGCCGCGGCGCTCCCGCCTAGACGATCACGCCGTCCGCACACCGACGGCAGGCATCAAGGGACCGACCTCTAGGGTCGGTCCCTTTGCTTGTGCCGCGGATGTTGGCCGGTCGTCCCCGGGACGATGCTCAGCGCGCCTCGTCGTCGTTCTCGGGCGGCAGGTGCGATTCCTGACGGTAGGCCGGATCGAGCTCCGATTCGCCTTCCTCGGCGCCATAGCCGCCCTCCAGCGTCGAGAGCTCGGTGGCGCCCGCGCCGGCCTCGGTGCCGGCCGACGGCGTGCTGCCGAAGCCCAGCGACGCCTCGCCCTGCTGTCCGGTGAGGCCGCTCGCCGCCTCGGTGGCACGAGGGCCGGCCAGCGATCCGGGCGCCCCGCGGGTCATGTCATTGGTTCCCTCCGCGGCCGGATGCCGCAGCTGTCCGGAAACTCCCCGGTGCCGCGGGTCCTCGATCTCGCGCCGTTCCGCCGGAACGAACGGATCCGGATCGCCCTCGGCGCTGAGAAAGCCGGTTTCCTGGGTCATGGCGCCCCCCGTCGATTCGCCGCGCGCCAGCGGTTCGGCATGGGGCGTGGGCACGTGCGGCCGCTGAGGCGGTTCCGGCGTCGGGGCCGTGGCCGGGGGTCGCTGCTCGTCGCGGTCGCTCATGTCAGCCCTCCTGATCTCCGCGTTCCGGGGCTCGCTCGAGAAATACCTTCGGCAGCCCGGCGCGCAGCTCGCCACCGTCGCCCGGAATCTCAGGCTGCTGCTGTCCGTCGCGCGCGATGGCCGTGGCCGCGTAGTCCTCGGAGCCGACCGACGGTCGCGAGGCGGCCGAGGTCTGGAGGGTGTGAATCACCTCGCGCACCACGAAGCGCTCACACTGCCCGCGCTCGTTGATGTATTCGACCACGTCGCCGACCCGCGGCAGCGGGGCCGGATGTTCGAGGTCCGAGCCGCGCAGCTGGCCGTCCTGGGACGGGAAGTAGACGGTGTAGGGCAGGCCGGTCGGGAACTTCTGCTCCATCGGCCGGTCGAGACGATGCGCCGGTTCAGTCGCCGGCACGCGCTCCGTATCGGTCGCCATGCGGTTCATCCTGCAAGCGGTTTGCCGCGTTGGCGCCGGCGGACGTTGGGGACGGTTCGGGTCAGGCCTGCAGCGAGGCCATCGCCTCCTGCTTCATCTCGCCCATGCGCTTGCCGAGCTCGTTCAGCTCGTCGGAGTCGAAGACCTTGCGCGCGGTCGGAAACATCTCCCCCTCCTCGTCCTTGATGTGGTGCTCGATGTTCTCGCGCATGACCTTGAACTTGGCGCCCCAGTACTCGTCCGTCGGCTCGGTCAGCTCGAGCTCGCCCATGATCGTGTCGACCACGTTGTGCTCCTCGATCCCCTCGAGGACGAGGTCCTTGGCCTTCGGATGCTCGCGCAGCTCCTTGTAGAAGATCTGCTCCTCGATCTGCTCGTGGACCGTCATCTCGCGCTTGATCTCTTCGAAGATCGACCGCCGCTTGTCCGGGCTGGATGCGTCGGTCTTCTCGCCGTCCGCAAGAAGCTTCTTGACCTTGTCGTGGTCGTCGGTGAGCAGGGTGATGGCGTTCACGTGGCAGATTCCTCTGGCTTCTCGAAAGGCGTCGAAGGTGGACCGATGCGTCGCGGGCAGCAAGGCGGGTCGGCAGGGCACCCGCCGACCCGCACTGCTTCCCCCGTCAGCGCCTTGGGAAGCAGGTGGCGTGCCATCGGCCTCCGGCCGAGGCATCAAAAAACCGGCCGTGCCCGAAAGCACGGCCGGCAACGGTCGGGCGGCCGCTACATCCGGTTGGTCGTGGTCTGGCCCTGCTCGACCTCGCCGCGCCAGGCTCCGGTTGCTGCGCCGCGGTTCTCGATGAAGTCCTTGAACCGCTCGAGATCGCTCTTGACCCGGCGATCAACGAATCCCAAAGCGTCCCCGATCGATTCCTTGATGCCTTCGGTGTCGATGTCGAACTCGGCCGAGACCCGGCAGCTCTCGGCCGAGATCGGATCGAAGGTCACCAAGCCGTCGTTCTGCTTGCCCTCCACCGAGCGCCAGGCGATGAGCCGATCGGGCTCCTGGCGGGTGATTTCCGCCGTCCAGGTGCGCTCCTCGCCGCCGACTTCGGCGGTCCACACCAGGTGCGTGTCGTCCTGTTGGGTGACCGACTTCACCCCCTCCATGAACTGAGGAAACGACTCGAACTGCGTCCACTGGTTATACGCGACGCTGACAGGAACATTGACTTCGACAGACTGCTCGACGTGCGCCATCGATTCCCTTCCTTTCGTATCTGATCGTCATCTGACGTGCGTTGGATAGGGTGCAAGGCATGGGCCAGCGACTGCATGCCCTTGCTCGCTTGGCACGCGCGGTGCTCAAGCGGCCCTCGTGGCAACCCGACAATCGACGACGGAAGCCGTCATCACCAGCGACGAACGAGTCGCGGAGGGGCGGCGCGACGAGCGTTCCGGCGGGATCGGCGCAAGCTTCGCCCACATCGCATCGCGCATCTCCGAGGTCCTCGGTTCGGCCTGGGCCTTTCTGGTCGCCGCGCTGGTCATCCTGCTGTGGGCCATCACCGGCCCCGTCTTCGGATTCAGCGACACCTGGCAGCTGGTGATCAACACGGGAACCACCATCGTGACCTTCCTGATGGTGTTCGTCATCCAGAACACCCAGAACCGCGACTCGAAGGCGACTCAGCTCAAGCTCGACGAGTTGCTCCGCGCAGTCGACGACGCGCGCATGACCTTCATCGGCGCCGAGGATGAGGACGAGGAGCAGCTGAACGAGCAGAAGGAGGAGTTCGAGGCCGAGAAGGCGGACGACGCGGAGCAGGTCGGCGAGGCGGAGGCATGACTGACCGCCTGAGCGACCTGCTCGTCGGTGCCCGCGCCGGCCTGGTGGCGACCGCCGCCATGAGTTTGCTGATGCTCGCGGCGCGTGCCGCGGGTCTCACCGGTCGACTGCCGCCGGCCAGGATCGCCGACGAGGCGACCAAGGAGCTGCCCCCGGCCGGCCGCCCGAGCCGCGGCCAGCGGGACGCGCTGGGGGCCATCCTGCATTTCGGTTTCGGTGCGGCGCTCGGCGCGCTGTTCGGGCTGACGACCTCCGGGTTGCGCCGGGTCGGCGCTTCGACCGCGCTGGGGATCGGCTTCGGAACCGTGGTGTACGCGATCAGCTACCTGGGCTGGATCCCGGCGCTCAACATCCTGCCGCCGGCAACCGAGGACCGTCCCGGCCGCTCGATCACCATGCTGCTCGGCCACTGGCTGTTCGGCGGCGTGCTCGGCGCGCTGGTCGCCCTCGGAGACGAGCGGCGCGAGGTCGCCAGCCGAGCCCGTCACCGCTTCGGCTGAGCGCAACGTCCCCTACTTGACCGAGACGACCTCGACGGCGCCCCGCTTGTGCAGGACCGAGATCCCGACGTCGTTCGTGCGCCGCTGGAGCGCCAGGTCGATCGAGCCGGCACCGACCTTCAGGTCGCTGATCCACAGCTCCTCGATGAAGTCGGGCAGGCGCGAGTGGCTGAAACGGACCTGTCCGCCCAGCCCATCGACCTCCACCCCCAGGCACGCCTGCAGCAGCAGGAAGACCGATCCGGCCGCCCAGGCCTGTGGAGAGCAGGCCACCGGATAGGCGGTCGGCCCCTCCCCCGGGCGGCGCGGGAAGCCGCAGAACAGCTCGGGCAGCCGCCGCAGGTCGATGAACAGGCTGGCGTCGAACATGGCCTCCAGGATCCGAAGCGCCGCATCGGTCAGGCCATAGCGAGCCATGCCGGCCGCGATCAGCGCGTTGTCGTGCGGCCAGACCGATCCGTCGTGGTACGACATCGGGTTGTAGCGTGACTCGCCGCGCGCGACGGTGCGGATGCCCCAGCCGGAGAAGGCGTTCGAGGTGAGCAGGCCCTCGGCGACACGAGCGGCCCGGTCCGGCGATGCGATGGCGGTGAACAGGGCGTGGCCGGCGTTCGAGGTCCGCACGCGGCACGGCTGCTTGTCGCCGTCGAGCGCTTCGGCGTAGGTGCCCAGCTCCTCCACCCAGAAGGCATCCTCGAACTGCTTGCGCAGCCGTTCGGCCTGCTGCTGCAGCTCCTCGCCGCGCTGCTCATGGCCGAGCGCCCGCGCCAGCTCGCCCGCGCCGCGGCGTGCGGCATAGCTGTAGCCCTGGATCTCGCACAGGGCGATCGGACCGTCCGCGAGACGGCCGTCGGCGTGGAAGACCGAATCGAGCGAATCCTTCCAGCCCTGGTTGGCGAGGCCGCGCTGGGTGCGGCGCTGGTACTCGATGAAGCCGTCGCCGTCCGGATCGCCGTAGCCGTCCATCCAGGCCAGGGCGCGCTCGACGTTCGGCCACAGCTCGCCGACCAGCTCGACGTCGCCCGAGCGCCGCCAATACTCGGCGGCCAGCATCACGAACAGGGGCGTCGCGTCGGCGCTGCCGTAATAGCGTCCGAAGGGCACCTCGCCGAGCGCGGCCATCTCGCCGTGGCGCATCTCGTGCACGATCTTGCCCGGCTCGGCGTCGCGCTCCGGGTCGACCTCATCGGCCTGCGTGGCGGCCAGCACGGTCAGGACGCCGCGCGCCATCTCCGGCTCGGCCCACAGGCACTCCATGGCGGTGACCAGCCCATCGCGGCCGAAGACGGTGCTGTACCACGGCACGCCGGCGTACGGGTAGTCACCGTGCGGAGTGATCGTCGTCATCATCGCCAGGTCCGCGTCGCTGCGGCGGATCCAGTCGTTGAACTGGCCGTTGCTGGTCTGCACGTCGGCGCCTCGCCGCCGCAGCTGAGCCAGGGACTCGCTGACGGCCTGCGGGGTGGTCGGCGCCGGCACCCGGCGGGGCTCGTCGGACTCTTCGCAGGCAACCACCACCTCGACCGCCATCTCCGCCTGCGGCTCGAGCCGGACGTCGTACGCGGCGGTCGTGCGGCTGAGCCGGTCGGGCGGAGGCTCGAACCGCAGCCGAGTGGAGCGGCTCACGTCATCCAGCCCGTCGTAGCGCAACAGCACGCCGTCGTCGAGGACCTGTGGCTCGCGCTGCGTGCCGCGACGATCGCGCTTCGCACCGCGGACTTCGAAGATGTCGGCGAAATCGGCATCGAAGCGAAGCTCGATCGGGACGCGCACCGGCGTCAGCCCGTAGTTGCGGAAGACGATCCGGTTGTGGCACGCGTCGTCCCATAGGAAGGCCGTGCGGGCGATGTGCACGGTGCCGCGCGCGACGAGAAGCTCGTCGTCCTCCGAGACGTCGGGGTTGGTCAGGTCGACGGCCAGCAGCGCGTTGTCCTGGCGAATGGTGGAGCTGAGCAGCATCGGCCGCTCGTTGGCCAGGCGCAGCAGCATGCCCGACAGGAAGCGAGTGCCCTGGTGGTAGAGCCCCTCCTCGCCCAGTCCGACCGGCTTGATGTCGCCGTATCGGTCGAAGACGACGAAGGTCTCGCCCTGCTTGAGAACGCGATCCTCCTCGTCGGCGAGCGAGGAGGTGGCGAGGATGTAGTAGCGATCCTCGACCTCGAGGATGTCGCTCGGCAGTCCGGTCGAGGGCTCAGGCCGATGCTGTTGAGCGCTCACCGGACCGATTGTCGACCATCGGCGCCGGCGGCGCCAGCGCGGCCGGCGTTCTCGAAGCGATTCTGACTCCGATTGGCGTCGCTGCCTCCGCTGCCAGCAGCTCGCCGTACAGCTCCACGTAGTCGCTCGCCATGCGCCGCGCGGTGAAGCGGCGCTCGAACAGCTGGCGGCAGTCGGCGCGGTCCAGCTCGATGACGCGCTCTACGGCGGCGACCGCGGCTGCCACGTCGTCCACCACGAAGCCGGTCACGCCATCCTCGACCAGCTCCGGCACCGCGCCGTGGCGGAAGCCGATCACCGGCGTGCCGCATGCCATCGCCTCGATCAGCACCAGTCCGAACGGCTCCGGCCAGTCGATGGGGAAGAGCAGCGCATAGGCGTTGCCCAGCAGCTCGTCACGCTCGACGTCGCCGATCTCGCCCAGGAATTCGACGAGCGGGTCGTCGAGCAACGGCAGCACCTGTTCGGCGTAGGCCCGGTCGGTCGGGCTCACCTTGGCCGCGACCTTGAGCGGCATCCCCACCCGGCGCGCGATGTCGACGGCGCGGTCGACGCGCTTTTCCGGCGAGATGCGACCGACGAAGGCCAGGTAGTCGCCGTGTCGTTCGCGGAATCGATGCTGCCTCGCCGGAATGCCGTGGTAGACCATGCCCAGCCAGTTGGCCTCGGCCAGCGGGCGCCGCTGGGCGAAGGAGATCGAGGACAGCGCCAGTCCCGGATAGCGCTCCAGCATGGCTCGCCAGGGACGGCCGTCCATGCGACCGTGGGGTGTGGTCAGGCTGGCGTTGGCGCAGCTGCGGAGCACCGGGAAGGCGAGATAGTCGACGTGGTTGTGGACGATGTCGAACTGATCGCCCTCGCGCGCGACCTGCCCCATCAGCCGCAGCTGGGCGTCCAGGCTCTCGCCCGGCCGATCCGCCAGGCGCAGCGCCTCCGCTCCCCACGAGACGAGGCGCGCAGAGGTCGTGGAATCGCCGCTGGCAAAGAGGGTCACCTCGTGGCCGAGCGCCACCAGCTCCTCGGTGAGGTAGGAGACGACGCGCTCGGTGCCGCCGTACAGGCGTGGCGGCACGCTCTCATAGATCGGCGCGATCTGCGCGATTCTCACGGGACCCCCTTGACGTGCTCGAGACCGAAGCGGTGGCGCACCGTCAACAGCAGTCGGCTTGCCACGCGCGCCGCTGCCGGCTCAGCCGGTCGGCAGGGGGTGGGTGAAGTCGACGATCACGGCGCCAGAGCGGACCTCGGCCGGGAAGCGCTGCAGGCCCGCCTCTGCGTCGATCGGAATACCCTCGTAGGTCCACGTCGAGCCGTCACAGTCGCGCAGCCGGTCGCCCGCGACCGCCACCTCGCAGCCGGCCACCGGACTCCAGGCGTTGACTGCCGCGACGCCGCCGGCGACCGTCTGGGAGAGGAGGACGCGCAACGCGACGCGGCGGCCGTTGGGTTGCTCGCCCGGAAGGCCATGCGACTCGTTGAGCAGCAGGCTGCGGGCGAGGGGCGTGGCCCCGACCTCGGTAGCCGGTGCGACAGCGTAGTTGGCGTCGCCACGCTCCGGCGCGAAGCTGAAGATGAGCGGGCGTACGACGAGCATCAGCGCGACGAGGACCACCAGGCCCAGCACGGCGGCGACCGCATAGCGGGCGAATGGCATGCTCAGCTGCCCGGCGGCACGAGCTCGACCAGGGTGGCGCCCGTGCAGTTATAGAGCAGCGTCGGGCCGTGGCGCAGGGAGCGATGGTCGAGGCCGCGCCGAACAAGGGCAGTGTGGCCATGGAGCCACAGCGGCGGGCGCAGCCGATCGATGAGCCAGCGGAACGCGCCGAAGCCTCGATGCGCCAGATCGGCAGCGTCGTTCAGCCCGCGTGGCGGTGCGTGGCTCACGACGAGCATCGGTCCGCGGCGGCCGACGGAAGCAAGCCAGCCGCGCAGCGACCGCAGCCACATGCCGGCGGCCGATACCTGCACCTTCTCCTTCGGGTCGTTGTACTCGGGCGAGCCACTGAAACCGAGCAGTGCCAGCCCGTCCTCGACGTGAACTCTTCCGTCGGGCAGCGGCGTTGGCAGGTGCTCGCGCTCGACGACGCGCCACGCCTCCCCCAGGTCATGGTTGCCGCGCACGTAGACCATCGGCACGCTGGCGAACGCATCGGCCACGAAGGCCAGGTAGTCGGCCCGCAGGTCGCCGCAGCCGATGATCAGGTCGATCGGCTCCAGCTCCCGTCTCGTCGCCTCGGACTCGAGCGCCGCGTCCGGTTCATCGGAGATGGCCAGGATCCGCAGCGGCCGACCCTCGCGGCGAGCGAACAGCTGACGGTCGGGCCACTCCACTCGCAGACGGTCGGTCACCCTCGTTCCTCCCCGTCATCGGCCAGCAGCTCGCTGCGGGCCTCGGGGACGAGATGCTGCTCGGCGGTCGGCGACAGCCGCCCCTCGCCCGCGCTGCGCAGCGCCCGCGCCTCGACCAGGGAGGCCGGAGCCGTGGCCGTCGCCGGCGAGCTGGGCTCGACGCCCGGGACGACCAGCTCGACCACGTCAGCGTCGATGCCCACCATTCCGGCCTGGCGAGCGGCGGCGACCCGGTTGTGGCCGTCGCTGACGAAGTACTCATCCCCGACCTGGATCAGGTCGATCGGGGGCAGCACCGCCAGCCGATCGACAGCGCCCCGGATGCGTTGCCAGCGGGCGCGCCAGTTGTGCCCGCGCAGCTCGGGGAGCGGCAGAAAATCGTCGGTCACCTGGGACGGCTGGCGGGTCGTTCCGACGATGTTGTCGACCGGCACGATCTGGACGCCGCGCATCCGTCGCGTGGCCGATGCGGCGTGCGGGTAGCGGTCGTAGAGGGAGGGCAGCGGCTGGGGGTGGCGAAGGCGTTTCAACCGGTTGCGGAGCGGGCGCATCATCCATGTGGTTACGTACCGTTTGTCGAGTACTATGGTGCTTCATTCTCGCGTGGACCGTGCCGAACGCTCCCGCGTTCGGTCCCGACCTGTTTCGGAGGACCGGCTCTCATGGCGACTGTGACGTTCGACCACCTGACCAAGCGCTACAGCGCTGACGTGGTCGCGGTCAACGACCTCAACCTCGAAGTCGGGGATGGCGAATTCCTGTGCCTGGTCGGTCCGTCGGGCTGCGGCAAGACGACCGCCCTGCGCTGCGTCGCCGGCCTCGAGGAGATCTCCGACGGCGAGCTCCGCATCGGCGAGCGCGTCGTCAACGACGTCCCCCCCAAGGACCGCGACATCGCCATGGTGTTCCAGTCGTATGCGCTCTACCCGCACATGAGCGTCTTCGACAACCTCGCCTTCGGCCTCAAGCTGCGCAAGACGCCCAAGGACGACATCAAGCGCAGAGTCGATGAGGCGGCCGCCATCCTGGGGCTGCAGAAGCTGCTCGATCGCAAGCCGAAGGCACTCTCGGGCGGCCAGCGGCAGCGTGTCGCGCTGGGACGCGCCATCGTGCGCGAGCCGGCCGTCTTCCTGATGGACGAGCCACTCTCCAACCTGGACGCCAAGCTGCGCGTGCAGACGCGGGCCGAGATCGCACGCCTGCACCAGCGCCTGGGAACCACCACCATCTACGTGACCCACGACCAGGTCGAGGCCATGACCATGGGCGACCGCATTGCCGTCATGCGTGACGGCCTGCTTCAGCAGGCGGGCACGCCGCAGGACCTGTACGACGACCCGGCCAACGTCTTCGTGGCCGGGTTCATCGGTTCGCCGGCCATGAACTTTGCCACCACCCGCACCGAGGGCGAACACCTGATGCTCGGCGAGTCGCGCCTCGAGCTGACCGGCGCCGCCGCCAAGGCTGCCTCCGAACGCCCACGCGGGTCGAACCTGCTGATCGGGTTCCGACCCGAGCACCTCGAGCTGGCCAACGGCCAGGGCGCGGACGCCGTCCGGATCCCGGCCAAGATCGACGTCGTCGAGTTCCTGGGAAACGAGGAGCTGATCCACGCGCAGTCCGAAGGACACGAAGTCGTGGCCCTCGTGCCGTCGGATCGCAAGGTGTCGGTCGGTGAGTCCGTCGAGTTCGCGATTCCCGTCGACAAGCTGCACCTGTTCGATCCCGAGTCCGAGAAGAGCCTCGCGCAATGAACGGCGAGGGCGAGTTCGGGGGTAGTACCACCAACCGCATTGGAGGATCCCGCATGACACGTTGGCAGCGCTTGGCGGCTCCGTCGCTGGCTCTCGCCCTTCTGCTCGCCGCCTGCAGCTCAGGCGGCAACACGAGCTCGCCCGGAGGCAGCGGAGCGCCCGGCGGCAGCGGCCAGGTCGGCGGCACCGTCTCGGTGATCGGAACGTGGGGAGGCGATGAGGAGAAGGCCTTCCTCCAGATGGTCAAGCCGTTCGAGGACCAGACGGGCATCGATGTGCAGTACACCGGTACGCGCGACATCAACACCGTGCTGACCACCGGCGTGGCCTCGGGCGTTCTGCCCGATCTCGCCGGCCTGCCCGGCCCGGGCCAGATGCAGGACTTCGCCAACGCCGACGCCCTGAAGCCGCTCGATGACGTGCTTGACGTCCAGAGCTACAAGGATCAGACCGCTCCGGCGCTGGTGCAGCTCGGAACGGTCAACGACAAGATCTACGGCATCTTCATCAAGTCCGCGGTCAAGGGCCTGATGTGGTACGACCCCAAGGTCACCAATTTCGGCGACAACCCGCCGAAGACCTGGGACGATCTGCAGGCGGCGCTCAAGGCAAATGCCTCCAAGGCCGATGCGCAGTGGTGCCTGGGCATCGAGTCCGGCGCCGCCACCGGCTGGCCCGCAACCGACTGGATCGAGGATCTCGTCCTGCGCCAGGCCGGGCCGGACGTCTACAACCAGTGGTGGCAGGGCAAGGTCAAGTGGAGCGATCCTGCCATCAAGCAGGCGTTCCAGACCTACGGCGAAGTGGTTGCGAACTCGAAGGGCGGTGGCAACACGGTTGTCGCCACGAACTTCGCCAACGCGGGCGACCCGCTGTTCGACGACCCGCCGGGTTGCCAGCTCCTGCACCAGGCCAGCTTCATCACCGGCCTCGGCGCCTTCCCCAAGCAGAAGGCCGGCGAGGACTACGACTTCTTCCCGTTCCCCGACATCAACCCCGACTACGCGGGCGCGATCGAGGGGGCAGGCGACCTGTTCGGCATGTTCCATGACACCCCGCAGGCCAAGGCACTGATGAAGTACCTGGTCACGCCTGAGGCTCAGTCGATCTGGGTCGGCATCGGCGGTGCCCTGTCGGCCAACAAGCAGGTCACCAACTATCCGGACGACGTCGCCAAGCGATCGGCCGAGGCGCTGGTCAACGCGCAGATCTTCGCGTTCGACGCATCCGACCTCATGCCAACCGCCATGAACGACGCCTTCTGGAAGGGCGTGACGGACTACACGCAGCATCCGGACAAGCTGGATTCGATCCTCCAGAGCCTGGATCAGACCCAGGCCGATGCGTACGCAGCGCAGTAGCGCGGAGGAGCGAGACATCTGACGGCGAGGAGGGCTGCCGCTCGGCGGCGGCCCTCCTCCGCGCACCCGCAGGACGGAGGCGGAGATGGACCCTCGGCTCGTGACCGCGCTGATCGTGCTCATCGGTGTGCCGGCCGTGCTGGTCGGCTACATCTGGGGCACCGAGCAGGTGCTCAAGGTGTTCCCTGAACGGGTCAAGCCACGCGTGCGGCCCTGGCTGTGGCTCCTGCCGGCCATCGCCTTCCTGTTCATCTTCCTGGTCTATCCGACCATCGGCACCATCGTCCGCAGCTTCGAGAGCAAGGGCAACATCCTCGGCGAGAACACCAAGTTCATCGGCCTTGACAATTACGTCTGGTTCTTCACCGACGGCCGCGCGCTGAGCGCTCTGAAGAACAACGTCCTCTGGCTCGTCTTCCTGACCCTGTTCACGGTCGGTCTGGGACTGATCATCGCGGTGCTGGTCGATCGGGTCCGCTACGAGTCGTTCGCCAAGTCGATCATCTTCCTGCCGCTTGCGATCAGCATGGTCGCCGCGTCGGTTATCTGGAAGTTCATGTACGACTACGATCCGAACGTCGGCACCCTGAACGCCGTCGCCGGCATCTTCGGAGCAGGGCCGGTCAACTGGGCGCAGACCTCGGGCTTCAGCCTGACGACGTTCATGCTGATCATCGTCATGACGTGGATGTGGACCGGGTTCGCCATGGTCATCATCTCGGCCGGCCTGAAAGGCATCAACACCGAGCTGCTCGAGGCTGCCCGCGTCGACGGCGCAAACGAGTGGCAGGTCTTCCGCGGGATCATCTTCCCGCTGCTGCTGCCGACGATTGCGGTGGTGGCAACCACGATCATCATCACCGCCCTCAAGGCGTTCGACATCGTCTACACCATGACCAACGGCAACTTCGACACTGAGGTGGTCGCCAATCTGATGTACAAGGAGATGTTCACCAACCAGAACTTCGGCAGGGCCGGGGCTCTGGCCGTCATCCTTCTGCTGGCGATCATCCCGATCATGGCCTTCAACGTCCGCCGCTTCCAGGCGCAGGAGGCGATCCGATGACCGCTGCCGCACCGATCCCCGCCGGCCAGGAACTCGACGTCACCTCGACGCGATCGGTCACCACCGTCGGCCGGCTGGGCGGGACGTCCTGGGGCGTCCACCTCGCGCTGGCGGTGCTGATGATCGTCTGGCTGATCCCCACCATCGGACTGCTGGTGAACTCGTTCCGACCGGCACAGGAGGTGGCCAGCAGCGGCTGGTGGAACGGCATCTTCCCGCCGTACGACCTGTCGTTCGACAACTACGTCCAGGTCGTCGACCAGAACGGCATCGGCGCCGCGTTCATCAACAGCCTGTTCATCACCATCCCGGCCACGGTGATCCCGATCTTCGTGGCCGCCTTCGCCGCCTACGCCTTCAGCTGGATGGACTTCCCGTTCCGCAACATCCTGTTCGTGCTCGTGGTCGGCCTGCTGGTCGTCCCGCTGCAGACGACGTTCATCCCGATCCTGCAGCTGTTCCGCGTCGTCGACATCAACGGGTCGTTCCTGGCCCTGTGGTTGGCGCACACCGGCTATGGCCTGCCGTTCGCCATCTACCTGCTGCGCAACTTCATGGGCTCGCTTCCGCGCGAGGTGTTCGAGTCGGCGGCCATCGACGGCGCAAGCCCGGTGACCGCCTTCTTCCGGCTGGCCCTGCCGATGAGCGTGCCGGCCATCGCTGCCCTCGCCATCTTCCAGTTCCTGTTCGTGTGGAACGACCTGCTGGTGGCGTTGATCTTCATCGGGCCGAACATTTCGAATCAGCCGCTCACGCAGCAGATCGCCGGATTGGTCAATTCGCTGGGAGGCGGATGGCAGCTGCTGGGCGCGGCCGCCTTCATCAGCATGGCCCTGCCGCTGGTCGTCTTCTTCAGTCTCCAGCGCTACTTCGTGCGCGGCATCGTCGGCGGCTCGGTCAAGGGCTGAGCTGATCGTCGAAAGGCCGGCACCGCGATGGTGCCGGCCTCCGTGCTGCCTGGACCGCCGCTAGCCGGTGTAGATGCGGGCCGCCTCGGGCGGCGTGTCGTTGTCGTCACCGTCGACCTCGTCGGCGGTCGTCCCTTCCCGCTCGGCCTCGACCTCATCCTCGTACGGCTCGGCGCCCGATCCGGTGTAGCGATTGGCGCTGCCACCGGGCGTCGGGCTGAGCGGCTCCCCGGTCGCCTGCTCCTCCGCCTCCTCGACACGGCGCTCGTGCTGGCTCTGCAGATCCGGATCTGATCCTTCGTCACGGACGATCGAGCCCTCGCTGCCTGACTGGTTCATGGCTCCCACCTCGTGCTTGGCGCAGCGTGCGTTGCAGGCGGCGCGCCATGCCCGCGCGCAGGCGCATCGGTCAAGCCAGGCGGGTCAGGATCTCCTCGCGGTCGAACGCCCAGGCGCCGACGACCAGCACCAGTCCGATCAGCCCGCTCACCAGGAAGTCGCCGAGGATGACCTGGCCCATGTCGAAGGTCGGCTGGCCGCCGAAGAACTGGGCCACCGCGACCGCGATGATCGGGATCACCACGAAGCCGCCGATCTGCTGGGCGGTGCGCGGATCGTTGACCCGGGCGCTGACCACGATCCCCAGCAGCACGCTGAAGATGCAGATCAGCGGCACCAGCGTGACCATGGCCACCAGCCAGACCTCGCTGAAGACCAGCACCGTGAGGCGATGGTCGGCAATTGCGCCGTTGACGAGGCCATAGAGCGCGAAGACGCCCCAGGTCGCGGTCACTGCCGGCAGCGCCGCGGCCAGCGTCTTGCCGGCCAGCAGCTCCGACACCTCCATCGGCGTGGCCAGCTGCGGTTCGAGCGAGCGCGACACCTTCTCGCCGATGACTGACTGCGTGGCGATGGCCATCGGCACCATGGCCGGGATCAACAGGAAGTAGGCCATGAAGTTGGTGACGATGAAGCCCTGCGCGGCAAGCTTGGCCGGCAGGTCCGGGAAGTTGGAGATGTACTGCTCGATCTGGCCCAGCTGCTTGGGATCGAGGTCGTTCACCTGGATGAAGGCAACCAGGCCGGTCGGAATGGCGGCGAACACCAGCGCCGGCAGCCACACGGCGCCGAGCAGCAGCCGGTTGCTGAGCAGGTCACGCCACTCCTTGCTGAAGACGGCCCACACGTATCCCGGACGCATCAGCTGGCCGGCTCCCCCACCAGCTGCAGGTACACCTCCTCCAGTGAGGCACTCTCCTCCCGGACCGATACGATCCGCGCGCCATCCTGGACCAGCGCGCTGACCAGGTCAGGGTTGTCGCCCGTCGGATCCCGCATCTCGACGCGCAGGACGTGATCGTCGGCCTGCGCTCCCAGCACGAACGGCAGGGCTGCCAGGGTGCTCAGGAACGATTCCGCGTCGCGTGCGCCGCCAAGCTCGACGCGGGTGCTCGCGCGACCGTCGTGCCGTCGAAGCGCCGCCGGCGTGTCGACCCGCAGCAGCGTGCCGCGCATGACGCCGATGCGATCGCACAAGCGCTCGGCCTCGTCGAGGTTGTGGGTGCAGATCACGATCGATCGCCCCAGGCTGCGCAGGCCTCCGACGAAGTCGCGCACGGTCTTCGCGGCCGAGGGATCCAGGCCCGAGGTCGGCTCGTCGAGATAGATGACCTCCGGCTCGTGGAGCAGAGCCCGCGCGATGGCGACCTTCTGGCGCATTCCCTTGCTGAAGCCACCGACGCGCCGGTCGGCGGCGTACGCCAGCCCGACCACGCCCAGGTAGCGGTCGACGGCGTCGGCCAGCGGACTGCCGCGCAGGCCGTAGAGGCGACCGTAGTAGGCGAGGTTCTGGCGCGCGGTCAGCTTGTCGTGCAGCCCCGGGCTCTCGGTCAGGATGCCGCTCATGGCGCGGATCGCCTGGGTGTGGCGGCCCAGCCGCTGGCCGTTGACGGTCGCCTCTCCCGCACTCGGACCGATCAAGCCGGCCAGCATGCGAACGGTCGTCGTCTTGCCGGCGCCATTCGGACCCAGCAGCCCGAAGATCTCGCCGTCGGCCACGCTGAACGTGAGATCGTGCACGGCGGTCAGCGCGCCGAAGCGCTTGGTCAGGCCTTCGACAGCGATCACGAGCGAGTCGGCGTCAACATGCAATGGATCATGGGCTGCCAGGGCATGCTACCCACAACGCTGCCGGCGCGCGTACGCGGGAGCAAGCCGGCGGTGCATGCCCGCAACTACCATGCGCTCATGCCAGATCGGACACTCGGCAGCCGCCGCATCTTCGAGGGCCGCGTCTTCACCGTCCGCGTCGACGACGTCGAGCTCGAGAGCGGCCGCCGCTCGACGCGTGAGGTGGTCGAGCATCCCGGTGCCGTCGGGATCCTGGCCTGGGACGGCGAGCGGCTGGCCTTCGTCAGCCAGTGGCGCCAGCCGGCGGCACGTGACCTGCTCGAGATCCCGGCCGGGACACTCGATCCGGGCGAGCGGCCCGATGCCACGGCCCGGCGAGAGCTGGCCGAGGAGATGGGCGTCGCCGCCGCGCACTGGGAGGCCGGCCCCGCCTTTTTCACCGCGCCCGGCTTCTGCAGCGAGCACCTATCGCTGTTCCTGGCCACCGACCTCTCCGAGCAGGCCGATGCGCACGCGGACGACGACGAGGCGATCACCCGATCCTGGCTGACCCTCGACGAGGCGCTGGCCGCGATCGACGACCGGCGCATCGCCGATGCCAAGACCATCGCGGGCGTCCTGTGGCTGGCGCGCCGGTTGCGTATCGGTAGCGCGTGATCGAGCGCCTGGATCCCGAGGACTCCGCTGAAGAAGCAGGCCTGCGCTACGTCAGCGATGAGATGCCCGGCATTCGCCGCAGGCGCGCCGGCCGGGGCTGGAGCTATCTGGACGCCGACGGCAACCGCGTCACCGACCCCGCCCGGCTGGCCTGGTTCAAGCGGCTGGCGATCCCGCCGGCCTGGACCGACGTCTGGATTTGCCCCATCAAGCGTGGTCACCTCCAGGCCACCGGCCGCGATGCGCGCGGGCGCAAGGTGTACCGCTACCACCCGCGCTGGCGTGACGTGCGCGACGAGGCGAAGTACGGCCGCCTGATTGACTTCGGCAAGGCCCTGCCGCTCATCCGCCGGCGAGTTGCGAAGGACCTGCGACGGCGCGGATTGCCGCGCGAGAAGGTGCTTGCCGCGGTTGTGGCGCTGTTGGAGAAGACGAGCATCCGGGTCGGCAACGAGGAATACGCGCGCGAGAACCGGTCATTCGGGCTGACCACCATGCGCGACCGGCACGCCAGGATCGAGGCCGGCAAGATCCGCTTCCGCTTCCGTGGAAAGTCGGGAAAGCAGCACGAGGTGCCCATCATCGACCGCCGCCTGGCCGGCATCGTGCGGCGTTGCCAGGAGCTGCCGGGCCAGGAGCTGTTCCAGTACGTCGACGAGGACGGCGAGCAGCGCAGCGTCGACTCCACCGACGTCAACGGCTACATCCGCGACATCTCGGGCGCCGACTTCACCGCTAAGGACTTCCGCACGTGGCGTGGCACGGTCCTCGCCGCCTGGGCGCTGAAGGAGTTCGAGGAGGTCGACTCGCAGGCGCAGGCCAAGAAGAACGTGGTGCGCGCGGTGGAGCAGGTCGCCGGCGCGCTGGGCAACACGCCGGCCGTGTCGCGCCGGTCGTACGTCGATCCGCGCGTCATCGATGCGTACCTGGACGGCAACGTGGTGCGCGAGACGCGCAAGGCGGCCGACCGGGCGATCGGTGAGTCACTCGCCGAGCTGACTCCCGAAGAGGCGGCGGTGCTCGTCCTGCTCCGGCAGCGCCTGCGCGAGGAGGAGAAGGCGCAGCGCGGACGCCGGGGTCAAGCGGCCTCGAGCCGGCCCAGGGCGCGCCGGTAGTCCTCGTTCTGCGGTCGGAGCGCCACGGCCAGCTTCAGGTGACGGCGCGCCGCATCGGTCTCACCCAGTCGGCGATAGGCCAGGCCGAGCGCGAAATGGCTGTAGTGCGCCACCGGGTCGCGGTCGACGATCTGGCGGAAGCGGTCGGCGGCGAGCTCCAGCTGGCCCTGGTTGTAGTAGGCACGGCCCAGTGCCTCGAGGATCGACGCCTTGCCGGGTTCGAGCCGTGCGGCTCGCTCGAGGACGACGGCCGCGGCACCCGGATGGTGCTCCGCCAGCAATCGCGAGCCGCGCCGGAACAGCTCGTAGGCCGACTCCCGCTCGCCTGGTTCCATGCCCGCCAGCCCTTGCCAGACCGATGCCGGATCAGGCGTCGAGGTCGATCCGCTCGAGTCGCGGATTGTCGGTGCGCCCGGGGATCCGCCCGCGCTTGGCGATCGGGCGGCCATCGATCTCCTTCAGGTCGCCGGTGAAGTCGACCGGGCTGGCATCCGAGATGGCGGAGCCGACCGCGAACGAGTCGACCGGGGCCCCGGCCTCCTTGAAGTAGGTGATCCGGTCGGCATCGAGGCCGCCCGAGACGACGATCCGCACGTTGGGGTGGCCTGCCAGGTCGAGCCGCGCCCGGACCTCCTTGACCAGGTCGGCAGTGACGCGGCCGCGCTCGCTGGGCGTGTCGAGGCGCACGCCCCAGAGCCGCTCGCCGAGGGCGTCGGCGACGCGGACCGATTCCTCGGCCTCGTCCTTGAAGGTGTCGACCAGGGCGATCCGCGGCACGTCCGGATCGATGTGCCGGTCGAACGCCTCGACCGCGCGGACGGTGTCGCCGAAGATCAGGATCAGCGCGTGCGGCATGGTCCCGGTCGGCGCCAGGCCGGCCATCCGCGCGCCGGCTGGGGTGGACGCGCCGATGCAGCCGCCGACCACGCTCGCATAGTCCATCTGATCGGCGACGGACGGATGCACGTGCCGCGCGCCGAAGCCGATGACCGGGATGGGAGCCGCCACGTCGACGATGTGCCGAGCCGCTGTGGCCCAGCCCGTCGACTGAGCCAGGATGCCGAGGATGGCCGTCTCGTACAGGCCGAAGGCGGAGTAGCGCGCGCTGATGCGCATCACGACCTCCTTGCGGCTGATGGCATCACCGTCGTGCAGCGACTCGACCAGCGGCTGGTGGTCGAAGCGCTTGCCGTTGCCCAGGATCTCGCGCAGGTAGGCCAGGGACTCCTCGGCACCGCACAGGATGGCATCGGCCCGCGCGAAGATCTCCATGGTGACGATCGGGTCGAGATGCTCCGCCCGGAGGATGGCGGCGGTGCGCTCGAAATAGATGTCGGCCGTCTCGCCGGACAGCACGTCAGCGGCCGGCTCGAATCGCGGCGTGGCCGGGGCCGGCTTGCTCACTGCCTGGTCAATCGACATTGGCGGTCAGTGTACGACGGCGACGCAGCAGATAGCCCGTGGCAGCCAGGCCGACGAGGACGATGATCCCCGCGCTCACCAGCCGCAGTGTTCCGCTGGTGCTGGCCGACTCGAGGGCGAGCCGGGCCTGCGCCGTGGCGTCGGCCGCGCCACGCAGGTCGCCGTCGGCGAAGCGCCCGTGCGCCTCGGCCAGCAGCGCGTCCGGAGCCGGCGAGCCGAGCTGGCCGACGCGCTCGACGAACGAGCGGCCCCCGGCGGCGCGATCGAGCACGTCGCGATAGTCGTCGACCACCGCGCGCTCGGCCTGCAGCTCGACCCGCGCGTCGCTGCCGCCGCCGGCGACGTCGTACGCGTCGCGCAGCCGCTGCGGGGTCGAAAGGCCGGCGCCGTCGATGGCCGCCAGCAGCTCGTCCCGGTCCCCAAGCCAGGACATCGCCGCAGCGATCTGCTGCGCGGCGTCGTCGAAGCTCCACGCCGCCATCGCGCGGCGCACGGGCTCAGGCGCTCCCCAGTCGCCGGCTGCGGTGAGCAACTCGTCGTAGGAGCGGCGGGCCTGGTTGCGCTGGTCGAGCAGCGCGTCGGAAGCATCTCCGAAGACGGTGGATCGGAATTCGTCGGCGAGATCGCGGCCGCTGACGGCCTCGAGCTGATCGAGCAGCGTGCGCGAGTCGAGGGGAGTGCGCGCGTCCAGGGGCGCGACCGGCCCTGCGGCCGGGCCTGGCGCCGCGACGACCGGGTCGTAGGCGCCGATCCCCTGTCTCGTGCGCTGCAGGACCGCGCGCAGCGCATTTCCGCCGGCCTTGGCTGCGACGCGTTCCATCAGGTCCCACGAGGCCGGATAGCCGTACGCGGCGTCACTCGGCGGGCTGTCGCTCGTCCACTCCTCGAGGGCGAAGGCATCGTCGCGCTGGCGACCAGCCTCGGCGGCCGGCGCGTACGGACGGCTGACATCGAGCCGGCGGGCCACCTGCGCCGCAACGTACGAGGCATACCCCTCCCGGATCCAGCGGTCGCCGACGAGGTCCGTTCCGAGCCAGACGTGCGCGGCCTGGTGGAGCACGGTGAACGGTGGCTGGTCGAAGGCCACCTGCAGCTCCTGGCCCGAGCCGCCGGCCTCCGTGAGCGGCGACGCGACCGACGGCACCGCCTCGCTGACCACCAGCGGGCCGACCCCGCTGTACGGCAACCCGATCGCCTGCTCGAGCGCCGGCAGCGCGCGGGCCAGCAGGTTCAGGGTGCGCCGGCCCCACGCCGCGTCGTCGCTCCAGGACCTGATGGTGAGGTCGACGGTGCCGCCGTCGAGCGGGACCGTGCGCGACAGGCTGCGCATCTCCGTCTGGCGATTGGCGGTCACGACGGCCAGCCAGCGCTGCGGCTCGCCGATCGTGCCGCTGGTGAGGGCAGTCTGATCGCCGTCTCGCTCTGCGCGCAGCGGATCGCCGTCGGCGCTGACCTCGTAGCTCGACGGCAGCTCGACGCGCACCTCGCTGCGCGTCCCGAAGCTCCACACCGGAAAGACGACCACCGACGGGCGAACCCGGATATCGTCCTCGCCGCCGTCGCGCAGCGTGTAGGTCAACGTGAAGCGTGCGGTGCGGCCGAAACGGAGCGGCCGCCGCAGCTCCACCGTCGCCACGTTGACGCGGTCGCCGTCCGAGCCGGCGCGTCGCCTGACGCTGACGTCGAGGCGGCCCTTGGCGTCGCGAGCCCTGACGGCTGCGGCTGCGTCGTGGACGGCAATCGGAACGTCGGTGAAGACGCTGAACTGGCCGGATGGGTTCGGGGTCCGGTTCGTGAAGCGGCCGTCGATGGTCACCTTGATCTCGCGGGCGTCAGGCTCGACCTGGTAGCGCGCCTCCGTCTCCAGCGCATAGCGCTCGGCGGCGCGCGCCGGTGCTGGCTCCCCGAGTGACACCAGCCCGCTGGCCAGGATGACCAGGCCGAGGAGCGCTGCCAGGCGCCTCATCGGCTGCCGAGAGGCCGCGAGGCGCTCATCGGCCGCCGAGAAGCCGCGTGATCAATCCCCGGCGCCGTACCCGGGGAACCGGCGCGGACCAGTCGGGCATCTCGGACTCGACCTCGGCCCGATACCTCGCCAGCAGCAGCGGATTGCGCGACTGGCGTTCGCTCCAGTCGGGCAGGGCGCCGCGATCGGCGACGGCGGCAGCAGTCTCCTCGAGGAGCCGGTCGGCGGTGACCGCCAGCCGGACGAGGCCGCGGCCGACCGCGTCGCGGCTCACCGCATCGGTGGGTAGCTCGGTCATCAACATCGGGCGGTCGTCATCGGTCAGGGCGAACTTGAGGTGGGGGTAGTCGAAGTTGGCGCGGAGCATCCGAACATGGGTCTTCTTCGGGATCTCCATCGCTTCCAGCCCGTAGTATGCCCACAGCCCGAGGCCGACGCCCGTCACCCAGGCGAGCGTGACGCGCATGTCGAAGCGGCGCTCGCCGTCGATCACCACGTCACGGCTGAAGGCCGCGTCGTCCAATGCCCCGGCGGCACCCACGACCTCGAGCCCGAGCTCGGCCAGCCAGGCGTCGATCGGCGGCGCCGGCGTATCGGTCCGGGCCGCCTCAGCTTCCATGGGCCACCGTCTCGCCGGAGCCGACACTGCGTCGTCGACGAAAGTCGCGCTCGACCACGCCGGGGTCGATGCGGCAGTTGCGCCCGACCCGTACGCCACGCGGCACGCGCGCCTGCTTGCCGACCAGCGAGAGGCCGGCGTACAGCCGCTCCGGCTCGTTGCGGTTCGGGCGCAGGTCATCCCCCTGGCCCACCACCGCACCCTCGCCGATGACGCACTCCTTGTCGACGATCGCGCGATCGAGCACCGCGTCCGGGCCAATCACCGAGTCGAACATGACGATCGAGTCGCGAACCACGGCGCCGGGACCGACGCGCACCCCGGGCGACAGGATGCTGTGCTCCACCGTTCCCTCGATCATGCAGCCGTGGCTGATCATGCTGCGCTGCACGCGCGCCTCGGCGGCGATCATGGCCGGCGCGCGCTCCTCGCTGCGGGTGTAGATCAGCCAGCCGCGGTCGTACAGGTCGATCTCGGGCTGGTCGCCGACCAGGTCGAGGTTCGCGGTCCAATAGCTTTCCACCGTGCCGACGTCCTGCCAGTAGCCGCCGTACTCGTAGGCGAAGACGCGGCGCCCGGAGGCGACCATGTGCGGCAGCACGTCACGCCCGAAGTCGACCCGCTCGCTGGAGAGGATGTCGCGCAGGAACGGCCACGAGAAGACGTAGACGCCCATGCTGACCAGGTTCGACGGCGGGTTGGCCGGCTTCTCGATGAACTCGGTCACCCGTCCGTCGGGGTCGACCGTCAGGATCCCGAACCGATGCGCCTCCTCGATCGGAACGGTCCGCACGGCACAGGTGACGTCGGCCTGCTTCTCGCGGTGCAGACCGATGAAGGGGCGGTAGTCCATCTTGTACACGTGGTCGCCCGCCAGCACCAGGACGACCTCCGGATCGCGATCCGCGACGAAATCGAGATTCTGGAGCACCGCGTCGGCGGTGCCGCGATACCAGTCGCGCGCCCGGCCGCGGCCGATGTACGGCTGAAGCAGGCTCACGCCGCCACGCGAGCGGTCAAGGTCCCACGGCCGGCCGACGCCGATGTGATCGATCAGGGAGCGCGGCGCGTACTGCGTCAGGATGCCGACGTCGGTGAGGCCGGAATTGACGGTGTTGCTGAGGGCGAAGTCGATGATTCGGTACTTCCCGCCGAACGGGACGCCGGGCTTGGCGCGCACCTGGGACAGGATCGACAGCCGCTCACCCTCGCCACCGGCGAGGATCAGGGTCAGGACCGATGCGGGCACGCCGCGATTCTAGCGGCGCCCGGTCCGCCTCCACAGGAGGCCGCCCGATGAGACGAGACCCAGGCTCAGCATGCCGAGCGGCACCATCCCGGTCTGCACGCTCTGGGTGACGTCGCGACTCGGTGGGCACGGCTTGCCGTGCTTCGGCTTGCAACTGGGCTGCGGCTTCGGCGTCGTGGGCGGCTCGCTGCCGCGGGGCTTGGGACCATCGGTGTGTCGCGGCTCTGGCGCAAGCCGGTTGCCGCAGATGGAGCCACCGAACCCGCTGTTGCCCGGTACCGGCGCGATCCGCAGGCGATAGGTGTCGAAATGCTCCTTGATCTCGTCCGGGTCGCCGACCGCGCCGGTTCTGCCGTTGACATAGCGATCGGCCCACTGCTGCGCCGAGTCGATCCACTCCTTCGGGCGCCGGGAGTCGTTGCGGACCTCCTGCACGATGTCGAAGCACCCGTTGGTGTGGACGTTGTCGGGCTCGGGTTCGGTGCCCTTCAAGAACGGAAGGTCGCGCGTCGGACCGCAGCTCGACGTGGCGCGCATGCCGCTGAACTGGCAGACCTTGACCATCTCGACGTCATCGGGGCGGTTGAAGTCGGTCTGCGGAACCGGCTTGTGGTCGTTCCAGTCCCACTTGCGGTTGAGCGCCTCGGTCATGAAGTCGTGCCACAGGTAGAGCGGACCGTCGGCCGAGAAGAGCCCCTGGCCGAGAACGGTCGACATCGGCTCCTGATTGTTGTTGCCCATCCACACGCCGGTGACGAGGCTGTCGGGCACGTAGCCGAAGCCCGACACGTCGCGGAAATCGTTGGTCGTCCCGGTCTTGAATCCGGCGTGACGGCGCTGGCCATCACGATCGCGCAGCTCGGCGCGCGAGCCCCACACCACGTTCGTGTCGGGGTTGGTGTTGCCCTCGAGGATCCAGTGCATCAGGTACGCCTCGCCCTTGCTCAGCGGATGCGATGGATCGGCAAGGTGGTCGTCGAGCGAGTAGATGATCCGGTTGTCGCGATCGCGGATCTCACGGATCGTGGTCGCCGGATGCAGGACGCCCTGCTGGGCGAAGACGCCGTATGCCTGCGTCATGTTGGTCAGATTGACGGGCACCGAGCCGAGGGTCAGGGTCAGGCCGGGATCCTGGTCCGTGATGTACTTCGAGCTCGCGATGCCCATCTCCTCGGCGAAGCGGGCGGTGGTGTCCGTGCCGGCCAGGTACTGCATCATCACCGACGGCACGTTGAGCGAGTAGCGGATGGCGTCGGTCGCCAGCAGCGGCCCGTGGTCCTCGATGTCGGCGTTGGTCGGGATGTAGGCGGTCTGCGGCGTCGGTCCGAACTGCGTCGTGTTGTCGACGAAGAACGTGCCCGGCGTCGCCTCGCGCGCCTTGAAGGCCGAGCTGTAGGTGATCGGCTTGAAGGCGGAACCCGGCTGCCGGCGGCCGAGGCCGGCGACATCGAATTGCCCCTGAACGCGCGGGTCCTTGCGGTTGTAGTAGTCGACGCTGCCGATGTAGGCGACGATCTCGCCGGTACGCGAGTCGATCGAGACGAGGGCACCGTTGTGAACGTTCTTGTCCTGCAGCGCCTTGACCCACTTCTCGACCTGCTCATGCGCGACCTGCTGCAGCCCCATGTCGATGGTGGTGGTGATGCGCAGCCCACCGGTGCGGACCGCCTGCGCAGGATTCTTGTAGCCGAGCGATTCGAGGATTCCCTCCGCCTCACGCCGCACGCGGAAGGTGAAGTGCGGCTCGCGCAGCGGGGTCGACGTGCGGCTGGGATCCATCTGTTTCCACGTCACCTTGCTCGCGTCGTCGTACTGCGCCTTGGTGATGTAGCCGTCGTCCAGCATCCGCTGCAGGACCTGGTCGCGGCGCTGCATGGCCCGATCCGGACCGTGATCATTGAGGTACGGGTCGTAGGTGCCGGGCGCCTGCGGCAAGCCCGCCAGGAAGGCGGCCTGGCTGAGCGATAGTTCGCCCAGATCGGTGATTCCGAAATAGTTGGCGGCCGCGGCCTTGATGCCGTACGAGCCGTTGCCGTAGTTGATGAGGTTCAGGTAGGTGGCGAGGATCTTCTCCTTCCCCTCGCGGCCGGGATAGGCCTCGGTGACCTTGGTGGCCATGATCTGCTCGCGGATCTTGTCCTCGAACGAGCGACCGGCGAGGAAGGTCAGCTCCGGCGGCTTGCAGACGTCCGTCTCGCTCTCATTTTCGGCGGCGTTGGGATCGAGCTCGGCTGATGGCGCCGGCGCACCACTGGCCAGCGCTCCGGATTGCTCCTGCTGAATCGATCCGGCGTACTTGATGACCTGCTGCGTGATGGTCGACGCGCCCTGGACGATCTCGCCGGCCTCCAGGTTGGCCACGATGGCACGCCCGACGCCCTGGATGTCGACACCATTGTTCGTCCAGAACGTCCGGTCCTCAATGGCGACCGTCGCATTCACGACGTCCTCGGGGATCTGGTCGAAGGTGACCGACTCCCGGTTCTGGCACTCGAAGCGGGCCAGCAGGGTCTTGCCGGTGCGGTCGTAGACATAGCTCGACTGCGGCAGGTCGACGTTGTCGAGGATGCGCGGGTCGGGCAGGCTGGCGGCGAAATAGTTGTAGGCCGCGAACATGCCGCCGGCGGTGCCGGCCAGCGACCCGCCGATCATGAGGCCGATCGCGGCCAGCGTGCCGAGCAGGAAGGTGGCGAGCCCGCGGCGCGGTGCCCGCCGCTGGGTGGTCCGACGCAGCATCAGACGATGCCGGCGCCGTTGCATGGCCGGATGCATCGGGCGCTACGGTAGCAGCCGGTGGGCCAGCGGTCGAATCGGAGGGCGAGCCGCGCGCTTGCGCGCTCCCCGGATGACTAGGGCAGGTAGTCGCGCGGGTTGACGGCTCCGTCGTCGAACATCACCTGCAGGTGCAGGTGGCATCCGGTCGCCATGCCGGTCGCACCCTCGTAGCCGAGCAGCTGGCCGGCCTTCACCTTCTGTCCGACGCTGACGATCTCGCGCGACATGTGCCAGTACCAGCTCTGCAGCCGTTGGGAGTGGCCGACGACGACGCCGATCGCGGTGTCGCCCGGGGCCGCCGGATGGCCGTCGGCCAGGACCACGCCGTCCGCGACCGCGTAGATCGGCGACCCGCATCCGGACGCCATGTCGAGGCCAGTGTGGAAGTGACGGTAATAGACGCCCTCGTAGGTGTACGGCGGCTCGAGCTTGAACCTGGTCGGTCCGAACTCCTGGGTGACCACGACGTGGCCGCGCTCCGGCCAGGCAAACCGACCATGGAAGGCGATGTCGAGCTTGGCGGCCTGCTTCTTGAGCCGCCGCACCAGGGCGCGCTGGGCGTCGAGCGCCTCCTGGTAGCGCCGCACGAGGCGGCGCTGCTGCTTGGCATTGTCGGCGGTACGCGCAAGCTGTCTCTCCTGGGCGCGCTTCAGATGGCGCAGCTCGGCGCGCTTGGCGTCGAGGAGGCGCTTGGCGGCCGCGACCTGCTCCTGCTGCGCGTCGAGCTCGGCTTCGCGCTGCGCCGTGGCGTCGCGCAGGTCGCGGAGCGTTTCGCGTCCTTCGCGCAGGGTCTGCTCCTTGATCTCGAGCCGTTCGCGGGCGAGCTTGATCTCCTCCGCCAGCCGCGCGTCCTCGTCGGACAGCGTCAGCATGAAGCCGAGGTGGTTCGTGGCGTCGCTGAGGGAATCGGTCGAGAGCAGCACCTCGAGCAGCGAGGTCTGGCTCTGCTCGTAGGCGGCTCGCAGGTGGTCCTGCAGCAGCGCCTGCCGGTTGGCCAGGTCGACCTTGGACTGCTCGATGCCGGCAGCCACATCCTTGAGATCCGACTCGAGCGTGTCGATGCGGTGCTCGTAGTCGTGCAGGTCGCGGCGCGCCTGCTTGAGGTTCGTCGTCAACCGGTCCAGCCGCCGAGCGGTGCGATTGATCTGGGTGCCGACGCTGTCCAGGTCGCCGCTGATCTGCGCCAGGCTGCTCGTCAGCACCGCGGCGCTGCGGCGCAGCGCTGCCAGCGCGGCTCGGTGTGCGGCCAGCGCCGACTCCATCTGCTGCTGCTGAGCGATGGCCTCGTTGACGTCCGGGTCATCGGCCGAAACGGGACGACTGCCCGCGCCCGTGAAGACGAGCGCGGTGAGGAGAAGCGCGGAGGTGAGCGTCGCAAGGCGGCGCCGGGACTCAGTCGACATGAGCTCCTGGTCGAGAGGCGAGCAGACGATTGGGCGTCGCGCGGCGGAAGCTGCGCGGCTCGGAATGGACGCTCGTGGCGGAGCGCCCGCGACAGGATATCACCATCGCAGCAGGCTTCCCAGCATGGCGACTCCACCGCCAAGCAGGTGCGGCTCGCGCAGCAGGGTGACCACCGCTCCGGCGACCAGGAACGGGCCGAACGGGATGTAGCTCTTGAGGCCTGCGCGACGCGAGACGAGCAGCGCCACGCCCGCCAGCGCGGCGAGAAGGCCGGCGACGAAGATGGCGATGAAGATCGACGGCCACCCCAGCAGCAGGCCAAGCGGCGCGATCAGGTACAGGTCGCCGAGCGCCACCCCACCCCGCACCAGCAGGCCGAGCAGGCCCAGGAATCCGACCGCCGCGGCTCCGCCCAGCACCGCGTCGGTGACGCTCACGCTCGGGTTGAAGGGCACGAACAGAATCGAGGCCAGGATGAGCGGGTCGAGCAGGACATGCGGCAGGCGGCGCTGCTCGAGGTCCGTCGCCGACAGCACGATGAGGATGGCGAGGAAGCCGAGGTAGGCGGCGGTGGCCCATGGCGGCAGCTGCGACCGCGAGACGAGCGCAGCCGCAGCAACGCCGGAGACCGCAGCGAGCAGCAGCGTCCGCGGACCGGGCCGGCGGCGGCTCGGCTCATCGGCCGGCCACACGCTGGCAACCCGCTCGGCTGCAGCGCCGAAGGCGGCAAAGGCGAACCCTACGGCGATCACGACGGGCACTCGGCCTGCTTCTCCCTGTGGACATCGGTGCGGAGCGGCACCGCGCCACATCCTACTCAATGCGGCCCGGCCGACCATGGGCCGATCGTCCTGCCGCCACGTCTGGCACGCCTCGTGCGTTCCTGCGCTCGGCGACCGAACGGTCGCACGTACGTGGAGGAACAGCTCGATGGACAAGGATCGCATCGAAGGAAACATCAAGCAGGGTTGGGGCAAGGCCGAGGAGGCCGTGGGCGACGCCACCGACAACCCCGAGACCGAGGCCGAGGGTCAGCAGGACCAGGCCGAGGGTTCGCTCCAGGAGGGCTGGGGCAAGGTCAAGGACGCCGGCCGCGATCTCGTCGACGACGACGCCTGATCCTCGACCTGCCGACAGGACCGATGCGGGCGCCGGCCATGCCGGCGCCCGTTCGTCATGCTCGGGGCTTCGGCCCCGCGGCGTAATCCATGGCCAGACGGGCAAGGGTCGTCACGCCGGTGCCGACGCAGCCCTTCGGGCTCCACGCCTTGTCCGCGGTGAGGTACGCCGTGCCCGCGATGTCGACGTGGACCCACGGCTTGGTCACGAACTCGTGCAGGAAGATGGCGCTCTTGATCAGTGATCCGTCACGCGTGCCCGAGTTCTTGATATCGGCATGCGGCGTGTCGAGCGACGGCCGGTATTCGGTGGCCAGCGGCATCTCCCAGAACCACTCCCCGGTGGCATCGGCGGCGGCCTGGATCTCGGTCCCCCATTCGCGCGGCTTGCAGAAGTAGGCGCTGATCAGCTCGCCGAAGGCGACGGCACAGGCTCCGGTCAGCGTCGCGATGTCGACGAGGTGGGTCGCTCCCTGGGTCTCGGCCCAGTGCAGCGCATCGGCCAGGATCAGCCGGCCTTCGGCGTCCGTGTTGATGACCTCGACGGTGCGGCCGTTCATGGCCTTGACCACGTCGCCCGGCCGCTGGGCGTTGCCACCCGGCATGTTCTCGACCATCGGCGCGACCGCCATGAGCGGAGTGTCCGGTGCCAGTCGCGCGACCGCGCGGGCCGCGGCGATGACGGCCGCGGCGCCCGACTTGTCGTGCTTCATCTCCTCCATGCGGTCGGCCGGCTTGATGCTGATGCCGCCGGAGTCGAAGCAGACGCCCTTGCCGACGATCGCCAGCCGGCGGTCGTCGGATGCCTTGTCCCAGCCCGGCAGCTTGATGGCGATCAGCCGCGGGTCGTGGGTCGCTCCCTGCCCGACCCCCAGCAGCGATCCCATGCCGAGCGCGCGCATCTCGTCCGGATCAAGCACCGCGACGCTGCAGCCGTCCTCCTCGAGGGTTCGGGCGACCTCCGCCATCTTCTCGGGATAGAGGTCGTTCGAGGCACGGTTGGCGAGCGTCCTCCCCCACTCGACCGCATCGGCCAGGATGTCTGACCGATCCAGGAGCTGCTGGCCGCCCGGCACGTCGAGGAATACGATCTCGCCGACGCTGCGCTTCATGGCATCGGTATCACGCACGCGCCCGTAGACGTCCATCGGCCGGTAGGTGCCCTGCCGTGCGCCGACGACGGCGGCGCTGAAGGCGTCTTCGTCCTCCCCATCGCGCAGCCAGAGCGCCATGCGCTCGACACCGTGTCCCTGCAGCCGCCGGGTGGCGGTGGCCGCGATGCGACGAGCGCGCCAGGCGCCACGCCCGCGACGGACGCCATTGACCAGCAGGATGCGCGATACCGCCAGCGAGCCGCCATCCACGAGTGCGGTGTAGTGCTCCAGGATGTTGAACTCGCCCCACTCGATCGCCTCGGCGATGACCCCGCCGGCGGCGGCATCCAGCTTGGCGAGGTCGCCGCTCAGGGGAATGTCGTCCTTGTAGATGGGTACCGCCAGCACATCGGCCTGGACCGAAGCCGGATCGGACTGTTCCGCGCGCACGCGCATGCAGCTGCTCTCCTTATGTCTCCCATGGGACCGATGCGGCGGCGCAGCGGCGCCGCCGATCGTTGACAGAGTACAGGACCGCCTTCAGTCGAACGGGCGGTAGGCGTACATCGTGAAGCGGCTGCCCTGCTCGACGACCTGGCCGGCGGCAGGCTCCTGGTCATAGATGCCGGCCGGGTGCGCATCGGTCTCCTGCCAGCGGATCGTCCAGCTCAAGTTCGCCCGCCGAGCCGCCGCTTCACCGTCCGCCTCGCTCAGGCCGACCGTATTCGGCACCCGAACCGTACCGGGACGCAGCGTCGGCGACGGTGCCGGCGTCGGCGAGCGCCTGCCCCGGCCGTCGTCGCCGGTGCCCAGGCCGATCGCCACGACGGCGACCACGGCTGCGGCCACGACCAGCATCGCCAGCAGTGGCAGCCACGAGCGCCGGCCAGGCGATCGGGCCGGAGCGACGGCTGCCACCACCGGCTCGGTCGACGGCTGCGCGTCGCGCAGCGTGCCCCGCAGCGCTCGCGACATCGCTTGGGCGCTCTGGAAGCGCCGCGCCGGCACCGGGTCGATGGCCTGGACGACCGCCGCGTCGAGCGCCGGAGAGACACCCGCCACGAGCGCGGAAGGCGGCAGCGGTCGAGCCGCCTCCTCGGCGGCCAGCACCGTCTCGGGATCGTTCCCCGGATACGGCACACGACCGGTGAGCCCGGCGTACAGGATCGCACCGGCCGCGAACAGGTCGCTGGCCGGGGTCAGCGGCTCGCCACGCAGCTGCTCCGGCGGCATCGCGTGCAGCGAGCCGATGGTCGTCTCGCCGGCCGGCTCGCCTTCGGGCGCCCGTGCGATGCCGAAGTCGATCAGCTTGGCCGGCCCGGGTCCCATCATCACGTTGCCGGGCTTGACATCGCAATGGATGAGGCCGTGGGAATGGACCGCTGCCAGCCCGGCCAGCAACTGCTCGCTCAGCCGCAGCGCGTCGTCGACGCCCAAGGGACCCTCCCGCTCGAGGATCGCGCGGAGCGAGCGATACCCTTCGAGGAGCTCCATGACGATGAACCGCAGCTCGCCGTCGGTCCCGGTGTCGTAGACGTGGATCAGGTTCGGATGGGACAGGCCGGCAACCGCACGAGCCTCGGCCAGGAAGCGGTCGGCGAACGCGGGGTCGCTCGCATACGCCGGCGCCAGGACCTTGAGCGCCACATCGCGCTCGAGCCGCAGGTCGCGCGCACGATAGACGGTGGACATCCCGCCGGCGGCGACGATCGCGTCGATCCGATAGCGGTCGCCGACGATGCGACCAATGAGGCCAGGCGACGCGCTCACGGCTGGTCCCCGCCGAGCAGCGGCGCCACCTCGTCGCGCGCGCTGGTCACCTTGGCCACCAGGTCGGCCAGCCGCGCCAGCGCCGGTTGAGCGACCGCCCCGCCCCCCTCGGAGAGTGCGATCGCCAGGGCCCGATCCGCCCGGCTCGCCTGCCGCGCGGCGCGGCGGTAGGCCGCCAGTCCCTCCCGCTCGCCACGCGCATCGCCGTCGACACGAGCGGCCACGACCTCGCGCAGCGCGCCGAGCAGCCGATCGATGGTCCGTGTCCAGAACGGCAGCGTGGCAAGCGCACCGGGCCACGCCCGCACCTCGGCCAGGGAGGTCGCCGCCTCGTCGAGTGCCTCGCTCGCCATCGATCGATCGTCCCGGGTGACGGCCGCCAGCGCTCGGCGCAGCTCATCGAGGACCGAGCGGCTGGCGTGGCGCATCTCCGCGAACGCGTCGGCCGCCTCGGCCGTGTCGCGCAGCTGTGCGGCGATCGACGAGAGATCCGCGCCTGCCACGAGCAGCCGCGGCGGGTCGTTATCGCTGCCGATGGCCAGCATGCCGGCGACGCGCACCAGCCGCCGGGCAGCGTCATCGGCTGTCGGGCCGGCGGCGACGAGCCGGTCCGCCGCGGCGCGGAACGCCTCGGACGGCGCGGCGTCTCCGCTCACCGTGGCCGCGGCCCCGTCCCGTGCGGCGTCGAGCGCCCGATCGACGGCTGCCGCCAGGTCGGCGAGCGTCGTGTCCGCAGCCCGTGCCGTATCGGCCAGCTCGGCGCGATAGGCAACGCTGGTGGCGGGGCCGCGATCACTGGAGCCCATTCCCAGCAGCGTGCCCAGGGCCAGGGCGCCGGCAACGCCGAGCGCGACCCCTGCGCCGGACGGCAGCCGCCGGACCCGTATCATCCCGCGGTGGACCTGGTCGACCAGCTGCGCGCGCTGCCCAAGGCGGAGCTGCACCAGCACCTTGACGGGGCGCTGCGCCCGGCGACCGCCGTCGAGCTGGTGGGCGACATCGGCCTGCGCCTGTCGCTCGACGAGGCGCGCCGCCGGCTCATCGCCCCGGTCCGCTGCGCGGACCAGGCTGAGCTGCTCACCTACATCGACCTGCCGATCGCGCTGTTGCAGAGCGCCGCCGCGCTGCGCCGCGCGGCGTCCGAGCTCGTCGCGGACATGGCCGCCGACGGTGTCACGTACGGAGAGATCCGCTGGGCGCCTCGCCTCCACCTCGATCGCGGCCTGGGCGTCGACGACGTGATCGAGGCGGTGGCCGCCGGCGTGGCCGAATCCCGTGCGGCGCTCGGCGACGGCGCGCCGCTGATCGGGCTGATCGTCACCGCCATGCGCTCGCATCCACCGGCCGCCAACGTGGCACTTGCACGCAGCGCGGCGGCCTTCGGGCCGCCGGTCGTCGGCTTCGACCTCGCCGGCGCGGAGGCGGCCTTTCCCGCTCCCCCGCACGCCGCCGCCTTCCGCGCGGCGGAAGCCGGCGGCCTGGCGCTCACCGCCCACGCCGGCGAGGTCGCCGGCGCGCAGCGCATCCGGGAGGCGGTCGACCTCGGCGTGTCACGCATCGCCCACGGCGTCACCGCCGTCGAAGACCCGGCGATCGTGGAACTGCTCATCGAACGTGACATCACGCTGGACCTGTGCCCCACCAGCAACGTGCAGGCGGGCATCGTCCCCGAGCTCGCTGCACATCCGCTGGCGCGGCTCCGTCGGGCCGGCGTGAGTGTCACCATCTCGACCGACGACCGCACGGTCAGCGACACGACGCTCAGCGCGGAACTGGCGCGTACCGCCGCCGCGCTCGACATCCCGCGCGCTGAGCTGGCGGCGATCGCGCTGAACGGCTTTCGTCGCGGATTCACGCCGGGCGCCACGCTGGTTGGGCTCCAGCGAGCGGCGGCCACGCCCTGGAGCGGCTGGGTGGCGACCATCAGCTGAGCCACGCGCCGAGCCGGTCTGCCAGCTCGGCCGGGTCGCGGGCCACCATCCATGGCCGATGGTCGCCGCTCAGCGCATCGGCCGCCTCGGCATCGGCCACGCCGGTCAGGACCAGCGCGCAGCGGATGCCGGCGCGGTTGGCCGCGACCACGTCGGCATCCGGGTTGTCGCCGACGACCACCGCTGCCGACGGTGGCGTGCCGGTCTGCTCGAGGATCGCCTCGAACATCGCCGGCGACGGCTTGCCGATCACCACCGGCGCAACCCCGGACGCAGTGGCGATGGCGGCGACCATGGCACCGGCGCCGGGCAGGAAGCCGCGGCGGGTGGGGTAGCGGGCATCGGCGTTGGTGGCGACGAACGACGCACCGCCAAGCAGCGCCGCCTGCGCCGCTGCGAGAGCGTGGAAGCCGAACGAGAGGTCGAGGCCGGCGACGACCGCGTCGTAGTGCTCGTTCAGCGGCCCGTCCTCGCCCTGCCGCGCGGCCTCGGCTGCGCGCGTGACCCGGTAGCCGGCGGCCTGCAGCATGCCGTGCAGCCCGTCCTCCCCGACCGCGAGCACGCTCCTCACCTCGGGGAGGTGCCGCTGCAGGTGGTCGATGGTGGCGGTGGTGGAGGTCACGATCTCCTCTGCACGCGTGGCCACACCGATCGCCTCCAGCCGGCGCGCGAAGTCCTCAGGACGGCGCATCGAATTGTTGGTGGCGAATCGCACGGCGATCCGCGCTCGCCGCAGGCCATCGATCAGCAGCGGCGCACCCGGAACGGCGCGGTCACCGCGGTAGACGACCCCGTCCAGATCGAAGATGACCAGCTGCGGCCGTGGGCCTGGGTCGCTCTGCATCGGCGCGATGATATCGGCGCGACCACATGGCGCGTGCACGGCATGTCGGACTGCAACGCACATTTGCATTGAGCGCCGCTCAGCGGAGGCAGTATCATGCCGCGGATTCGCGCCGGGGTGTCCACCCGGCTGCGCACGAGCGCGCCGTCAAGCGGCGCACCACGGAGGCTAAGGAGATTCCATGCGGAAGCAACGGTTCGGCCTGCTGGCCAGCCTCAGCGTCGCGGCTCTCATCCTGGGAGCCTGCCAGGGCACCGGTCCGGGCACCGGCAGCGGAAGCCAGGGCCCGACGAGCGACTTGAAGATCGGCCTGGTGACCGACGTCGGCACGCTCGACGACAAGAACTTCAACCAGTTCAGCTGGGAGGGTGCCAAGCAGGGCGCTCAGGCGATCGGCGCGCCGGAGCCGCAGTCGGTCGTGACGACCGCATCGGCCGACTACGCCAAGAACATCCAGTCCTTCGTTGACCAGGACTACGACATCATCGTCACGGTCGGCTTTGCCCTCGGCAACGACACCACCAAGGCTGCCAAGGCCAATCCGAACATCAAGTTCATCGGTGTCGACCAGGGCCTGTGCGTCACCGAGAGTGGTGATCCCGACCCCGATTTCGGCTGCAAGGGTGACGCCGCCAAGCTGCTACCGAATTACCAGGGCCTTGTCTTCAAGGAGCAGCAGCCCGGGTACCTGGCCGGCATCGTGGCGGCCAGCATCAGCAAGTCCGGCCACATCGCGGCCATCGGCGGCACGAAGGTCGTTCCCGCCGTCGCCAACTACATTGCCGGCTACGCCAACGGCGCGATGTCGGTCAATCCCGACATCAAGGTCGAGCAGCAGTTCGTCTCCGAGGCGCCCGACAACGCGGCGTTCAACGACCCGGCCGGCGGCAAGGCCTTCGCCGAGCAGCTGCTCGCCCAGAATCCGGACGTCGACGTCCTGTTCCAGGTCGCCGGCAAGACGGGCAATGGCGTGCTGCAGGCAGCGTGCGACGCCAACATCCACGCCATCGGCGTCGACGTCGACCAGCACGAGTCGACCCCCGAGTCGGCGAAGTGCATCGTGACCAGCGCCGAGAAGAAGCTGACCAAGGCAGTCTCGGACGCGATCAAGCGCGTCGCGGACGGGTCCGATAAGGGCGGCACGGTGCCGCTCGACATCACGACCGACAGCATTGGTCTGGCTCCCTTCTACGACGCCCAGAGCCTGATCACCCCGGACATCCAGTCGAAGATCGACGCGGCGATCAAGGGGCTCAAGGACGGCTCGATCGATCCGTGCAGCCCCACCGCCTGCGTGTGATTCGAACGCCTCTGACCTGAGAGCGATCACGAGCGGGCCGTCCCACGGGGCGGCCCGCTCGCTGTTCGACCATCGATGACCGAGCCGACCGCACCCCTCGAGCAGCACGGTCCCCCGCCGGCGCTCGAGATGCGCGGCATCACCAAGCGCTATCCGGGGGTGCTGGCGAACGACGGGATCGACCTGCAGGTCCACCCCGGCGAGATCCACGCGTTGCTCGGCGAGAACGGCGCCGGCAAGACGACCCTGATGAACATCCTGTACGGGCTGGCGACGCCCGATGCCGGACAGATCCTGCTCGACGGCGAGCCGGTCAGCATCTCGAGCCCATCGGACGCCATCCGCCGCGGCATCAGCATGGTCCACCAGCACTTCATGCTGGTTCCGGTACTGTCGGTGGCAGACAACATCCTGCTTGGCGAGGAGCCGATGGCAGGACCGGTCTTCCTCGATCGCCGTTCGGCGTACGGGCGCCTGCGGGACCTCGCCACGTTCTTCGGCTGGGAGATCGATCTGGATGCTCCGGTCGGGACCCTGTCGGTCGGCTGGCAGCAGCGCGTCGAGATCCTCAAGGCCGTGTACCGCAATGCACAGATCCTCGTCCTCGACGAGCCGACGGCGGTCCTGACACCCCAGGAGACCCGCGAGATCTTCACCATGCTGCGCCGGCTGACCACCGAGGGCTACAGCATCATCTTCATCAGCCACAAGCTGTATGAAGTGCTCGAGATCGCGAACCGCATCACCGTCATCCGACGCGGGCGCGTCGTCGGCGAGCGCCTTCCGTCGCAGACCGATGAGGAGGACCTGGCTCAGCTGATGGTCGGCCGCGAGGTACAGCTCACCGTCGACCGCGGCACGAGCCACCCCGGAGAGCCGCGGCTGGTGGTCGACGACCTGTATGCGCGGGATGATCGCGGCCACGAAGTGGTTCACGGCGTCAGCCTCGAGGTCCGCGCCGGTGAGGTGCTCGGCATCGCCGGCGTGGCGGGCAACGGGCAGGACGAGCTGGTCGAGGCGCTGGTCGGCCTGCGGCGGCCCAGCGCGGGTCGAGTGCAGCTCGACGGCCACGACGTGACGGGTGCCGGACCGCGCGACCTCCACCAGCGGGGCATGGCCTTCGTCCCCGCCGACAGGCATCGATTCGGCCTCGTGCTGTCGTACCCGCTCACCGACAACCTGGTGCTGACCGACTACTTCCGTCCGCCGTACGCGCGCGGCATCATGCGGGACGAGGACGCGATCCGGGTCCAGGCCGGGAAGGCGGTCGAGCAGTACGACATCCGCACGCCGTCGGTCGACGTGGCGGCCGCCACGCTATCCGGCGGCAACCAGCAGAAGGTCATCGTGGCCCGCGAGCTCGACCGCGACCTGCGGCTGCTGGTCCTCGACCAGCCGACCCGCGGCCTCGACGTCGGCAGCATCGAGTTCATCCACCGCCAGGCGATCGCCAAGCGCGACGCCGGCACGGCCATCCTGCTCGTCTCGGCCGAGCTCGACGAGGTCCTCGAGCTGTCGGATCGGATCGGCGTCATGTACCGCGGCCGGCTCGTCGCGCTGATGGACGCCCGCAGCGCGACGCGCGAAGCCGTCGGCCTGCTGATGGCGACCGGAGGCAGCCAGCCGCAGAAGACCGATACGGGCGCGGCATGAACCTGCGCCGCACGCTGTCGCTGGTCACCATCCCGCTCCTGGCCATCGTGCTGGCCCTGATCGTCGGGGCGGTCGTGATCATCGCCAGCTCGCCGCTGGTCAGCGGCCATCTCGACCTGGTCCTCCCGCTGCGCGCCTACGCGGCACTGGTGAGCGGCGCATTCGGGACCGTGAACGGGCTGATCCAGACCATCGTCAGCGCCTCGCCGCTCATCCTGGCCGGCCTCGCGGTCAGCATCGGCTTCAAGGCAGGCCTCTTCAACATCGGCGCCCAGGGGCAGTTCCTGGTCGGCGCGGTCGCCGCCGCAGCCGTCGGTGCCGGCCTCGCGCACGCGCCGGCGCCGGTCGCGATCGGCGTTTCGATTCTCGCGGCACTGGTGGCGGGCGCGGTCTACGGCTTCATCCCCGGCTTCCTCAAGGCGTTCACCGGAGCGCACGAGGTGGTCACCACGATCATGCTCAACTACATCGCCATCCAGTTCGTGGCGTATCTGATCACCGGGCCGCTGCGCGCCACCGGCGCGACCTTCGCGCGTTCGCCATCGGTCGGCGCCGCCGAGCTGCCCGTTCTCATCGGCCGCAACGGGCACCTCGGAATCCTGTTCGCGCTGGTGGCGGTGCCGATCGCCTGGTGGCTGCTGTATCGCACCACCATCGGCTTCGAAGTCCGCACCGTTGGCGCCAATCCCGACGCCGCACGCTACGCCGGGATGTCGCCGCGTTGGATAGTGATCGCCACCATGACGGTCTGCGGCCTACTGGCCGGGCTGGCCGGAGCGGGCGAAATCCTGGGCATCACCGGCTACATGCCGGCGGGCTATTCAACCAATGTCGGCTTCGACGGCATCACCGTCGCGCTGCTGGGTCGAGCAAATCCCATCGGCATCCTGTTCGGCGGGCTGCTGCTGGGCGCCATGCGCGCCGGGTCGAACCTGATGCAGATCCAGGCGGGCGTGCCCGTTCAGATGATCGACGTGCTGCAGGGCGTGATCCTCTTCTTCCTTGCCGCCGAGCTGGTCGTGCGCTATGTCTTCCGCGTCCGCGCGGCTCGGGCCCAGGTCACGGAGCTGCAGACGGTGTCGCGCTCGTACGGCCAGCAGACCACGCCGTAGGCCATGGAAGCCATCCTCGACCTGCCGGTCATCGGCCTGATTCTCCAGTTCATCGGCTACCTGGTGCAGGTCGTCGTGCTCAACGGTGGACTGATCATCACGCTGTCCACGCCGATCGGTCTCGGCGCCCTGTGCGGCTTCATGAACGAACGCTCCGGCGTGGTGAACATCGGCATCGAGGGGATGATGCTGGCCAGCGCCTTCGGTGCCTGGTATGTCGCGTCGATCAGCGCCGGCTTCCTCCCGGACGCGGCGGGGCCGCTTGGCTTCACCCTCCCGCTGCTGATCGGCCTGCTGGCCGGGCTCGCCACGGGCGTGCTGGTGTCGCTGGCCCATGCGTGGCTGTCGATCACCGTGCGCGCCGACCAGATCATCTCGGGCACGATCATCAACATCGTGGCGCTCGGCATCACCGGCTACCTGGCGCTGCTGATCAGCCAGAGCTCGCCGCGCTCCGCCGGCAATCTTTCGGCCCTGAACCTGCCGCAGCCGGTGACCGACATCCCGGTCCTCGGCTGGCTGCTGGCGACCTTCCTGGAGCACGGACCGATCACCCTCTCGATGCTGGTCGTGGTGGTGGTTCTGCAGGTGCTCCTCTACCGCTCGCGCTGGGGCCTGCGCACCAGGGCTGTCGGCGAGCACCCGCGCGCCGCTGAGACGGTCGGCATCGACGTCATCGCGCTGCGCTACCGCAACGTCCTGCTCGGCGGCCTGCTGGCCGGACTGGCGGGAGCCTGGTTCACGATCGAGTACGGCAACTCGTTCCAGAGCGGCATGACGAACGGCCGCGGCTTCATCGCCCTGGCCGCCCTCATCTTCGGTCGCTGGACACCGCTCGGATCGGTGGGCGCCGCGCTGCTGTTCGGGCTTGCCGATACGTTCGGGCGTGCCATCCGGCAGACGCCGCCGGCCGGCGATCTGGGTGCGGTGCTGGGCGCCATCCCGCCGCAGGTGTTTGCCGCCCTGCCCTACATCGTGACCATCATCGTGCTGGCAGGCGTGGTGGGCCGCAGCATTCCGCCGGCGGCCGACGGACAGCCGTATGAGCGCGAGGCGACCGCCCGCTAAACGCGTGCGGACGCCCGTCAGCCGGTCGCCAACTCCAAACCACCGGGCTGCGCCGTCGGCGGACGCGCACTGGGCGGCACGCGAAGCAGCTCGTCGCTCAGCTCGAGACCGCGCAGCGCGGCGAAGACGGGCCGCTGGTCGTAGTCGACGCTGCGGAAGCCGATGGCCACGTCCGGCTGGCCGATGTAGACCACCGCGTAGCGGGCGCGGCCATCGCCGTCGAGCCCGCAGCCGACGGACCCGGCGGCCACGAAATGGCTCTGCCCCACGATGCGGTGGAAGCTCTCGTGGGTGTGGCCGAAGCAGAACAGGTCATCGGCCTCGTCGCTGGCGATGCGGGCGAAGTAGCGCGACGGCCGATCGGCCCACAGGTACTCGGTAGCCTTCAGTGGCGATCCGTGGAAGAGCAGGATCGAGCGGCCGTCGACGCTGAAGCGCTGGCTGGTCGGCAGGTTCCGCAGCCAGGCCCGGTTTTCGTCGGTGATGACGCGCTGCGTCCACGACAGCGAGGTCATACCCTGCTCCTCCGCCTCGGGGCCGGCGAAGACCGCACCACTTTCGACGCGGTCCATGCCAACCGCCTCGTCCCAGTTGCCCTGCACGGTCGGGATGTCGAGCGCGCGCAGCATCTCGACCACCTCGTTCGGATGCGGGCCGCGACCGACCACGTCACCGGCGCACCACACCGTCTCGCAGCCGATGGCGGCGGCGTCGTCGAGCACGGCGCGCAGCGCGGGCAGGTTGGCGTGGATGTCGGCGATCAGGGCGGCGCGCATGGCCGCCATTCTAGAAGCGACCTAGACCGCGGCAATCACCCAATGTGCGCGCCCGGCGTGGTACGTCGGGGTCGTCAGCTGGCGGCCGCGGCGAGCCCGCCGCCGGCAAACGGCGCCGCCACCACGCTCACGCGGCCGGCGACCGTGCGTGCCAGCCCGCGCAGCGCCGTCGCCGCGGCCGAATCCTCCGATCCGGGGTACTGCGTCGAGGTGATCGGCACGCCGGCATCGCCGCCGGTGCGCACGCCGGGCTCCAGCGGGACGCGGCCCAGCACCTCCAGCTCGAGCTCGCGGGCGATCTTCTCGCCGCCGCCCGAGCCGAAGATGTCGTGCTCCTCGCGACAGTTGGGACAGATGAAGCCGCTCATGTTCTCGACCACGCCCAGCGTGCGGACGTTCACCTTGTTGAACATGGCGATCGCCTTGCGCGCATCGGTCAGGGAGACCTCCTGCGGCGTCGTCACCACCACCGCGCCGGTGAGCGGGATCAGCTGCGACAGCGACAGCGCCGCGTCACCGGTCCCGGGCGGCAGGTCGACGACCAGGTAGTCGAGCTCGCCCCACTCCACGTCGCGCAGGAACTGCTGGATGGCCGAGTGGATGAGCGGACCACGCCAGATCACCGGGGCATCGCCGGTGAGGAAGTACTGGATGCTCATCATCTGCACGCCGTGGCTGATCACCGGGTTGACGCGGCCCGCGGCGCCGGTGACGTGCGCGCCTTCGGTGCCCATCATCAGCGGCACGTTGGGTCCGGTGATGTCGGCGTCCAGCAGGCCCACCCGTGCGCCGTCGCGCGCCAGGCTGACGGCCAGGTTGACCGCGACGGTGGTCTTGCCCACGCCGCCCTTGCCGGATGCCACGGCGATGGTGTTGCGCACTCCGGGAATCAGGTCGGCGGCCGGTCCGCCGAAGGAGCGCTTGACGTTCGATGCCCAATCGACCCGAACGGCCGCGGCGCCCAGCGCCGCCAGCTCGTCGACGATCTCGGACTCGATCTTGGCTTTGAGGGGGCAGGCGGGGGTGGTCAGCTCGACGGTGAGGTCCACCGTGCTGCCGTCGATGGCGATCTCCTTCACCATCCCCAGTGAGACGAGGTCGCGCCCGATCTCCGGATCCTTGACCCGCGACAGGGCGCTCATGATGTTCTCGTTGGTCAGCGCGTCAGGCATGGGCTGAGCGTAGCAGAGGCGGGCGCATTGGTCCCGGAGCGCCTCCGACCGGCGGCCTCGCGAGTCAGTCGAGGCCGGAGAAGAGGTCGGTGTCCGCGGCTGCCTCGACGCCTGCCGCGACCGGCAGGTTGCTGCGCGCCAGGCGATAGGACTCGGTCGCCAGGAATCGGTCGCGCGCGTCGGCGGGCCAGTCGCTGAAGGGGCCGTCGGATCCGGTCTGCGAGACATGCCGGCTGATGGCCGCCAGCTTCAGTCCTGCCAGGTCACCCAGCTCGAGGGTCAGGGTCGGTCCCTGCTGCGAGCCGTAGCCTGCCGGGGCGCCTTCCCCGGCGGCGACCAGCTGCTCGGCCGGAACCACCAGGTGGTACAGCTTGGCCGCCCGCCAGGCCACCTGGTCCTCCTCGATGTCGTCCTCGTAGGCCAGCGGCTGCGCCGCGCGCTCGAAGGCGGTGTCGACGGCACGCGCCAGGCTGATGTGATCGGCGTCGCCGGTGACGCCATCCGGCCCGAACGACAAGATCACCTCGGGCCGATGCATGCGGATGGGCTCGACCAGGCGGCCGATCAGCTCGTCGGGCTTGACCGATGCCAGCTCGTCCTCGGCGTAGTCGAGCATGCGCAGCACCCGCACGCCGAGCAGCGCCACCGAGCGCCGCAGCTCATCCTCGCGAACGGTGTCGAGGTTGCGCCACACGACCGGCTTGGCGTAGGACCGATTCCGACCGCCGGGCGCCGGTGCGGGATCGAGCAGTCGGGAATCGAAGAAGCCCCGCGTCGCGCACACCACCACCACGTAGGCGCCGGCCGCGGCGGCGGCGGCGATCGCTCCACCGAAGCCGAACGCCTCGTCGCCCGGGTGGGCGACGACGACCATCAGGCTGCGCGCTGGATTGCGCTCTCGGACCGGCCGCCAGATCGAGGACACGGCCGGGAGTATAGAGGCCTAGCCGCCCGCTCCGACGCCGATCGGCGCATCGGTCGACACGTGCCGGTCGAGCGGCAATGGCGTCGGCTCGAGCGTTGGTGCGCGGTCGACGAAGCTGGCGCGGTGGGCGGTCGCGATCGTCTCGCGCACCTCGTCGAGCGACAGGATCTCGTGGCGCAGCAGCAGGTTGAACTCATTGCGGAGGGTGGTTCGCAGCATCTCCGGACCATCGGTTGAGATGGCCACCGGCACGTGGTGCTCGAGCAGCCGCCGCAGCAGGCGCCGCACCTCCCCGAGGTCACGCAGCACGGCGGTGTTCAGGTTCGAGCTGGGGCAGACCTCGAGGACGATGCCGCGCTCGCGCAGCATCCCCATCACGGTCTCATCGAGGGCACTCTTGATGCCATGACCGATGCGCGCCGGCTCGAGCGCCTCGATCGCCTCGCGCACCTCGTCCGGACCACCCGTCTCGCCGGCGTGAACGGTGATCCCCAGGCCGGCGCGACGGCACTCGGCGAAGATCTGGCGGTAGTCGTCGAAGCGGAACGACTCGACCACGGGACCGGCGATGTCGACCGCCACCACGCCGCGGCTGCGCCAGCTGATGGCCTTGGCCGCGATGATCTCGTTGAGCTCCACGCTGAAGCCGCGGTCAAGACAGACGACGAGCCCCGCCCGCACCTGCGGGTACTCGAGCACGGCGCGGTCCATGCCGCGCACGGCCGCCGCGATGATGTGGTCGAGGTCCTGCTCACCGCCGCGATTCCGCGTCATCGGGTTGAAGCGCAGCTCGATGTCGGTGACGTTGTTCTTGCGGTAGGCGCCGCCAATGACCTCGTAGACGCTGCGTTCGATGGCGGTCGGGCTGGACTGGATCAGCTCGGTCCAGTGGAACAGGTCGAGGTACGCCTGAAAGCTCCGCTTGCGGCGTCCGACGGTGATGAGGTCGCGGAAGGCCCAGTAGTCCTTGGTCGGCAGCCGGATTCCCTGCGCGTGGGCGATGCCCCACATGATCGCCGGCGTGACGGCTGCGCCGAGATGGACGTGCAGCTCGGTCAACGGGGTGCGCGGATCGAGTCTGGGCCGGGGCATGGACCTCTCGTTGCGGGCTGCCTGGTGAGCCGGTTCGGGCGAGTGTAGCAGCCGTCCGGCGCGCCGGCTGAGGGCCCCAAGCCGGTGCTAGAATCGCGGCCGATGGACGTCAAAGCGTGGATCGAATGGATCGGGAACGACAGCGGCACGACGCTGGCCACCATCTTTCCCTACCTGCTGCTCGGCCTCGCCGGCCTCTACCTGCTGTGGCTGGTACTCGGCTACCTGCGCGTCTCCCAGGTCGGCGTCGAGGCGCCGGCCGCCGCCAGCCCGGCGCTTCCCATGCAGCGCGCTCCCGACGGCGTGCTGGAGGCCCCGCGCGGCGTCCCCTACTGCCCGGTCGACGACCTGCAGTTCCCGGCCGAGGCACGGATCTGCCCCGTCTGCGAGAGCGACCTGCTGGTCGAGTGCGCCAACTGCGGCGCAACCATCCGTGCCGCGGACGACTCGTGCTATCGCTGCGGGACGCGGCAGCCCATCAACGCTGACGCTGCCTAGCGCATCACCGAGCGAACGTAGGCGCGCATCCGCGCCAGGTTGGGGATGATCACCCAGCCGCGGCCGGTCCCGGGTTCGATGCCCATGAAGCGGGCGTAGCCCGGGCCGAGCACCTCGTGGCTGATCGTTGCATCGGCGCTGCGGCGGCCGATGGCCAGCAGCGTGGGCAGCTCGTCGAGCGGCAGGTCGGTCTTCAGCGAGCGCAGCGAACGCAGCAGGTGATGGAAGTCGATCTTGGCCTTGGGCCTGACGAGCTTGCGGAAGACGGCCATCAGCACCTGCTGCTGCCGGCCCTGCCGGGCGAAGTCTCCATCCTGGTGGCGCGTCCGCGCGTAGTGCAGCGCCTGGTCGCCGTCGAGGTGGTGCCGGCCGGCGCTGAGGGCGATGTGGACCGTCGAATCGTAGAGCGCGTACGGGACGCGTACGTTGACGCCGCCCACGGCGTCGACGAGCTCGCCAAAGTCGGCCATGTTCAGCGCCACGTGGTAGTCGATCGGGACGCCGTAGGTGCGTTCGAGTGCGCCCTGCAGGGCATTGATCCCGCGCGCCGCGTACAGCGAGTTGATCTTGCGAGGCCAGGAGCCGCCGCCCTTCAGCGGGATGTCGACCGTGTCGCGCGGCAACGAGACGATCGCAATGCGGTTGTGCCGGCGATTGACGCTGACCACGATCATCGCATCGGTGTTCACCGGAAAGTTGCGCCGCACGCGGCTGGGGCTCGAGTCGATGCCGGCCACGAGCACGGTGATCCGACGCGCCAGCAGCTTCTGGTCGAGCGGTGAAGGCGTTGGCTTCGGCGTCGGCGTCGGCGTCGGAGACGGTGACGGTGTGGCCGATGCTGTCGGCGAGGGCGGTGGCGTCGTGAGCGGTACAGGCGTAGGCCGGGGCGTCGCGGGCGGACTGCCGCAGGCCACCAGCAGCGCGGCGAGCGCGACTGCGGCCAGCCGGGGCCCGACCGGTCGGCGGAGGGACGCGAACATCGGCGGCATGATAGCCGGTGCTACGCTGCCCGCGTGGAGACGAGGGAGGTCGCGATCGAGACCCGCAACCGCCGCGGTGTCTTCGACCTGACCGATGCCTGCCACGGCTTCCTGTCCGATGCGGCCCCTGGCGCTGATGGCCTCCTGAGCCTGTTCGTGCCGCACGCCACGGCCGGACTGCTGATCATGGAGCTTGGATCCGGGTCCGACGCCGATCTGCTCGACGCGCTCGATCGGTTGCTGCCTCGTGACGACCGCTGGCGGCACGCCCACGGATCGCCGGGTCACGGCGCCGATCACGTCCTGCCGCTGCTGAGCGCGCCGTCCCTCACCGTTCCGGTCGTGGGCGGGGCGATGGCCCTGGGGACCTGGCAGTCGGTCGCACTCATCGACCCCAATCCGGACAACGGCCGGCGGCTCGTGCGGCTGTCGTTCCTCGCCGGCTAACCTCGGACCGCTCGCTCGACCTGCCGCGCCGCGTTCGCGGGATCGCCGGTCGGCTCCTCGCAGGCATAGCCGCGGCAGACGTAGGCCGTGGCGTGGCCGTCGACCGGGACCTTGTCGAGGAACACCGGCCATGCCTGGGTCGCGGCGCCGGACGTGACGCCAGCCACGACAAGATCCGGCGCGAAGGGCCTGGACACCGCGCGACGCAGGGCCATGGCAGTCTGCGTCCGCGGATCGGCGGCGGCGACGACCGCATCCGAGGCGGGCACCAGCGAGCGATCGACCGCACTCAGCATGCGGCCGAACACCGACGGCTGGCGCTCGAGCGCCGGCCCCACGGTCCGCAGGATCGACCGCGCGCGGCGGTCGTAGTCGGGCTCGCCGGTCAGCAACGCCAGGCGCAGCAGGACGTCGGCCGCGACCGAGTTCGCCGACGGGGTCGCCGAGTCGACCAGCGAACGCGGCCGGACCACGGTTGTCTCGTGCTCGGCGCTGGTGTCATACAGCGTGCCCGACTCGTCGTCCCAGAAGTCGACGACCAGGCGGTCGATCAGCGCCCGTGCGAGCACCAGGTGCGCCGCCTCCCCCGTCGCCGCGTGAGCGGCCAGCAGCCCGTCGGCCAGGTCGGCATAGTCCTCGGCGAAGGCTGGCGTGTGGGCCACGCCACCGCGCGCCGTGCGCCACAGGCGATCGCCGTCGCGCAGCAGCTGCGAACGGACGAAGGCCACCAGCCCGTCGACCGCCGCCAGGTAGCGGTCGTCCCCCAGCACCAGCACGCCCCCGGCCAGGGCCCGCAGCGCAAGCCCGTTCCAGGCGGCCAGCTGCTTCTCGTCGCGCGCCGGCCGGACCCGCGACGAGCGGCTGGCCATCAGGGCGCTTCGGGCTCGCTCGATGAGCGGAGCCGGAGGCGCCGGTCCGCGGACGTGCAGGATGTTTCGTCCCTCCCAGTTTCCGCCGTCGGTGACATCCCAATGGGCGCACACCGCCCCAACCTCGTCGTCGGCCAGCCCGGCCGCGGCGAGCACCGAACGCACCTCGTCCGCCGACCAGACGTAGTAGCGCCCCTCGTCCCCCTCGCTGTCCGCGTCGAGCGCGGCCGCGAGGCCGCCGTCACCGGTTCGCAGCTCGGCCAGCATGAAATCGAGCGTGTCACCGGCCACCTCGGCGTAGCGCTGCACGCCGAAGGCACGGAACGCATCGAGGTAGCACAGGGCCAGCAGTGCGTTGTCGTACAGCATCTTTTCGAAGTGCGGCACGAGCCAGGCAGCATCGGTGCTGTAGCGGGCGAAGCCGCCGCCGAGCTGGTCATGGATGCCGCCGTCGGCCATGCGATCGAGCGTGATCGTCACCGCGCGCCGAACAGCGTCGTCGCCACTGCGGTGCCAGGAGCGCATCAGGAACTCGAGGCTCATGGACGCGGGAAACTTGGGAGCGCCGCCGAATCCGCCATGCACCGGATCGAACGATGCCAGCAGCCGCTGCGCCGCGAGCTCGAGCTGCCGGCGTTCCGGATCGATCGATCCGGCCGGAAGTGCCACCTGGCTGCGCACATGGTCCGCCAGCTGCCGCGCCTGCGCGTCGATCTCCGTTCGCCGCGTCCGATACGCGTCCGCCACCGCCTCCAGCACGCGCCGGAAGGCCGGCAGGCCGTGCCGGTCCTCGGGCGGGAAATAGGTGCCCCCGAAGAACGGCTGCAGCTCGGGAGTCAGGAACACGCTCATCGGCCAGCCGCCGCTGCCGGTCATCGCCTGAACGGCGGCCATGTACACGTCGTCGAGGTCGGGCCGCTCCTCGCGGTCGATCTTGACATTGACGAAATACTCGTTCATCAGCGCGGCCGTCTCGTCGTTCTCGAACGACTCGCGTTCCATGACGTGGCACCAATGGCAGGCGGAGTAGCCGATCGAGACGAACAGCGGCCGGTCCTCGCGACGCGCGCGCTCGAGCGCCTCGGGACCCCACGGATACCAGTCGACCGGATTGTGCGCATGCTGCAGTAGGTACGGGCTCGTCTCGTTGGCGAGCCGGTTGGAAGCCATCGTCAGGCTCCGACTGCCTCGCGGCCGGCCGCGAACTGCTCCTGGTACAGCCGGGCGTAGAGGCCCTCGTGCCGCAGCAGCTCGGCGTGCGTGCCACGCTCGACGATGCGCCCCCGCTCGAAGACGAGGATCAGGTCGGCGCGCAGGATGGTGGACAGGCGGTGCGCGATGGCGATCGTCGTTCGCCCTTCCATCAGCCGCGCCAGCGCCTGCTGGATCAGCCGCTCGCTGACGGTGTCCAGCGCCGAGGTGGCCTCGTCCAGGATCAGGATGCGCGGGTCCTTGAGCAGGACACGGGCGATCGCCACCCGCTGCTTCTCGCCGCCCGACAGCTTGTAGCCGCGCTCGCCGACCACGGTGTCGTAGCCGTCGGGCAGCTCCAGGATGCGCTCATGGATGGCCGCTGCACGCGACGCCTCCTCGATCTGCTGCATGGTTGCGTCCGGGCGCGCATAACGCAGGTTCTCGAGCACGGTGTTGTGGAACAGGTACGTCTCCTGGGTGACGATCCCGATCACGCGCCCAAGCGACTCGAGCCGAACGCGGCGCACGTCGATCCCGTCGATCTCGACGCTCCCGGCATCGACGTCGTAGAGGCGCGGGATGAGATAGGTGCTCGTCGTCTTGCCGGCCCCCGAAGGGCCGACCAGCGCCACCAGCTGTCCCGGCAGCGCCTCGAACGACAGGTCAGCGAGCGCGAATGGCCGCACGGTGGTCGGCACGGCGCGGCCGGTCGCCTCGGCCTCGGCTGCCTCGCCGGCGACGGCGAGCTGCGCCGCCGCCACCGGATAGTGGAAAGAGACGTCGTCGAACGACACCTCGCCGCGCAGACGCGCCGGGTCGAGGTCGATCGCGTCGGGCGCATCGGTGATCTCCTGCGGCAGCTCGAGGTACTCGAAGATCCGGTCGAACAGGGCCAGGGCGCCCTGGATCTCGACCTGCACGTTGAGCATCTGGCCCATGGGGAAGAAGAGCCGCGACTGGAGCGTGGTGAAGGCCACGATCGAGCCGATGCTGACGTTCGTATCGCCACCGATGATCAGCACGCCAGCCAGCAGGTAGACCAGCGCCGGGCTGATGCTGAAGAAGGTGCCGATCAGCGCGAAGAACCAGCGCCCGATCATCTGCTGCCGGATCTGCAGGTCGCCCAGCCGTCGCGACTCCTTGCGGAAACGTTCGACCGATGCCTGTTGCTGGCCGAACGTCTTCGACAGCAGGATGCCCGACACCGACAGGGACTCCTCGGTGATGGCGCTCACCTCGGCCAGCGACTGCTGGGTCAGGGTCGACACCTGCCGACGCACCTTGCCGACCCGGTAGGTGATGTACGCAAAGAGCGGCAGCATGCCGAGGCTCAGCAGCGTCAGGCGCCAGTCGATGATGACCATGGCGATCACCGTGGTCGCCACGGTGGCGAAGTTGGAAAGCAGCGAGGCGGCCGTATCGGTCACCACCGACTGCACGCCGTTGACGTCGTTGCCGATGCGGCTCTGGATCTCGCCCGTCCGCGTCTCGGTGAAGAAGCGCAGCGGCATCCACTGGAGGTGGGTGTAGAGCGCGAGCCGCAGGTCGTCCATGACTCGCTGGCCGACCACGTTGGAGAGGTACGACTGCCCCACCCCGATCAGGCTGGTGATCACCGGCAGGACGACCATCAGCGACACCTGCAGGTACAGCAGGCCCAGGTCCCGCGGTCCGCCGGGCAGCAGGTTGTCGAGGACGAACTTGATCAGGATCGGGTTGACGACACCGATGCTGACGCTGACCAGGATCGCGACCGCGATGATCCCCAGCCGGCCGCGATAGGGCCTGAAGAACCCGATGATGCGCCGCAGCGTGCGACCGCCGCTCCCCGGCCGTCGGCGCAGGTCCGGCTCCGGGCCTCCGCCCCAGTGGCCGCCGCGCCTGGTCATGCGCCGGTCGTCACTCGAGGATGATCGATGCGAACGCCTGGGCCAGGCCCATGCCCTGTGGGGCGCCGATCAGCTCGGCGCGCTCGCGCACCCGCTTCTCGACGTCGTCCGGGTCGTCGATCTGGCTGACGTGCCGGCGCAGCGCCTCGAGGCCGACGTCCCAGGTATCCGAGACGTCGATCCACAAGTTCGGCTGCTCGACCCCCGAGAGCAGCACCTGCCGCACCTTCCAGGGCTCGAAGCCCTCCGACACCAGCTCCGGGAAGTTCAGGAAGTCACGCGCCGCCGGATAGACCGATGCGAGCGTCGCCTCGCCGGTGGCGAGGTGATCGGGATGGCCGATGAACGGGTTGTGGTCGAGCCGGCGCTGCGGGTTCTGGGTGATGACCAGGTCCGGCCGGAAGCGCCGGATCTGACGGCTGATGTCGCGCCGCAGGTCGAGCGAGGGCAGCAGGTAGCCGTCCGGATAGCCGAGGTGCACGATCTCGGTCACGCCGAGGACGTCGGCCGCCGCGCGCTGCTCCGCGATGCGCGTCGCCGCCAGCTGCTCGGGCGTGACGGCCGGGTCCTCGGTCCCCTTGCCTCCGTCGGTGGTGACGACGTAATCGACCCGGACGCCTGCGCGCGTCAGGCTGGCGATGGTTGCCGCTGCCGCGAACTCGGCGTCGTCCGGATGGCTGATCACCACCAGCGCCCGTTCCAGCGGGCTGATCAGCTCGTGCTTCTCGATCTCGATCATCCGATGCATGCTACTGCGAACCACCACAAGTGTCCGCGCCGCGCGATTGACCGCGGCGCGGCACGGCGGCGATACTCTCCCGCAGTATGGAACCCACCCATTTTCGGCACGCCTATTCGAAGGATCGCCGCCTGCTGCTCAACCGCCTGAAGCGGATCGAGGGACAGGCGCGCGGCATCCAGCGCCTGGTCGGCGAGGAGGCATACTGCCTGGACGTCCTCCAGCAGGTCGAGGCGCTGAAGGCGGCCGCGGACCAGGTCGCCATGCTCGTGCTCGAGGATCACATCGCCGGCTGCCTGGCCCATGCGGTGGAGACCGGGCAGGGCCAGCCCTACGTCGATGAGGTCATGACCGTGGTGCGGCGAGCGGTCGGACGGCCGGCCGGTCGCGCCTCGCGCCGGCCCACCACGCAGCGCGATAACCGCGGCTGACACAAACAACGGGAGTGCCGCAGGGGGGAACCACGGCACTCCCGGCCAGAGTGTAGCGATCTGCGTCAAGGAACGGCGGACCGCTTGGCCGCTTACTCGCCGAAGATCGTCAGCTGCTCGCCGCCGCGCTCGATGAGGGGGTCTAGGCCGAGCACCGGCTCGAGCCGATCCAGCCCGGCACCGGGCCGCGCCGCCAGGGCATCGAGGTGCTGCCACTTCAGGACGTGCCAGTTCTGGCGATCCATTTCGGAACGGAGCCACGGCGAGCGCTCCAGCTTCAGGCGCAGCAGCTCGCCACGCTCCGCGGGCAGGACCAGGAAGCGCGCCTGTTGGTCGTCGCTCGGGATCTGTGCTCCACGTCGGAGCACAGCCTCCCCGACCATGGCGGTCCATTCCACCTCGAACAGGAAGACGAGTCTGCCGCGCACGTACCACAGCGCGTCGACCGCGCCGAGTGCGTCCGCCGGCGCGCGTAGGACGAGCGGGAGGTAGACGCGACGCTCCTCGTCGGCGAGTCGCTCACCGAGCGGCGTCCCATCGATGAGCCGAGCCTGCTCGCGTTTGCTGATCCAGACCCGCAGGCCGAGGCGATGGCCGTAGTCGGCGAGCGCTGCCAGCACCCTGCCGTGATCCTCGATGCGGCCTGCCAGCTCGTCCTCGGTTCGCAGCTCTCCACGCTCGTTGACCGCCGCATAGGCGGCCAGGCAGGCACGCACCAGCTCCTCGTCCGGCGCCGCGAGCCCCGGGAAGATGGCGTAGATCCGCTCCAGGAAGGCGGCCGTGTCGAGGCGGCCGGCGGTGGACAGGATCGAGAAGGTGGCCCACTCGACCCGGTCGGCGAGCGGCGACTCCGCCAGCTCCGGCTGGCGCAGCCACCACAGCGGCCGCGCCTCGTCGCCGAGCCGCTCGAGCGTCGGATGGTCGTCGCGCCACAGCTCCTCGCGCAGGAGGCGCGCGAGCAATGCGGAGCCGGCGCGCTCCATGCGCTGGTCGCCGTCGTCGGGCGTGCCGTGTTCAGCGCCGCGCTGCAGCGCCAGCCGCCGCAGCAGGCCGCGCCGCTCGAGCTCGAGCACGACTGCCGCCGCGACCCGTGTCAGGCCTGCCGGCTCACCGCGGTCGCGCAACAGGCCGAGCGTGGCCGCCTCCATCGCCTCGGCCAGCTCCGGATAGGTGAGCCGCTCTCCTTCCGCCCCCAGTCGCAGCGGCCGCGGCTGGACGGCGTGACGCAGCCGGTCCTCGACGGACGGCTTGCGGAAATGGAGCCGCAATCCGTCGCCCGAGCGGCGCGACTCCCGCACGACCACGTCGGTCAGCTCGAGGCCGGCGGCGGCACCGGCCACTGCGAGCCCCAGCAGGCGATCGGGATCGTCACCCTCCAGGATGACCGCGAACCATCCGTCGGGCTTCAGGGTGCTCGCCGCGGATGCGACGGCGTGGCGCAGCGCAGTCGCCTCGGCTGCCTGGCTGCGGTCGATCCCCGATCCGAACAGTGGCTCCAGCCGCAGCGTCTCGGCTGCCTCGCGACCCATCAGCCAACCCGTGGCGAGGTACTCGAAGCTGAGCTCGTCGACGCTCGGCGGCGGCGCTGCCGAACCGAGGACGAGATCGACGCTTTCCGCAGGCAGGTACTGCCCGACCACCGCCGGCCGGCAACGGACCCACAGCAAATTTGCGGCGCTGACGCTGCCGAGGTCCGAGAAGTCGGTCGCAAAGCGCGCCGGGCGGCGGTCGTCGGCACCGATCGACAGCGCGGTGCGCACATCATCCACCGCCGCCTCGAACAGCTGCCAGACGTTCGCCTCGCGCTGGTAGCGCGATGCCGGCTGCCGGACGTGCCCGTTGCTGATGCGCAGCGAGGCGACGCGCCCCGGGTACCCGTTCAGCCGGCTGGCCGGGAGCAGGCATGCGGCCAGCGCAAGGCGCATGACCGCCGCCATCGGCTGGCTGCGGAACTCGGCGTCGATCTTGTTTGCAATCGTCTGCAGCGCGTACAGGTTGCGCGGCGTGAACAGCTCGAGCAGCTCATCGACGAGCTCGTGGCGGCCGTCGAGCACCGGAAAGCGCTCACGCAGCTGTGTGTAGTGCTGGCTGTGCTGCACGTCGGCGGTCGGCTGACTGATGCTCTCGGGCCGCACCGTCGATGCGTAGCGGGGACCGGCCGACAGGGCCGCGCCGGATGCGGAACCCCGGCGGCCAGGGGGTGGAGGCCCGCCCGGCTCTCCGAGCGGCTGCTCCGGCATGCCGGTCAGGCCCGTCGGCGCCGGCGGCAGGTCCTCATCGAGGTCGGCCGCGAGCTCGGGTGTGCTGCGTGGGGCGGCATCCTCGATGCCGAGCTTGGCCAGGTCGCCCTCGTCGACCGGGGCCACGCGTTCCTCGGGCCCACCAACCGACACGTCGCAGTTCGCGCAGTGGTACATCTTGCGGCCCGGCGCGTCGGCATCGCGTGGCCAGATGAACTGGTCGCCCACCACCGGTCGCCGGCACGTGCCACACCGCGTCGCGTACAGCTCCTCGATGTGCTGGCGGAGAGGCACGTCCACCCGGCGCGATCGAGCCAGCTGCTCGAACGCGGCCTGAATGGACCCCTCGTCCGGCGACGTCAGGAAGGCCTGCGCCACCAACTGGGCAAACGGGCTTGGATCCGCCGCGACCGCCCGGAGGCCGTGCGCGGTTGCGCGGCGCGCGGTCCAGCCGGTCCCGGCCCACGGGTCGAGCACGGTGTCGCCCGCCGCGGCGAACGCATCGAGCTCGGCGTCGATCAGGTTGTCGGCGGGCGACGGAAAGTAGCGCTCGAGGAGCGCCAGGCCGGGGAGGCGTCGCGGAAGGACGACGTGATCGTGTCGCTTCCGATCAGCCTCGCGCATCGGCTCCTACGATTCTTCGAGCAGCTCTTCCTCGAGCTCAGGCTCGGCTGAGAACTCCGGGAGCGTGGTGTCGAGCTCCTCGACTTCCTCGGACTCCTCGTCGAGCTCTTCGCTCTCCTCCTCGTCATCGTAGCGGAGCGCCGTGCCCTTCATGTACGGTCGCACGTCACCCGCGCGAGCCGCCGTGGTGCCGGGGAATGACACCTTGCCGAAGTTGGAGGGATGGCCGAAGACTTCCCGGATGATGATCCGCACGTCGTCGTTGCTGACCACGGTGATGGCGGCTTCGTAGCGATTGCCGCCCTCGACCAGCTTGACGAGGCGCGTACCGATCCGAGGCTCGACCTGTCCGATCTCGGACTGGCCGGCCATGGCGACCAGCTGCTCCCCCTCGACGCGCAACTCGACTCCGTCGCCCGGCGATAGTGGAGCCAGGACGCGAGGAGCGGCCAGGTTGATGAGGCGGGCATGGCCCGTCTTGCCCATCTCCTCGATGAAGTGCGCCGCCGAGGCCTTCTCGGGGCGGCCGTTGGGCGCCTTGGCTCCGTGGCCGTCGGAGCGATTGGCGACGAGCACCCGCAGCCGCTCGACGTTGCGCTCGGCAATGCGGTTGGTGTTATCGCGCTCGAGCGCGTGCTCATAGGCCTCGAGCGCCTCATCCTCGCGGCCGAGCTCGGCCAGGGCCTTACCCAGCCGGTTGTAGGTGTCGGTATCCGGTCCGAGCTCCAGCAGCTCGCGGTTGGCATCGACGGCAGCCTCCCACTCGCCGCGGGTGGCATGTCCGATCGCCGTATCGGCGAGCTGTCGGCGCTGGCGGTTGATGGTGTCGATCTCACCGAGCGTCATCAGTTCTGACGTCTCCAGTTCTGGCGCAAGTAGCACGAAAGCCCCTCGACGGGTCGGTTCCCGGCGAGAGGGCGCCTTGTTGTAGCACCGCCCATCGGTGGTGTCAACGCGATGGAAAGCGACCGAGCGCCTGCCCGCCGGAACGCGTCAGCCGATCTGATGCAGGAGGAGTGCCATCAACAGGCCGAGCAGGGCCAGCGCGCCGAACTCGAGCGCGACACTGCGATTGCTGCGGCCCTCGTCGAGCGCCTCGACCGCGCCACCCCACACGTAGAAGGAGAGCGCGACGACCGCGGGTGCGGCGACCCCCGGAAGGGCCAGCAGGACCAATGCCGCGCCGGCCTGTGCGACCGCCAGGCTGTGCAGCAGCGCCAGCCCGAGCGCACGGAGACCGGTGCTGCCCCGGCCTTCCGCCGCGCGCACCGCGAGCACGAAGCTGACGAGACCGATCAGCGCCAGCGGGGGCGGCCAAGTCGACTGCCCAAAGAGCCGCCAGATGCCGGCTGCTGCCAGGAAGAGGATCCCCACCAGCGCCAGGTCGAGCGTGGTGCGCGCTCCGAGTCCCACCGCGGTGCGCATCTCCAACCACAGGACGGCCCAGATCAGCACCGCCGCCAGCGGCGTCAGCAGCACGGCCGTGCCCGGCGCGAGCAGCCGGCCCGCGAGCGTCAATGACAGTGCGGTGATGGCCGGCGTCGCGTATCGCGCCAGCCCGAGCTCGGGACGCGCCGGGCCGATGAGCCGCACCGCACCGGCCCCGCCGATCGCGAGCTGCAGGCCGACCGCGACCGCCAACCACGTCCCGCCGCTGACCCAGCCGACGGCCGCCAGCACGGCGAGCACCAGGGACAGGCCGACCACCTCCGGCCGATCGATGCGCTGGAGCAGGCGCTGCGCCCGACTGCCGCGAAGCATGCCGTCCATCATCGGACCAGCTCGAGCAGTTCGCCGACCGATCGCGTCGACAGCAGCTGGGCCGGAGTCAACCACGCGCGACGCGCCATCGAGACGGCGTAGCGCAGCTGATCGAGCTCCTCCGTCCGGTGCGCGTCGCTCGCCACGGTCAGGCGGGCGCCGGCCGCCGCCGCCGCCCGGGCCAGCGTGTCATCCAGATCGAGGCGAGGGCTGCCGTTGATCTCGAGCGCAGTGCCGTGCTTCGCCGCCGCGTCGAAGACGCGCGGCCAGTCGAGCATCAGCGGATCGCGCCGGTTCACGATTCGCCCGGTGGGATGCGCCAGCACGTCCACGTGCGGATTGGTGATGGCGGCCAGCGCGCGCGTGGTGAGCTGCTCGGACGGCTGTGCCCGGCCGGTATGGATGCTCGCGATGACGAGGTCGAACCGCGCCAGCAGCTCATCGGGATAGTCCAGCGTGCCGTCGGCGCGGATCTCGAGTTCGGTGCCATGGAGGATGCGAAATGGCGCCAGCTCCGCGTTGAGCCGCGCGATCTCGGTGCGCTGCTGCTCGACGCGGTCAGGCGCCAGGCCTCGGGCTATTCCCAGCGACGGCGTGTGGTCGGTGAGAACGATCCATGCGCGTCCCACGTCTCGTGCGGCTCGGGCCATGACCTCGATGCTGTCGACGCCGTCGGTCCAATCCGAGTGGGTGTGCGTGTCGCCGCGGATGTCGTCGAGCGTGACGAGGTCGGGCAGCGTTCCCAGCGCGGCCGCCTCGATCTCGCCGGTCCCCTCGCGCAGCTCCGGTGCGATCCACGCCAGGTCGAGGCGCTCATAGACCTCTTCCTCGGTCGCAGCCAGGAGCAACTCCCCGCTGTCGAGCACCTTGAACCCCTTCTCCGACAGCGACCAGCCGCGTGCCAGGGCACGGCCGCGGAGCGCGATGTTGTGGTCGGCGCGGCCGGTGAAATGAACGAGATGCGTGCCCCACGCCGCGGGCGGACAGAGCATGAGGTCGACCTGGGGCCCGTCACGCAGCACGATGCTCGACTTGTCCGTCCCGGCCGAAACGACATGGTCGACCTCCGCCAGGCCGTCGAGCGCTGCGATCAACGGCGCCGGATCGCTGACCGCCGCCAGCAGGTCCAGGTCGCCGATCGTAGCCCGGCGGCGGCGCAGCGAGCCTGCCGGCTCGATCGACACGACGCCGGCGGTGTTCCGCAGCCGTGCGAGCAGCGAGCCGACCAGCTCGTCCGCCTCGTGGAGCAGCAACCGCGTGCTGCGTCGCTCGATGCGGCCGATGCCGGCCAGGATGTTCTCCTCGGTGCGCGCCGAGAGGCCCTTGAGCGAACGCAGCTGGCCACCTTCCGCGGCCGCCCGAAGCGCCTCGACCGAGTCGATGCGCAGCTCGTCGTGCAGCTGCTTGACGGTGCGCGGGCCGACGCCCGGCACGCGCAGCATGTCGAGCAGCCCGACGGGCACCTGGGCACGCAAGCGGTCGTGGTACTCGAGACGGCCCGTCTCGGCGAGCTCGGCCAGCTTGGCGCCGATGGCCGCCCCCGCGCCCGGAATCTTCGGCGGCTCGCCACGGCGGTAGAGGGCCGCCACGTCATCGGGATAGCGCTCGATCGCGTCAGCCACGCGCCGGTAGGCGACCGCCTTGTACACGACCTCGCCCAGGATCTCGAGCGTGTCGCCGATCTCGTTGAAGATGCGCGCCAGCTCGGAGTTGCTGAGCACGCCGGGCTCGCCACTGCGCGGCGCGGCACGAGGTCGAGGCATCTGCGCAGATTCTAGAGACAAGCGAAGGGCCGCCCCCTGTGTGGGAGCGGCCCGTATCGGTCAGCTCTGTTCAGGCTGACGCATCCGGCTGCGTCTGGTGCGTGGCAGGGCGAGGCCGAAGATTCTGCCCTGACGACGGCGGCGGGAGGTTGCAGCGACGCGTCGGTTACGCGCGTCGTCGAGCAGCTCCTGCTGACGCAGCTCGGCCTGCATCTCCCAGAAGCTGGTCATATGCATGCCTCCTTGGTGTTCAGATGTCGAGTCGCGGTGCTCCTGTAAAACCGCGCCGGCTGTCGACACCGACCGCGGCGCCCGCCATGGCCACGGCCAGGACGATCGCCAGGATCACGAAGGTCACCATCGGTTCGCTCCTTCCGCGCGTGTAACTCGTAGATGTGCTTTGACTGGTTACATGCCAATCCTAGGCGGATGGCCGTAACTTGTCAAGCGGTATATACTGGTTACAGTTATGAGCCTGAACCACGAGAGCCTTCCCGAGCCGAACGCGGCCGGCGAGCTCTTCGTCGATTTCGCCAACACGCTGGAGTACGACCGCGGAGAGGCAATCGACTCGGTGCCTGAGCCGGATGCGCTCCTCACCTGGCTGCGCGAACGCGACCTGATCAGTGACCGCGGACGTGCGACCGAGAGCGCTCGTCTGCGCCGCGACCCGCAGGAGGCGGCTCGGCGGCTCGAGCGCTTCGGCCACCTGCGGCAGCTCCTGCACGATGTCGCCGAGTCGGTCGGGCGCTCCGGCCATCCGTCGAAGCGCCAGGTGCGCGAGCTGAACCACATCCTGCGGCACGGGCTCCACTACCACGAGCTTCGGCTCGACAGCGACGGGACGCGCTACGCGTTCGCCCAGGTCGGCGACCGCCTGGATCAGGCGCGAGCCACCATCGCCAGCTCGCTCGCCCATTTCCTGGCCGACGACGACGCCTCTCGACTGCGCGCCTGCGCCAATCCGGCCTGCCGGCTCGTCTTCGTCGATCATTCGCCCACCGGCCGGCGGCGCTGGTGCGACATGCGCACCTGCGGCAACCAGGCAAAGGTCGCGCGTCACCGTGCTCGGGCGCGGGAGAGCGCGGAGCACGGGTAGAATGCGCGGTGCGCCGGCCCAGCCGGCGACCGCGATCGAATCCGTAGCGAGGCAACGCGCGACCAACGTGGACGCCGGACCCAGTAGACGCAATCAGCGCGCCCTCGGCGGACGACCGGAGCGCGAGGTGATCATCTAGCGTCGCAGTCGACGCAGCCACTTCGCGACCGCCGACCACCCGCTCACGGCGCAGGAGCCCGATCGAGCGAGGTGGTCGTTCCATGCTCTTCCTGAGCCAGATCCTCGGCAAGCCGGTCCAGGACCGGCACGGCGAGCCGTTCGGCAAGGTGCGCGACCTGATCGTGGCGCTCGGCGAGAAATACCCGCCCGTCACCGGGCTCGTCGTCGGCGTGGCCAGCGGCCGAGACATCTTCCTGCCTTGGTCGGACGTCGAGGCAGTCGACGGCTCAGGGGCGCGGCTGCGCAGCTCGAGCATCAACATCGCCGCATTCCGGCAGCGGCCCAACGAGATCCGAGTCTGGCTCGACCTGCAGGACAAGCAGATCGTCGACGTCGAGGGACGCAAGATCGTGCGGGTCAACGACATCCAGCTCGCGCCCGTTCGCGGCCGGCTGCGGCTGGTGGCCGTCGACGTGGGGCTGGCCGGCATCCTGCGCCGGCTCGGCCTCTCCGGTCCCGGCGAGCGCCTGGCGCGCGCGCTGGGGATCGAGGTCGCCAACTACATCGAGTGGGAGGACGTCGATCCGGTGGAGTCGAGCGTCAGCTCGCTCAAGCTGCGCGTCCCGCACCAGGCCCTGTCGACCCTGCACCCGGCGGACGTGGCCCACATCGTCGAGCAGCTCGCCCCTCGTGACCGCACCGGCATCCTCGCCGCGCTCGATGACGAGCGGGCAGCCGATGTCATGGAGGAGCTCGACGCCGAGGACCAGGTCGACGTGCTGGAAGCGCTGCCGCCCGAGCGCGCCGCCGACATCCTGGAGGAGATGGGTCCCGACGAGGCAGCCGACCTGATGGCCGATCTCTCCGAGGAGCGCCAGAACGAGCTGCTGAGCCTCATGCAGCCGGAAGAGGCGGAGGAAGTCCGCGAGCTGCTCGCGTACGGCGAGGAGACGGCCGGCGGGCTGATGACGACCGACTTCATCACCGTCTCGCCCGACGAGACGGCCCAGGACGTGATCGACCGGCTGCGGGAGCTCGCTCCCCCATCCGACCGCACCTATTACCTCTATGTGACCGATGCCGGCGGCGTGCTCGAGGGGACGGTCACGCTGCGCGGACTCATCGTGGCGCGGCCGGAGACGGCCGTGCGCGAGTTCATGCGCGGCGATCCGATCTCGGTCGGCGCCGACGTCGACGCCGAGCAGGTCGGCGCGGCGATCGCCCGCTACAACCTGCTCGCACTGCCGGTGGTCGACGATGCGGGCGTGCTGCTCGGCATCGTGACGGTGGACGACGCCTTCGAGCGAGCGTTGGGTGAGGGCTGGCGGCGACGCCTGCCGGAGATCTTCGAGCGGGCCGAGGAGCGGTGAGCCGGCTCGCGATTCCACGCCCCGTCCGGCGCGCTCAGCGCGCGGTTCGCGAGCGCCTGCCGAACTTCCGGGTGCATCGCTCCGGCGTGCTCGCCTTCCTGGGGGTGCTGGGGCCAGGGCTCATCGCCGGACTGGCGGGCAACGATGCGGGCGGCATCCTGACCTACAGCGTCCTCGGCGCCGAGACCGGGCTCAGCCTGTTGTGGATCCTGCCCATCACGACGCTGATGCTCATCGTGGTGCTCGAGATGGCCGCGCGCATGGGCGCCGTCTCGGGACAGGGGCTGGGCGATCTCATCCGGGACGACTTCGGCATCCGCTGGACCCTGTTCGCCATGGTCGTGCTGCTGGTCGCCAACGGCTCGAACATTGCCGCCGAGTTCGCCGGCGCCGCGGCCGCGCTCGAGATCTTCGATGTGCCGCGCTGGATCACCGTACCGGTCGTCGCGGCGGGCATCTGGGCGCTGGTCGTGTTCGGATCGTATCGGCTCGTCGAGCGCGTCTTCCTGAGCGTGGCGGTGGTCTTCCTTGCCTACATCGTCAGCGCTTTCATGGCAGGCCCCGCCTGGGGAGACGTCGGGCGCGCGTTGGTGTCGCCGTCGCTGAACTTCGAGCCGAACGTGCTGCTGCTGATGGTCGCCACGGTCGGCACCACCGTGACGCCCTACATGTTCTTCTACCTGCAGTCGTCAGTGGCCGATAAGGGGCTCGGGCCGGAGGAGCTCGGCTATGAGCGGGCCGATGCAGTCCTCGGCGCTATCTGGACGAACGTCATCGCCCTGTTCATCGTGGTCGTCACTGCCGTGACGCTGTTCGGCGTGGGCGTGGAGCTCACGACGGCTGACCAGGCGGCGCGCGCGCTGGCGCCGATCGCCGGCAACTTCGCCGAGGCGCTCTTCGCCTTCGGGCTGTTCGGCGCGTCGGTCCTGGCGGCCACCGTCATGCCGCTCACGACCAGCTACACGGTCTGCGAGTCGTTCGGATGGGAATCGGGCCTCTCGCGCCGCTTCAGCGAGGCGCCGGTGTTCATGGGCCTCTATACCGCGCTGATCGTGATCGGCGCGCTGGTCGTGCTGGTGCCCGGTATCCCGCTGACCGGGCTGATCATCGTCAGCCAGAACTTGAACGGCATCCTGCTGCCGATCATCCTGGTCTTCATGCTGCGCCTCGTGAACAACTCGCGGATCATGGGCGAGCACGTCAACCCGTGGTGGCTGAACGTCGTCGCATGGGCCCTGACCGGCCTGGTGATCGCCCTGACCCTGGTCCTCTTCGGCGCCACGCTGCTCGACTGGCTCACCTGAGCGGCCGCTCGTTGAGGTCCCGATTCACCCGTAAATGTGAACCAGCACGGACGACGGATGACGCGCGGTTTCGCCCAGTTGTGAATGTGGGGCGACCCGGTCTTCGTGGTCGTGAACTTCGGCACGGCTCCTGTCGGCCCGCGTTGCCATCGCGAGCGAGATCACGAGAGCGGCGGCACGCGAGCTGATCAGGCGCCGATCGGATGCCAGACCGTCTTGGTCTCGACGAACTGGCCGATGAGATACGGCGATTGGGCAGCGTCGGCCAGCCAGTCGTAGCGCTGCAGGCCACCGGACGGTGGCCGCACCAGGCGCTTCACGTTCTCGACGCCGGCGTCCTCGACCGCGGCCGCCTCGGATGGGGCAACGCCGAACGCATCGAGCGCGTTCACGTCCATGTGGGCAGCCAGCGCCGGCACGATCTCGCGGCGGAGCCCGGTGACCACGTTGACGACGCCACCCGGCACATCGGACGTGGCGAGCACCTCGGTCAACGTCACCACGGGGAGCGGCCGGGTCTCGGATGCGACGACGACCGCCGTGTTGCCTGACACGATGACCGGCGCCAGGCGGCTCACCAGTCCCAGCAGCGACGACTCCTCGGGCGCGATGACGCCGACCACGCCGGTCGGCTCCGGCACGCTGAAGTTGAAGTACGGGCCGTTGACTGGGTTGACCGAACCGATCACCTGGCTGAACTTGTCGGCCCAGCCCGCGTACCAGACCCAGCGGTCGATGGCCGCGTCAACCTCGCGCGTCGCGCGGCGGCGTGAGACGCCCTGCGCAGCGGCGACCTCGGCCACGAACTGCTCGCGCCGGCCCTCCATCAGCTCGGCGATGCGGTACAGGATCTGCGATCGGTTGTAGGCCGTCTTGGCCGCCCAGCCGGGCAGCGCCTTGCGCGCGGCGCGCACCGCCTCGCGAATGTCCTTGCGCGTGCCGCGGCTGGCGTTGGCCAGCAGCCGGCCGCGTGCGTCGAAGACCTCGTACGACCGCCCCGACTCGGTACGCGGGAAGGCGCCGCCGATGTACAGCTTGTAGGTCTTGCGCACCTCGACCCGCTCGCTGGCCGCACCATTGCGCGAGGTCGCCAGCGGCTGCATCGGTCTGTCGTCCAGCACCGATGCGCGCGTGCGGCGCGTGGTTGCGGTGCGCGGGCTCATGCGTCGAGCCGCACGTAGGCGGCGAGCCCGTGAAGGCCGCCCTCGCGGCCGTAGCCCGACTCCTTGTAGCCGCCGAAGGGGGAGGTCGGATCAAATCGGTTGAAGGTGTTCGCCCACACCACGCCGGCGCGCATGGCGGCCACCATCTTGAAGATACGGCTGCCCTTCTCGGTCCATACCCCGGCCGACAGCCCGTAGGGCGTGTTGTTCGCCTTCTCGATCGCCTCCTCGGGCGTGCGGAAGGTGAGCACCGACAGCACCGGGCCGAAGATCTCCTCCTGGGCGATGCGATGCGACTGCGAGACGCCGGTGAACAGCGTTGGGCGGAAGAAGAAGCCGCGATCGGGTAGCTGACAGTCGGGCTGGAAGATCTCGGCACCCTCCTCAATCCCCGACTCGACCAGCTCCTGGACCTTGGCCAGCTGGCCGGCCGAGTTGATGGCGCCGACATCGGTGTTCTTGTCGAGCGGATCGCCGACCCGAAGCGTCGAGAGGCGTGCCTTGAGCTTGTCGAGCAGCGGCTCGTAGACGCTCTCCTGCACAAAGAGGCGCGAGCCTGCGCAGCACACCTCGCCCTGGTTGAAGTAGATGCCGTTGATGATGCCCTCGATGGCCTGGTCGATCGGCGCGTCGTCGAAGACGATGTTGGCGGCCTTGCCCCCGAGCTCGAGGGTCAGCTTCTTGTCCGACCCCGCCACCGCCCGCGCGATCATCTTGCCGACCGCGGTCGAGCCGGTGAAGGCGACCTTGTTGACCTCGGGATGCCGCACGAGCTCCATCCCGATCTCGCCAGGCCCGGTGATGATGTTGACCACACCCGGCGGAAGCTCCGCCTGGCGGACGACGTCAGCGAACAGGTACGCGGTCAACGGGGTGGTGCTGGCCGGCTTGAGGACCACCGTGTTGCCGCAGGCCAGTGCCGGGGCGATCTTCCAGGCCAGCATCATCAGCGGGAAATTCCACGGGATGATCTGCGCCGCGACACCGAGCGAGCGCGGCTGCCGGTTCGGGAAGGCATAGTCGAGCTTGTCGGCCCAGCCGGCGTAGTAGAAGAAGTGAGCTGCGGCAAGTGGGACGTCGACGTCGCGGCTCTCCTTGATCGGCTTGCCGGAGTTCAGCGTCTCAACCACCGCGAATTCGCGGCTGCGCTCCTGGATGATTCGCGCAATCCGATACAGGTACTTGGCCCGCTCGCTGCCCGGCAGCTTCGACCAGGTGTTGTGATACGCGCCCCGCGCCACCGTCACCGCGCGATCGACGTCCTTGGCCGATGCGCGCGCCACGCGCGCGAGCACCTCCTCGGTGGCCGGGTTGATGACCTCGAAGGTGCGCTTCGGCTTCGATGGGGCGAACTCGTTGCCAATGAACAGGCCGTACTCCGGCTTGATCTGGACGTGGTCGGTCGACTCGGGAGCCGACGCGTACTCCCACGGAACGTGGGCGCCGGCGGCGAGGCCCCACGACGCCGGCGCAGGGCGGGTCTCAGGCTTCTTGGTCATCGTCATGTGATGCCGATTATGGCATTCATGATCTCGCTCACCACTTCGGGCGCGGGTCGATTGGCCTCGACCACGATTCCCGGCTCGTCCGGTCCGAGTGGCTCGAGCGTCTGCAGCTGGCTGTCGAGCAGGCTGACCGGCATGTAGTGACCGCTGCGGTACCGCATGCGTTCGGCGAGCACGGCGCGTGGGGCGACGAGATGGACGAACCAGACGGACGGGTGGCCGCGCCGCAGCAGCTGGCGGTAGGCGCGCCGCAGTGCCGAGCAGGTGACGAGGGCGCTCTCGCCGGCCTGCTCGCGGTCACCGATCCAGGCCGCGATCGATTCGAGCCATGGCCAGCGGTCGGCATCGTCGAGCGCATGTCCGGCAGCCATCTTTTCGACGTTCGCAGTGGGATGGAACTCGTCGCCCTCCGCGGTTGGCCATCCCAGGCGGTCGACGAGCGCCTGCATGACGGTTGTCTTGCCGGTGCCGGTGACCCCCATGATGACGACGGTCGTCGTCATGCGTCGGCGGCGTCGAGCTCGAGCTGTCGCAGGAACCGATTTCGGTGAAAGTCCGCCCAGCGCCGAAGGCCGCGGGCCTCCGCCGCTGCGGCGATGCGTTCGGCGATGGCTCTGGCCGTCGCGAAATCACCACGCACCGCGTGCACCTCGGCGTCGACGCGGTCAATCTCCTCAGTGACCGGCTGCATCACGAGACCCACCATCCGGGCCCGAGCCCGGTCGAGGAGCAGGCTCGCCGCAGCTGCCTCACCGATATGGGCTCGGGCAAGTGCCTCGGCGATGTCCAGCGTCACCTGATCGGCGATGTCGTCCTCGCGGCCCATCGAACGTGCCCGGGCAACGATCGAAAGTGCTCGCCGTGCGTCACCAATGCGGCTGAGGGCGAGCGCCCAGTAGGCCATCTCATTGACCAGGACCCGGCTTTCGCCCATCCGCTCCGAGGCCTCAGCCTTCTCGCGGTTGAGGCGCTCGGTTTCGGCGAGATCACCTTCGATGTATGCCATCAGCGCCAGGAAGTGGAGCGCGCCCCGTGCCGCGCCGTGGGAGCCGGTCTGCAGGAGCAGATCCGCCTGGTGCATCAGCCCTTCTCGGACCTGATCAGCGCTCGCGCTCCCGGCCAGGTATTCGAGCGGAAGCCCCAGGGCGTTCAACGAAGCCAGCATCAGCGGCCCGGCGTTCGTTTCGAGATCTCGTCGCAGGTCAGCCACCAGGCGGCGCTGGTCGTCGACCGCCGTGCCGGCGAACGACGCCGTGATCACTGTCATCATGGCCAGGTGCATCTGCTGAAACGGACGATGTCCGCCGCGTAGCAGCTCGAACGCGCGGCGATAGGCGGCATGGGCGCGATCGGCGCGACACTCGAGCCATTCCGCTGTCGCAATCGCCCTGTCGCAGCGCACGATGCTCATGACGTCACCGCGCTCGACCAACGCCGGTCGCATCGCTTCGAGCTCGTTGACGAGCTCATCGGCTGATCGTCCCTGGCCCAGTGGATCGATGCCCACCTCGATCGCCAGCGCGGTTGTTCGATCTGTCTCGCTGCCGGCGCGCAGCTCGCCCATCAATGGCGGGATCTCGGGCAGCAGGCCGGCCGCGTCGAGGGCGATCGCCAAGTCGGGGACGAGCGAGCGGCGCACATCGCCTTCGGGGAGCAGGTCGTGCGCGCGACGGAGCAGGCTCACCGCCGAGTGCGTGTCACCGCGCGCGACGGCTGCGCGCCCGGCGCGACTGAGCCGCTCTGCCGCCTGATTCGAGAGCCGCTCGAGCAACGCCGAATCGGCGCCGAGGTCGGCCTGGTAGCGCGCCGCGCGCTCGTAGTGGTAGCCGACGATCTCGTCCTGCTCGAAGAGGTCACCGTGCCCGTCCAGCCACTGCGCAAAACGCTCATGCAGCTCCGCGCGGACGGCTTTGGGCAGTGACTCGTAGGCCGTGTCGCGGATCAGCAGGTGGCGGAAGCGGAATGCGTCATCGCCCGGGATCTGCGAGCGATCGGGACGAACCAGCTCCTTGCGGACCAGGGCCAGCAGGTCGGCCGGGATCTGCTCGCGTGATGGTGCGGCCACGAGGGCGGTCACCGAGCCGCGGTGGAAGATCTTACCCTCGACCGCGCCACGCTCGATCACACTGCGCTCGTGATCGTTGAGCGCGTCGAGCCGAGCCTGCAGCACGGCGTGGATGGTCGGCGGGACGCGCAGCTCGCCGGACGTCTCGCGCGCCAGAGCCGCCATCTCTTCGAGGAACAGTGGGTTGCCATCGGCCATCTCGATGATGCGCGTGCGGGTCGCATCGGTCAGGTCGAGGCCCTCGAGCAGCGAATCCGCCAAGCCGGCCGCATCAGTCTCAGCCAGCGGCTCGAGCAGGATGGCAGTCGCGTTTGGCTTGCCGCCGCCCCATCCCGGGCGCACGTCGACGAGCTCGGGACGACCGATGCAGAGGACGAAGATGGGCGCGTCGCGCACCCAGTCGACGATGTGCTCGATGAGGTCGAACAGCGGTGCCTCGGCCCACTGCAGGTCGTCGAAGACGAGCACCAGCGGCCGCTCCTCGGCGATGCCTTCGAGCAGGGCCCGCGTGGCGAGCTGGGTGTCGGCGGGTGAGGTGCGGATCGCGGCCTCTGGATCGATTCCAAGCTGGACCAGCATCTCGACCAGCGGCCAGTAGGTGATCCCTTCCCCGTACGACAGGGCGCGGCCGCGCGCCACGGTCACGTCCTCCAGCCCGTCGAGGAAGTCCGCCACGAGACGCGACTTGCCCACGCCGGCCGGCCCGATCAGGGTGAACAGGCGGCTGCTGCGTCCGGCCACGCCGTCGTCGAAATCGCCGCGCAGGCGCGCCCGTTCTCGCTCGCGTCCCACCATCGGACGGTCCAGCTGGCGACTGATCCCGGGCGCGGCCGCCTCGAGCCGGGTGAGCCGATGCGCCATGACCGCATCAGGCTTTCCCTTCAACTGCAGCTCGACCGGATCCGTCTCGACCGCATCGCGGACGAGGCGAGCCGTCTCGGCACCGAGCAGGATCTCGCCTGCGCCGGCCGCCTGCTCCAGCCGAGCCGCCACGTTGACCGCATCGCCGGTGATGAGGGTGTCGCCCTCGCCGGCGACGACCTCCCCGGTGTTGATGCCGATCCGGGCATCGAGCTCGAGCTGGTGGACGGTGTCGCGCAGCTCGACCGCGGCGCGCACCGCGCGCAGCGCATCGTCCTCGGTCGCGACCGGGATGCCGAAGACGGCCATGACCGCATCCCCGACGAACTTCTCGACGGTGCCGCCATGCCGCTCGAGCACGGCGCGAGCCGTCTCGTAGTACCGGCGCATCGTGCCGCGCAGCGTCTCGGGATCCGTCCGGTCACCCAGAGCGGTCGAGCCGGTCAGGTCGCAGAACAGGACGGTGACCACCTTGCGCACCTCGCGCGGGGCCGCGGCGGGCGTCAGCGGCGATCCGCAGCTCGGGCAGAAGGCGAACTCGGAGGGGCTCTCGTGACCGCAGCTCGGGCAGGTGATCACGCGCGGAGTCTAGTCGGCTCGTACACCCTCGAGGCGGAGCAGGAAGCGCTTGCGGTCGAGGCCGCCGGTGTAGCCGCCCAGCCCGCCGCCGGAATGCAGGACACGATGGCAGGGCACCACGATGGGAATGGGGTTGGAGCCGAGCGCATTGCCCGCGGCACGATAGGCACGAGGCGATCCCGCCTCCGAGGCGACTTCCTGATACGTCGACACCGAGCCGAATGGGATCCGTGCGGTGGCCTGCAGCACGTTGCCGGCGAACCCGTGGACCAGCGACCAGTCGAGCGGCAGGTCGAACGACTGCCGCCGACCGGCGAAATACTCGTCGAGCTCGCGACGGACGTGGTCGGTGCGTTCCGGGGCTGCCAGCACTCGCGGCGACAGGAGGCTCGCCACCTGGTCCACCTCGTCCTCGACCGCGCCGTACCCGACCCGCACCAGGCCGCGCGGGGTGACGAACACGGTCAGCGGGCCGAGCGGCGATTCCAGCTCCGCGTAGGCCACGTCGAGCAGGCCCTCCTCGGCGGCCCGTCGCCGGAATGCCGCCACGGCCGCCGACGCATCGGTCCGAAGGGAGGCCAGGCGCTCAAGCTCGCTCATCGGGTCACCTCAAGTCGCAGCCGGCGCAAGCCGGCGCTCACGTTCTGTCGCGCAGCCTCCTCGCTGATCCCCATCCGCTCGCCGATCTCGCGGTAGGCCAGGTCGAACAGGTACCGATGCACGACGGCCGCCCGCTGCTTCAGCGGCAGCGCCCGCACGGCACTCCACAGCTCGTCGTCCGGTTCGGCATGCGGCGCAACCGATGGCTCGACGCCGTCGAGCTCCGCTGCCGGATGACGCACGCGGTGCCGCACCACATCGGTCGCCTTGCGATGCGCGATGGTGAACAGCCAACCGCGCAGGTTGTCCGCGTGCCGCAGCGTCGGATAGGTGCGGAGTGCCGACATCAATGTCTCCTGCAGGCAATCGTCGGCGTCCACCGCACCGACGCAGGCGGTCAGGAACCGATGCAGCTCGCCGGCATGGGCGTCGATCAGCTGCTGGAAGGGCGGCAGGTGCACGCTCATCCAACGCGCGGCAGGTGCCGAAACGTGAGATCAGCCGGCTGCGCGGCGCAGCAGATCGTCGTACGCGCTCGGATCGTCACGGTCGATCACCGGGAAGCCGCCGCCGGCGCCGTCATCGCCCTCCCAGTGCATCTCGACACCCGGGTTCTGGACGTTCGTCCCATCCGGCAGGAAGAGGTGCGGCGAGCCCTGCACCTCGTCGCCTTTGGCGATCTCCCAGTCGTCGAACATCCGATGCCGGGCGCGGCCGCTGTCCAGTGCGTCGGCCAGTGCCGCGACGTCGACGGCCTCGCACTCGTTGGCCACCTCCAGGATCACGTGCCGCAGGCTGACGCAGCGCGACTCTCCCCAGAAGGCGCGGCGCAGGCCGCGGTCGAGCTCGTCGGCGGCGCCTGGGGACTGGAGTGCGGCGGCCTGCACGGCCTCCATCGGTGGCAGCATGGTCGCCGGCCACGCCTCTGCCGGCGCCGACCATGCCCGCCAGCCGGCCCGCGGCGCGAGCGCCGCGATCACCGGCCATTCGGCGTCGAGCTCCTGGCGCGGCGTCGGCTCGGAGTTGAAGAGCTCGAGCGGGAAGATGCGGTGCTCGAACTGCACCGCATCGGTCAGGCCCAGGCGACGACGAGCGTCGTGCAGGCGCCACACGGCGGCGTGCGCCCACGGACAACCGATGTCGGACCAGATCTGGATGGTGCGCGGCGGGACCTGCATCGGTCTAGTCGAGGGTGAAGTAGTCGGTACCGCTGTAGCGGCCGCTGCGCTCCTTGCGGATCTGCATGAGCACGTCGTTGAGGAGGCTGGACGCCCCGAAGCGGAATCGGTCGGGCGTCATCCACTCGGGACCGAGTGTCTCGTACAGCACCGTCAGGTAGGCGATCGACTCCTTGGCGGTGCGAATCCCGCCCGCCGGCTTCATGCCGACGGCGCGGCCGGTCTGGGCGTAGAAGTCGCGGATCGCCTCGAGCATGACGAGCGTCACCGGCAGCGTGGCCGCGGACGGAAGCTTCCCCGTCGAGGTCTTGATGAAGTCGGCGCCGCCCGCGATCGCGAGCAGGCTCGCGCGGCGAACGTTGTCGTACGTCCCGAGCTCGCCCGTCTCGATGATCACCTTCAGGTGCG
>JAICUY010000042.1 GCA_025935615.1 Steroidobacteraceae bacterium
CCGCGGCCATCCTCTATCTCTGTTCCGACGCGGCGAGCCTGATCAACGGCGCACGGATCCCCCTCACCGGCTAGGCGGCCTGCCGGTCCCCTCGTCGCCTGGAACGCCTCGCGAGCGAATGGACGAACCTGGCCGGTAGACGGCGCGCCGTCATGCTCGTGAGGAGCAGATTCGCTCGCTGTGCGGCCCAAACCACGGCCACGGACGCCCCTGGCTGGTCTTTTCGCGCGCTGGAGCATTCGAACGGCAGGTCGCAGGCGCGGGCAAGAGACGTACTTCGTCCGGTTCGCTCGCCCAGCGTTCCAAAGAGGCCGGGAGCAGGCCCTCGCGAAGCCGCCGAGTACAATGGATTGCCAGTTCCGGCGCGCAGCGCCGGCATCGGTCCATGCATGGTGAACGAACACGAATGACGACTCAGACGAGCACCTGGGCGACCAAGGTCGGCCTGGCGCGGATGCTCTCCGGCGGCGTGATCATGGACGTCGTCACCGCCGATCATGCGCGCATCGCCGAGGAGGCGGGCGCGGTGGCGGTGATGGCTCTCGAGCGGGTGCCGTCCGACATCCGCAAGTTCGGCGGCGTGGCGCGCATGAGCGATCCCAAGCTGATCGAGGAGATCAAGGAAGCGGTCACGATCCCGGTGATGGCCAAGTGCCGCATCGGTCATATCGCCGAGGCCCAGATCCTCCAGGCGCTGAGCGTCGACTTCATCGACGAGTCCGAGGTGCTGACCCCGGCGGACGAGGAGCACCACATCGACAAGCACCGGTTCGCGGTCCCGTTCGTGTGCGGCTGCCGCGATCTCGGCGAAGCGCTCCGACGCATCGGTGAGGGGGCGGCCATGATCCGGACCAAGGGTGAGGCGGGGACGGGCAACATCGTCGAGGCGGTGCGCCACATGCGGGCCGTCCAGAAAGGGATCCGCGAGCTGCAGGGCATGCGCGAGGACGAGCTGTACGCGGCCGCCAAGGAGCTGCGCGCGCCGTTGGCGGTCGTCCAGGAGACCGCCGAGCTGGGCGAGCTGCCGGTCCCCAACTTCTCGGCGGGCGGCGTCGCGACCCCTGCTGACGCCAGCCTGATGCGACAGCTCGGCGCGCAGGCCGTCTTCGTCGGCTCGGGCATCTTCAAGAGCGAGAACCCGGACCGCGTGGCGCGGGCGATCGTCAAGGCCACGACTCACTACGACAACCCGGACATCCTCGCCGAGGTCAGCGCCGGCCTCGGTGAGCCGATGCACGGCCTCGAGCTCGGCGAGATCCCCGTCGAGGAGCGGCTCGCCGTTCGCGGTTGGTAGCGAGCTCCGGACTCATGGCGTCCCCGGCGCCTGCTTTGGCGGAATCCCCTGCCCCCGACCGGCGGCCGCGCGTCGGGATCCTCGCCCTGCAGGGCGCGGTGCGCGAGCATGTCGAGGCTGTTCGCGCGCTCGGAGCGGAGGCCGTGCTGGTGCGCCTGCCGTCGGATATGGCCGGGCTCGATGCCCTGATCCTGCCGGGCGGCGAGAGCACCACCATGCGCCGCCTGATCGACCTCTACGGGCTGCGCGAGCCGATCCTGGCCATGGCACGCCAGGGTGCGCCCATGCTCGGGACCTGCGCAGGCATGATCCTGCTCGCCAACCGCCTGGCCGATGACGAGGAGCCGGTGCTCTGCCTGCTGGACGCGACGGTCCAGCGCAATGCCTATGGCCGCCAGCTGGAATCGTTCGAGGCCGACCTCGACATCCCGGCCATCGGCGACGAGCCGCTGCACGGCGTCTTCATTCGTGCCCCGGTTGTCAGCGAGCTGGGACCGGGGGTCGAGGTGCTGGCGCGGGACGAGGCAGACAGGCCGATCGCCGTGCGCCAGGGACGGGTCCTGGCCACCGCCTTCCATCCCGAGCTGACCGGGGACCGGCGGCTGCATCGGCTGCTGCTGGGGATGATCGACCGGTGATCGAGCGGTGATCGGCGCCGACAGCGGCGTCATCCGCGCGGCCCGCATCACCGACCGCCAGGCGCTGAACGACCTGTCGCGGCGGGTGCACGTGGCGCCCGACGGCTACCGGCGCAGCCTGGGGGTCCCCGCGCCGAGCGCCTCGCGGCCGCGCTTCCAGCTGTCGACCCTCGTCCCGTCCTGGCTGCCGCTGCATCCGCCGTCGCTGCACCTGGTGATGGAGGTGGACGGTCAGCTGGTCGGGTCGTGCCGCGCGCTCGAAGAGCCACGACGCGACGACTGGGTGATCACCGAGCTGGAGGCCGAGGACGGTCCTGCCGCGGCCGAGATCCGCATGGCGCTGCTGCGCGCCGTGGTCGAGGAGGGCGAGCAGCGCGGCGTGGCCCGCTATCACGCGGCCTGCTCGGACGTCCGCGAGAACCTCGAGCTGTTCGGCCAGACCTCGTTCATGGCATACGCCCAGGAGGAGATCCTGTACCGGCCGCCGCAGCCGCTGGCCGGCGCGCGCTCCTGGGTGCACCGCCTCTTGTCGCGTGACGGGCGCGCTGCCTCCCAGCAGCCGGCTGATCAGGACGGCGTCGAGCTGCGCGCCGCGGGGGCCCCCGACGCCTGGCACCTCTTCGACCTGTGGACCCACAGCACGCCGCCGGCGATCGCGCGGATCGAGGACTACGCTGCCGCCGACTGGGAATCGGTCGGCCATGAGGGGACCGTCCCGCGCAGCAGCCTCAATCCGCTGATGCACTTCTCGGGCGTCGACGCCTGGCTGATGCCGACCGACCAGCGCGCCGGCGGATTTGCGCAGCACGGCGCCACGAAATCGGGGCCGCATTACCTTCGGGTCCTGGTTCGCGAAGGGGCCGATGGGGCACGCTTCCTGCGAAGCGTGCTCGAGCTCATGGGCGGCGATGCATCGGCTGCAGGCATCCTGTCGCCGGTGCGAACATACGAATCGATGGCGATGCGGGCCGTCACGGCCGCGGGATTCGAACCGGTCGGACGCGTGACCATGCTGGTGCGCGAAGTCCGCGGCACGGTGCGTCAGCCCGCCATGGTGCCCGCCGTTCGGTGAGCATCGCCCGCGACCGAGTGAGCAGAGGAGGCACGGACCGAGAGGTGCCACGCCGCGAGACGACCGACGACCTCGACGCGCTGATGGACGCACTTCCGCCGGAGATCTGCGACAGCCTGCGCGCGCTCTCCGACCGCCCTGACCTGCTGGAGGTGGTGATGGACCTCGGCCGTCGCCCCGAGGCCCGCTTCGGGGGCGGCGAGGTCGAGCTGCTCGATCGCGAGATCACCGAGGAGGACATCGCCCACGTCGTCGATCACATCGGCGTCTTCGGCGACGACAACCGGGCCGGGATCGAGCGGACGCTGCATCGGATCAGCGCCATTCGCAATCGCTCCGGCAAGGTCGTCGGGCTCACCTGCCGCATCGGTCGAGCCGTGTTCGGCACCATCGACATCATCCGCGACATCGTCGAGTCGGGGCAGTCGATCCTGATCCTGGGACGGCCCGGCGTGGGCAAGACAACCATGCTGCGCGAGGTCGCGCGCGTGCTGGCCGACGAGTTCGGCAAGCGCGTCATCGTCGTCGACACGAGCAACGAGATCGCCGGAGACGGCGACATCCCGCACCCGGGGATCGGCGACGCCCGACGCATGCAGGTGCGCACCCCGACCGAGCAGCACCAGGTCATGATCGAGGCGGTCGAGAACCACATGCCCGAGGTGATCGTCATCGACGAGATCGGGACCGAGCTCGAGGCGGGCGCGGCCCGCACCATCGCCGAGCGCGGCGTCCAGCTGGTGGGGACGGCGCACGGCAACACGCTCGACAACCTGATGCTCAACCCGACGCTCTCCGACCTGGTCGGCGGCATCCAGCCGGTGACGCTGGGTGACGAGGAGGCGCGCCGGCGCGGAACGCAGAAGACCGTCCTCGAGCGCAAGGCGCCCCCCACCTTCGACGTGCTGATCGAGATCGTGGAGCGCGACCACGTGATCGTCCACCGCAACGTGGCCGAGACGGTCGACGCCATCCTGCGCGGCCACATGGTCCCGCCCGAGTCCCGCTCGCGGGACGAGAGCGGCGAGCTCCACGCCTTCACCAAGTATGACTACCGCATCAGCGAGACGGCGGCGGGCAACCCGGCCTTCGCGCCCATCGAGCCGACCGGCGGCTTCGGCGCCTTCTCGCGGGGCGGCGGCAACGGCGGCCGATTCGCGGGCTCTGGCCTGCGCTCGATCCCCGGGCGGGGCGGCGGTCGCGAGTCGCGCGGCCTGCGCTCGCTGCCGGGCGAGCGGCTGGCGGCGGACCAGGGCATCGAGCGTGCGACGACCACCGGGCCGGCAGGTCGCGAGGCGCTCGAGGAGGTCCTGGACCGGCCGATCGGCGCATCGGCGCCGACGCCCGACGCCCGCAACCGACGGCCGATGAGCCTCTTCGCCTTCGGCGTCAGCCGCAAGCGACTGGAGCAGGCCGTACGCGAGCTCGGCGTGCCGGTCAGCGTTGCCCGCGACCTCGATGAGGCCGATGCCGTCGTCACGCTCCGCAACTACTACAAGCGCAAGCCGGCGGCGCTGCGCGATGCGGAGTCGAACGGCGTCCCGATCTACGTGCTCAAGACCAACACCATCCTCCAGATGGAGAACATGCTGGCCTCCCTGTTCGACCTCGAGGCCGATCCGCAGGAGTCCGCGCTGCGCGAGACGGCGGAGGCGATCGGCCTGGTGCAGGCCTCGGGCCGGCCGGTCGAGCTCGCGCCGCAGAACGCCTACGTCCGCCGGCTGCAGCACCAGATGGCAGAGCGCAACAACCTCATGTCGCGCTCGCGCGGGTCGGAGCCGAACCGCCGCGTCGAGCTTGTCCCCGACGAGGGGAGGGCCTGGCGCTGAGCCCCGAGCCGGGGGCACGGGGCCGCTTCATCACGCTCGAGGGACCGGAAGGCAGCGGCAAGACGACCGCTGCGCGCCACCTCGCCGAGTGGCTGCGCGAGCGTGGCGTCCGTGCCTGGCTGACGCACGAGCCGGGCGGGACGCCGCTCGGCGAGGAGATCCGACGGATCGTTCTGCACGTGCGCGGCATGAGCGACGACCTCGACCCGCGGGCCGATGCGCTGCTCTACGCCGCCGGCCGCGCCCAGCACGTGGCCCGGGTCATTGCACCGGCGCTCGAGCGCGGCGAATGGGTCGTCTGCGCCCGCTTCGCCGATTCGTCGCTCGCCTACCAGGGTTCCGGCTATGGCAACGATCTCGAAGAGCTGCGCCGGCTGCAGTCGTTCGCGACGTACGGGCTGCGGCCCGACCTGACGCTGCTGCTGGATGTGCCCGTCGAGATCGGCCTTGGACGCAAGCGCGCCGGCACCTGGAACCGATTCGAGGACACGCAGGGCGTCGCCTTCTTCGAGAAGGTGCGGGCGGGCTACCTGGCCCTGGCCGCGGCTGAGTCGGATCGGTTCCGGGTCATCGACGGGTCGGGCAGCGTCGAGGAGTCGGACCGGCTCGTGCGCGAGGCTGTTACGCCGCTCATTTCTGGCTGATCGGGCACCGCGGCTGTGTCGCCGAGCACGCGTGGCATAATCGAGCAGCCTTCCGCGCCATCACCGCGTCCCATCACCCCGCCCAGACGGCGTCGCCACGGAGGACCGGCCCGCATGAAGCTCGTCACCGCCATCGTGCACAACGAGGACGCCGCCAACCTGGTCGACGCGCTGCTCGAGAAGGAGTACCGCGCCACGCGGCTGCATTCCTCGGGCGGCTTCCTGAAGCAGGGCAACGCCACCATCCTGGTCGGCGTCGAGGACGATCAGGTCGATGCGGTGCTCGCCATCGTCAGCGCCAACTGCCATTCGCGCCGCCAGTTCGTGAATCCCATGCCGCCGATCATGGAGCCCGGCGAGTTCTACATGCCCTACCCGGTCGAGGTGGAGGTGGGCGGCGCCACGGTCTTCGTCGTTCCGGTCGAACGTTTCGAACGCCTGTAGACCGATGCGGGCGCCTGACCGCCCGTGGCCCATGAGTTGGCTGTCGTCCTTGGAGGCCGATGCGCCGGACGTCGTCGCCTGCTGGCGCCTGGCCGATGCGCTCCGTCCGCTGCGCCGCGAGCTGCATCGCCGGGTCGTTCCCGGTTCGGCGATGCGGATCCTCGAGCAGCAGGAGGCGGTGGCTGCCGCGCTGGGGTCCGTGCTGGACTCGCTGCCCGAGGAGGCGCTTTGCGCGCCGGGCGGCGAGGAGGACTGGAACGTGGCGCAGGCCTTTGCCCACACGACGGCGGCGCGCCGCTTCCTGGCCGCGTGGGCCGCGCTGTCGGCCGCCGGGAAGTGGCCGGCCGCCGACCCGCCGCGCGTCCGGCCCTCCGTGCCGGGTCCGCCCGACCTTTCGCGAGCCGAGCTTCACGTCCTGCTCGACAAGAGCCGGGCGTCGCAGCGCGCATCGGCGCAGGCGATCGCCGGCCACGAGCTCGACCGATGCGCGCTCGATCATCCGCTGATCGGCCGCCTGCGATGCGGCGAATGGCTGCTGTTCGTGGGCGTCCATGACCTGATGCACCTCGAGCAGCTGGACCGACTGGCGCGCGGTGGCTGAGCCCGCGGTGCGGCGAGGCGAGCGAGCGGCGCCGCTGGTCCTCGTCGTCGACCCGCCGGCAACCGCCGTCTTCGGCACGTACGAGGCGGTGCTGGAGAGCGGGCAGCGTCTGCTGGCGACCGAGCTCTCGCAGCGCTTTGGCGCGCTCGGCGCCGCGGTGGTCCCGCTGCGTCCGGACGGTGCGGATCACTGGGGCCGCTGGTTTGCGACCGCCGCCCGGGCCGCGCTCGCCGGTTCCGAGGTCGACGCCGTGGGCTACGCCGGTGCCGGCTCGCTGGCGCTCCTCCCCGACGACGCGCTCGACGACCTCCTCTCGCCGGTCGCCGGCGAGGTCGTCGCCAACAACCGCTTCAGCGCCGACGCGTTCGTGGTGGCGGGCGACCTCGACCGCGCGCTCACCACCCTCGACGCCTGCCCAACCGACAATGCCGCCGTCCGCTACCTGGAGTCGGCTGGCTTCGGCGCGCGGGCACTGACCAGCCCGTGGTCGCGCTTCGACGCCGACACGCCGCTCGACCTCGCGCTCCTTCGGCTGGCGACCAGGCTGCCCGGCATCCGTCGACCGGCGCAGCCGGTGACCGCGTTCCTGGAGATGGCTCAGCTGCCCGGCGGCCGCGCCCTCGACCTTCCGCACGTCGCGGAGGTCGGGGCAGTGATGCGCGATCGAAGCGCGCAGCTGCTCGTGTCGGGCCGCGTCCCCGCCGGCCTGGCCGCGTACCTCGAGACGGAGACAGCGTGCCGGGTGCGGCTGCTGATCGAGGAGCGCGGCATGCGCTCCGCTCGCGACGAGCGGCCCCGGTCCGTGGTCGCGGCACTGCTGCATCGGTCCAGCCCGGCCGAACTGGTCGACGAGCTTGCGCGCATGGCCGACGCCGTCATCCTCGACACCCGCGTGCTGATGGCCGCGCTGGCCGGCTCATCGGCCGAATCGCGCTGGCCGCCGGCCGAGGAGCGTTTCGCCTCCGACTTCGGCGACGGCGCGCTCATCGGCACCGCCTGGCTGCGCGAATTGACCGATGCGGCCGCGGCCTCCTCGACGCCCTTCCTGTTCGGCGGCCACACGCTCGTCAGCGACGGGATGCGCCTGCTCGTGGATGCCGCCTGGCACGGCCGCTGATCGCAGCCGCACGCGCGTTCCGCTCGGCGGAACGTCTGACCATCCGGCCACCGCGCATCGGGGCGAACCTCCCGTGGGGCATCAAACGTTCCGCTAGGCGAGCACAAGTGACAACGGAACCGGCGACACGCGTCGCATCTTGGTCAAACGTTCCGTGCGATGGGACGACGCGGATCTGACGCCCGGGCCGGTACCGCGGCGACGGTCCGACGGACCGGAGGCACGCTGCTAGACTGGGCTTGCACGCTTGACATTCAGACGCGGGACCGGGCTGCCCGCCTCGTGGCGAACGGCATCGGCCCTGCCAGGAGCTCGCACACCACATGGACCAGACGGGACTGATCTACGTCCTCGGCTTCGGGTTCGCCGCCACGACGTTCGTCTTCGGCACGATCCTGTTCTCGTGGCTGATCACCCACCGCCGGCAGCGACCCCAGAAGGGGCTGCCGTACGAATCGGGGATCGATACCATCGGTGACACCTGGAGCCGGTTCGGGCTGGCGTTCTACCTCTACGCCCTGCTGTTCGTGGCCTTCGACGTCGAGATCATCTTCGTCTACCTGTGGGCGATCGTGGTGCGTGCCGTGCAGGGACCGGGGATCGTGATGATCGGGATCTTCCTCGGCATCCTGATGTGGGGCGAGCTGTACGCATGGAAGAAGGGCGATCTGCGATGGCGATAGACACGAACCAGACCAACACCGGCGGCGCACCGCCGCAGAACATTCCACCCGGCACGGCACCACCGCCCATCGTCATCCCGGACCAGGCGGCCGGCGACGACCTGCTGCGCGAATTCGACATGGAGGAGCACCCACGCGGCGGCTTCCACGGCCTGCTCGAGGTGATCCCGACCAAGGCGGACTACGTCCTCGACCTCATTCGCGCCAACTCGCTCTGGCCGCTGCTCTCAGGCCTCAGCTGCTGCGCCATCGAGATGATGAGCACCGCGACGAGTGTCAACGACGTCGACCGCTTCGGCATGTTCCCCTTCCGCGCCAGTCCGCGGCAGGCCGACGTCCTGATCGTGGCCGGCACGCTGACCACCAAGATGGCCGGGCCGCTGGTCCGCCTCTGGGAGCAGATGCCGGAGCCCAAGTGGTGCGTGGCCATGGGCACCTGCACCACCTCGGGTGGCCGGTTCAAGCGCAGCTACAGCGTCGTCCAGGGGGTCGATCGGGTCATGCCGGTCGACGTCTACGTGCCCGGCTGCCCGCCGCGACCGGAGGGCCTGATCTACGGACTGATGAAGCTCCAGGAGCTGGTGAAGCAGCGTCGCGGCCAGTGGCCCGACTACGTCGATCGCGGGCCGCAGCGCCAGGCCTGGGAAGGAGATGTTCGCTGACCGTTCCGGTTCAGGCAGGCGCGCTCGTGCGCCTGCTGCTCGACCGCTTCCCGGGCACCGTCAGCCAGCTCTGGACCGATACGGACACCGTCGAGGTTCAGGTGCCGCGCGGCCAGATCGTCGACACCCTGCGCACGCTGCGCGATGACGACGACTTCGGCTTCTTCTTCCTGGCCGATGCGGCCGCCGTCGACTACGGCCCACAGAACTGGTTCGAGGTCGTCTATCACCTCTACAGCGACAGGCACCCCGCCTGGCTGCGCATCCGCGTGCGCGTGGACCGCAAGAGCCCGCACATCCCGACCGTCACCGACCTGTGGGAAGGTGCGATGTTCCACGAGCGCGAGATGTACGACATGATGGGCATCGTGTTCGATGGCAACGCCGACCTGCGCCGGATCTTCATGTCGCCCGACTACCGCTCCTTCCCGCAGCGCAAGGATTTCATCCTGCCCGATGACGCCGCCGACTCGGCGGCGGCCGGCGTGAACCCGCTCGAGCGTCCGGAGACCTGGGACCTGTCCCGCTTCACCGATGCCCTTCCCGCGACCGAGACCCATCCGGGAAGTGACGAAACCGCCGTCGAAGCCGGCGAGACGCTCGCCGACAAGAGCCGACCACGATGACCGCCACCGATCCCGACGTCCGCATCCCCGACCCCATCGAACTCGACGAGCTCGAGGAGGAGCGGCTGCGCGCGGCCGCCGGCCTCGGCCCTCGCCGCGTCGCGGGCGATGGGGCTGGCCCCGCGGCGCGTCCCGAGTACGCCGGATTCGACCAGGTCGGCCTGCCGGATCGCCCGCCGCAGACCGAACGCGAGCAGCGGCTGTTCACCCTGAACGAGGGCGAGATGCTGCTCAACATGGGGCCGCAGCATCCCTCGACCCACGGCGTCATGCGGCTGCTGGTCAAGGTCCGCGGAGAGGTCATCACCGACCTCGACGTCGTGCTCGGCTACCTGCATCGCGGCATCGAGAAGCTCTGCGAGAACGCCACCTACACCACCGTGCTGACCTATGTCGATCCGATGGACTACATGTCGGCCATGCACAACGAGCACGCGCCGGCGATCGCCTTCGAGAAGCTGTACGGGATCGAGGTGCCGAGGCGGGCGGAGTACATCCGCGCACTGGTGGTCGAGCTGAACCGCGTCTTCAGCCACGGCCTGATGATGGGCTTCCTGGCGCTCGACATGGGTGGCCTGACGCCGATCCTGTACGGCTTCATCAACCGCGACGAGACGGTCGAGCTGCTGGCCGCCATCAGCGGGCAACGGATGCTGTTCAACTTCTTCCGCGTCGGCGGCGTGAACTGGGACGTCAACGACGAGTTCATCAACCGCCTGTCACGCTGGCGCAGCAACGTCGAGAAGACGATCGGCGACAACGAGCTGCTGCTTACCCAGAACGAGATCTTCACGGGCCGCACCAAGGGCCTCGGCGTGCTGACCGCACGGGACGCCATCTCGCTCGGCGTGAGCGGGCCGAACCTGCGCGCCAGCGGTGTTCCCTTCGACGTGCGCAAGGCGCATCCCTACTCGATCTACGACGAGCTCGAGTTCGACGTCATCACGCAGCCACAGGGCGACTCGTACGCGCGCTACATGCAGCGCGTGGCCGAGATCAAGCAGAGCATCCATCTCATCGACCAGATCGTCGACAAGATGCCGCACGGCCCGGTGCAGGCGCAGGTCCCGGGCATCATTCGGCCCAGGCCGGGACGGGCCTACGCCGCCATCGAGAGCCCACGCGGCCTGTACAGCGTCTACGCCATCAGCGACGGCGGGCCGAACCCGTATCGGTTCCGCATGCGCGACCCGAGCTACATCACGCTGCAGGTGATGCCGAAGCTGATGCCCGGGCACCTCATCGCCGACACCATGGCCGTCATGGCCAGCCTGGACCCGATCATGGGCGGGGTCGACAAGTAGATGGATCTCGACCTGCTGCTCGGCGTCGGGCGCTTCGTGCTTGCCACCACGCTGCTGCTGCTGCTCACCGTGCCGACCGCCTTCATCATCATCTACCTCGAGCTGAAGGTGATCGCCCTGATGCAGCTGCGCATCGGGCCCAACCGGGTCGGGCCGTACGGCGTCTTCCAGAGCGCGATCCATGGCTTCAAGGTGCTGGCCAAGGAGGACTTCACGCCGGACAACGCCGACCGACCGATCTTCACCATGGCGCCCTGGATGGTGTTCATGGCGGCCGCCATGAGCATGCTGGTGATCCCGTTCGCTCCCGGCCTGGTGGCGCTCGACTCCGAGATCAGCGTCATCTACTTCTTCGCCATCATCGGCCTGTCGGTGGTCGGGCTACTGGTCGCCGGCTGGGCCAGTTACAACAAGTACTCGCTGCTCGGCGGGTTGCGCAGCGCGGCCCAGATGGTCAGCTACGAGATCCCGCTGACGCTGTCGATCGTGGGCGTGGTCATCCTGACCGGAACGCTGAGCTTCACGGAGATCATCGCCTGGCAGCACGCCCACGGCTGGGCGATCCTGTGGCAGTGGATCGGGCTGCCGGTCTTCTTCATCGCCTCGACCGCCGAGATCAACCGCACCCCGTTCGACATGGTCGAGGCCGATTCCGAGATCGTGGCCGGTTTCGCCACCGAGTACTCCGGCATGCGATTCGGGTTCTTCTTCTTCGCCGAGTACGTCAGCCTGTTCATCATGAGCGCCATCCTGGTGACGCTGTTCTTCGGCGGCTGGCTGGCACCGTGGCCCTTCCCGGCCCAGCTGTCCGGCTTCGGCGGAATGATCTACGGCCTGTTCTGGTTCCTGCTGAAGACCTACTTCTTCGTCTTCGTCTCGATCTGGGCGCGGGCCACGCTTCCGCGCGTGCGCGTCGACCAGCTGATGGGCATGGCCTGGAAGGTGCTGCTGCCGCTGGCCCTGGTGAACCTGTTCGTGACGGCCATCGTCGTCCTCGTCTTCGGGCTCTGACCGATGCGCTTCGCGATCGTGCCAACATGGAACCGCAGCGGAAGCCTGCCAAACTTGAATCACACAGCGCTTAGGCGAAGCCGACGGCCGTCGAGGAAGTTGGGTACACAGGTTTCCCTCTATTCCAGCGGCCGCCAGCGGCCGATCGGCCGAACTGAGGCGCCGGACGACGGCCTGGACCCGTTCTGGTGCAGGTGTGGCAAGAACTCGCGGCACAACGCGCGGCCAGCGGCCGTGCGGAACGGAGGCGCAGCCTGATGGCAATCCCCGGCGTCGGAATCCTGAAGGGCATGGGGACCACCCTGCGCAACTTCTTCTCGCCCAAGGTCACCCGCCAGTACCCCGAAGTGCGTCCGCAGATGCCGGACCGATGGCGTGGCCGCCTCGACCTCATCTACGACCCGTTCGGCGCGCACAAGTGCGAGGTCTGCTTCCAGTGCGCCATGGTGTGCCCCGTCGAAGCGATCGACATGAGCGGCTTCGATTCGCAGGGCAACCGCATCCGCTACGGCATGCCCGAGATCTACGACGAGCGACGCGATCCGAACGCCTATCGCCGTGCGGGCCTCCCCGCCCGACCGATGCGCAACCCGGCGCGCTGGGATGAGGCGATCGACACCGACTGGGTCAACCAGCTGGTCGACGGGTTCGGCGCCAGGCCGGAGGCGCTGGTCGCGATCTTCACCGCGGTTGAGGCGCGCTACGGCTACCTGCCCGAGCGCGCGCTGCGCCTGATCAGTGACCGCATGACCATCCACTGGGCGCAGGTCTTCGGCGCCGCCGGCCTGGGCGGCTTTCGGCTGCTGCCCGGCGAGGGTCACGTCATCACCGTCTGCGACTGCGCCAGCTGCCGGTTCGCCGGCGGGGACCGCATCCTCGCGGCGCTCCGCTCGCAGCTGGGGATCCGCCCCGGCGAATCGACCGACGACGGCCGCTTCAGCCTGACCACGGCCAGCGACGTCGGCGCCGGCGCGACCTCGCCGGCGGTGCGGATCGACACGCTGGTGTACGGCCCCATCACCCCCGACCAGGTGACCCACCTGGTCGACGAGCGGCGGCGCGAGGCGGAGCGCGGCGCGCAGACGTCGCGCGGGCAACTGGCGGGAGCGCACTGAGCATGGCGACCGAGATTCCGGGCCTCTCACCGCAGATCCACATCCTGCGCGGCGGCGAGCAGCGACTGCTGACCGATATCGGTCGCGTCGATCCGACATCCCTGGACAGCTACCGCGGCCTGGGTGGATACGACGGCCTGGAGCGGGCCATCGCGAAGCTCGGGCCGGAGGCCACCATCGCCGAGATCGAGTCCGCCCAGCTGCGTGGCCGTGGCGGCGCCGGCTACCCGACCGCCGCCAAGTGGCGCGCGGCTCGCTCCGCCGACGACGAGCGCAAGGTCGTGGTCGCCAACCTGATGGGCGCCGATCCGAGCGCGCTCGGCGACCGGGCCCTGGCCGAGGGCAATCCGCACCTGGTGCTCGAGGGGCTGTTGATCGCGGCCTTCGCGGTCGGCGCCTCGGAGGCGTATGTCGCGGTGCGCCGCGACTGGACGCTCGCCATCCAGCGCCTGCGCGCCGCCATCGCCGACGCGGAGGCCGCCCACCTGGCCGGCTACCTGATGTTGGGCACCGACGTCAGCGTGCAGATCGCGCTGTGGGAAGGATCCGGCGCCCTGGTGGCCGGCGAGGAGACGGCGCTCCTGTCGGCGCTGTGGGGCGACCGCGGCATGCCGCTCATCCGTCCGCCGTACCCGACCGAAACCGGATTCCAGCGCTCGCCCACCGTCGTCCAGAACGGCGAGACGCTGGCGCACGCGGCTTGGATCCTGGCGCACTCCGCCGAGGCGTTCGCATCGGTCGGATCCGATGCGAGCAAGGGCACCAAGCTGGTGACCATCTTCGGCCGCGTGGCCGAGCCCGGCCTGATCGAGGTTCCGCTCGGCATCCCGCTCATGCAGCTGCTGTCCACCGCCGGCGGCGGCATCGGGATCACCAAGGCCCTCTTCGTGGGCGGCAGCGGTGGCGGCGCCATCGAGGCCGGTGAGCTCGACACGCCCTACGACTTCGAGCCGATGCAGGCGGCCGGCGCCGTCATCGGTCTGGGATCGATCCTGGTGACGGATGCCGACGTGTGCATGGTCGACACCGCCCGATTCTTCGTGGACCACTCGGCCCGCGAGGCGTGCGGCAAGGCGGTGCCGTGCCGGATCGGCACGCGGCGACTGGTCGAGGCGCTCGATCGCATCCTGGCCGCCACGCCACGGCCCGATGACTTCAGCCTGCTGCGCGATCTGTCGCGCAAGATGCGCGACACCGCGCTCTGCCATCTCGAGGCGCGCGCTCCCGGACCCATGCTCACCACGCTGGAGCACTTCCCCGACGAGTATCGGGCGCACGCGGAGCGCGGCGTCTGCCTGGCCGGGTCGTGCGACACCGCGACCCTCCCACCTCTCCTCGCGCCGCTGTCCGGCGTCGAGCCGGTAGCATAGGCAACGAAACCATGACCTTCGGCACCACCAACGGCAACGGAACGGGCAACGGGACCGGCAACGGTCACGCGCGCGGCAAGATCGACGACTACGAGCCGATCTGGCCCATGGTGCCCGGCACCCGCAAGGTCGCCATCACCATCAACGGGCAGCAGGTGGAGGCCGAGGAGGGCCAGACCATCCTGCAGGCCTGCCGCGTCCTGGGGATCGAGATCCCGACCCTGTGCTACGAGCCCAAGCTCGCGCCGTACGGAGCGTGCCGCATCTGCACCGTCGAGGTCGAGGGACGCGACGACACGCCCATCTCGTGCGGGACCGATGTCGCGGAGGGGATGGTCATCACCACCCATTCCGACCGGATCATCGAGAACCGGCGCATGGTGCTCGAGCTCATCTTCAGCGACCACGACGCGTATTGCCTGCCGCCCTGCCAGTTCAAGTGCCCCACCCGGGTCGACATCCCCGGCTACCTGAAGCAGAACACGCTCGGCAATTGGGAAGAGGCGACGCGCATCCTGAAGCGGTCACTGCCGTTCCCCGCCATCCTCGGTCGCGTCTGCCCCGCGCCGTGCGAGACGCACTGCCGCCGCGAGGAGGTGGACACTGCGATCGCGATCCGCGACTCGCACCGCTACTGCGCCGACCGCGTCCTGGAAGTCGACGCCCCGGCTCCCATTCCGTGGCCCAAGGATCCGCCGACCGGTCGCCGCGTGGCGGTGATCGGTGCCGGCCCTGCCGGCATGGCCAACGCCTACTACCTCCAGCTGCGCGGGCACCAGGTCGACGTCTTCGAGGCCGAGCCCGAGCAGGGCGGCATGCTGCGCTACGGCATCCCGCAATACCGCCTGCCCAAAGGCTGGATGGACCGCGAGCTCGACCACGTCTGGGAGCTGGGCGCGACGCTGAAGCCGAACATGCGCCTGGGCCGCGATTTCCACCTCGGCGACATCTACGACGACTACGACGCCATCTACATCTCGATCGGCTGCTACCGCTCCAACGAGCTCGGCATCCCCGGCGAGGACGGCGATGGCATGGTCAACGCCCTCGAGAACCTCTACAACTCGACCCGCGGCGTGGCGGTTCCGAAGCTGCGCGACGCGCGGGTGGTGGTCATCGGCGGCGGATTCACGGCCATCGACTGCACCCGAACGTCCATCCGCCAGGGCGCGCGGGAAGTGAGCCTCGTCTATCGCCGCGACCTGAAGGACATGCCGGCGCAGGACGAGGTGCACGAGGCGATCGAGGAGGGGGCTCGGGTCATCTTCCAGGCCGCGCCGACCCGGATCGTCACCGACAAGAACAACCGCGTCACCGGCGTCGAGTTCCAGCGCATGAAGCTCGGGGAGCCGGACGAGAAGGGTCGCCGCCGCCCCGAGCCGATGCCGGGCACCGAGTTCGTGGTCGAGTGCGACACGGTGCTGGGCGCCATCGGCCAGGGACCGGAGACCTCCTGGATCGAGACCGAGCCGGATTTCATCCGCGAAGGGCTCGAGGTCAGCCGGCGCGGGACGCTGGTCAGCGAGGAGGACATCTTCCGCACCAACGTTCCCAAGATCTTCGTGTCAGGCGACGTTCGCACCGGCTCGGCCACCGTGGTCGAGGCGATCGGTGAGGGACGTCGCGCCTCGTACGCCATGGATTACTGGCTGCGCGGCCACGACCTCGACGATCCGCAGGTGCGGCGCATCGTCTCCGAGCCGCAGCCCAGCTTCCTGACGATCGTGCCCTTCACCGACGACGTGAAGGAGCCACGGGCCCTGATGGGCAAGCAGGGCGCCGAGGAACGGCGCGACAACTTCAACGAGTACGAGTTCGGCTATACCCACGACCAGGCGATGGCCGAGGCGTCGCGCTGCCTGCAGTGCACCTGCGAGGCGATCGGCCACTGCGACCTGCGCGAGGCGGCGATCGAGTACGAGACGACGCTCAACATGGCGATCGACGAGCGCTCCATCGACGACAACCCGTACGTCGGCTACAACCACGGCTACGGGCGCGACGAGACGCATTCCTTCATCCTGCGCGACTACTCACGTTGCATCGACTGCTGCCGATGCGCCCAGGTCTTCAAGGACATCGTCGGTTCCGTCTGCTACGACTTCATCGGCAAGGGCATCGATTCACTTGTGACCACCGCCGACTTCGTCTCGTTGAACGAGAC
>JAICUY010000068.1 GCA_025935615.1 Steroidobacteraceae bacterium
ATGGCGGCGATCACCGGACGTCCGCCGATGCCCCATGCCGCGCTGACCCGCGGGTCGAGCTCGCCGATGCTGCCGTAGCCATGACCGCTGGCGTCGACGATCCGCCCTGCGCGGCCGGGGTGCAGGTGCGGATGTCGCTCATCCGCCGTCTCCGGCCGGAACGCCGGGCGGGGCGCGCCGAGCGCTTCGTGCAGGGCTTCGATGATTCCCTTCAGATCGGCGATATCCGCCGCCTGCGCGCGCCTGGCGTGGCCTCCCCGGGCCCTGGCTCCCATCAGGCCGATGCACACGTGCCAGGCCTCGTAGCGGCCCGTTCCGGCCGTCTCGGCATGGCGTGCCGGTGCGCCACCGCCCTGCCAGTACGTCTTGCCGACGTCGAACAGCCAGGCGTCGTCGCGTCGCTGCCGGACGTTCTCGGCGAGCGCTCCCAGCATGGAGGGGTATGGCACCGGTCGCAGGATGGCGTGTTCCTCGGAGAGCGGGTTCGCGACGCGCACCAGCTGCGAGGATGCCGCGTCATACCCGGAGCGGACGAGGTCCGACGTTCCGATCAGCGCGTGACTCACCACCTCGTCCAGCCCCAACCCGGCCAGCGTCCGCCGCACGCGATGGCGCAGCTCGCCCGGATCCGGCCGGTAGGGCGGCAGCGCCGCGCTCGGCAGCCGCCCCTCGATGCGTTGGTACCCGTAGGCGCGTGCCACCTCCTCGGCCACGTCCTCGGAAATGGTGACGTCGAGGCGGAACGGCGGCACCGTGACCGTCAGCGCGTCACCGTCGCCGCTGACAGCGAAGCCGAGCGGTCGGAGCAGTGCCCCCACCTGGCGATCATCGAGCGTGATGCCGAGCAGGCGCGCCATGCGTGCAAGGCTGACGTCCAGCTCGCGCTGCGGATGCGGGCCAGGATCGTTGTCGACGACGCCGTGTGCCACGCGCGCGCCGGTGAATTGGGCGATCAGCTGGGCGGCGCGGTCGGCGGCGTATCGCGGCAGCTCCGGACCGATTCCCTTCTCATGGCGGCTGCTCGCCTCGGAACGCAGGGCGAGACGGCGTGCCGTGTTGCGGATGGTCGGGCCGTCGAAGACGGCGGATTCGAGGATGACGCGCGTCGTCTGCGGCGTGACCTCGGTCGCCGCCCCGCCCATGATCCCGGCCAGGCCAATGGCGCGTTTCTGGTCGGCGATCACCAGCATCCGCTCGTCGAGCGCGCGGATCACGTGGTCGATCGTCTCGAGCTGCTCCCCGGGGTGGCCGCGGCGAACCACGATCCTGCCGCCGGGGACCGCATCGGCGTCGTAGGCGTGCATCGGCTGTCCCAGCTCGTGCATGACATAGTTCGTGACGTCGACGACCGCCGAGATGGGTCGCATGCCGGCGGCGATCAGCCGTCGCTGCATCCACTCCGGGCTCGCCCCGTTGGTCACCTCGTCGAAATAGCGCGCCGTGAAGCGCGGGCACAGGTCCGGCTCCGCGATTGCCACGGTGACGTGCTCGTCGGTGCTCAGCGCGGCGTTCTCCGAGACCTCGGCCTGCGGCAGCCGCAGCTCCGCACCGGTGAAGGCGGCGATCTCCCGCGCTAGGCCGACCATCGACAGCGCGTCGCCGCGGTTCGGTTTGACATCCACGTCGAGCACCACCTCCCCGACCAGCGCGCCGATCTCCGCTCCCAGCGGCGGATTGCCGTCGAGGAGGTGGATCCCGTCTGCATCGGTGCCCAGGCCGAGCTCGATGGCGCTGCACAGCATCCCCTGCGACTCGACACCGCGAATCTTCGAGCGGCCGATGCGCCGCTCCCCCGGCAGGACGGTCCCCACCGTGGCCACGGGCACGAGCTGTCCCGGGGCGATGTTGTCGGCGCCGCACACGATCTGCAGCGGCTCGCCGGAGCCGACGTCGACACGCGTCAGCCACAGCGTGTCGGCATTCGGGTGGCGGTCGACGCTCAGCAGGCGGCCGACGACCACGCCCACGAGGTCATCGCGGCCCAGGTCGATGGCGCTGACCTCCATGCCACGCACCGTGAGCTGCTCGGCGAGCTCCCGCGGCGTCAGGTCGATGTCGACGTACTCGCGCAACCAGGAGAGCGGCACCCGCATCGGTCTAGGCCCCCATCGGGAACTGCTCGAGGAAGCGCAGGTCGGCGCCCATCAGCAGGCGCAGGTCCGGAATGCCATAGCGCAGGACCGTCATGCGATCGAGGCCCATGCCGAAGGCGTAGCCCTGGTGCTCGTCGGGATCGATGTTGCCGGCCCGCAGCACGTGCGGATGCACCATCCCGGCGCCGAGGATCGTCATCCAGCCCGTGCGGCTGCAGGCCGGGCATCCCGATCCGCCGCATACCAGGCAGTTGACGTCGAAGGCGACGCTCGGCTCGGTGAATGGGTAGTAGCCGGGCCGGAACCGCGTCCGCGTCCCGTCGCCGTACATCGCCCGCGCGAACTGTTCGAGCATGCCCTTCAGATCGGCGAGCGACGTGCTGCGGTCGACGACGAGGCCCTCGACCTGGAAGAACTCGAAGTTGTGGCTGGCGTCGACGGCCTCGTACCGAAAACAGCGGCCGGGGGTGATGATGCGGATGGGCGGGCGCAGGTCGAGCATGGCGCGCACCTGGACCGGGCTGGTGTGCGTGCGGAGGATGGTGCCGTCCTCGGCGGGTCGCGGGAGCCCCTGCTCGACGCTCCCAGGCTCGGCGACGTACAGCGTATCCCACAGGTCGCGCGCCGGGTGGTCGGGCGGGATGTTGAGCGCTTCGAAGTTCATGGCCTCGGTCTCGATCTCCGGCCCTTCGTAGATCTCGAAGCCGAAGGCGTGGAAGATCTCCCGCAGGTCACGCTCGACCATCATCAGTGGGTGGAGATGGCCGACCCGCACCGATCTCCCGGGGGCGCTCATGTCGATCGATTCGTCAGCCAGCCGCCGATCGAGGTCGGCGCCGCGCAGCTCGTCCAGGCGCCGCGAGATGGCAGTCTCGACCTCGCCGCGCACCGCGTTGGCGAGTTGACCGATCGACGGGCGCTCGGCGACCGGCACGTCGCCCAGCTGCTTCAGGAGCGTCGTCAGCTCGCCATTGCGGCCGAGCAGCGTGCTGCGCAGCTCGTCGACCGATGCGGCGTCGGATGCGTCCGTCAGCCGCGCAGAGGCGGTCTGGCGCAGCCGTTCGAGGTCTGCCTTGAGCTGTTCGGTCATGGCCTGCATCGGTCCATCCATCATCACAGGAAAACAAACGACCCCGCTCCGCAAATCGGGAGCAGGGCCGAGGGTGCCGGCGAGCGCAATCGCCGGCTAGCCGGTAAACGAACCTCGCGCGAGCTCGACCATCTTGCCGAAGGCCACATCGTCGCGAACGGCGAGGTCGGCCAGGACCTTGCGATTGATCTCGACGCCGGCGGCGCGAAGCCCGGCGATGAGGCGGCCGTACGGCAGCCCGTGCTGGCGGGAGGCGGCGTTGATGCGCTGCACCCACAGGCGCCGCATGTCGCGCTTGCGGTCGCGGCGATCGCGATAGGCGTAGACGAGGGCGTGGATCAGCGCCTCGCGTGCCGGGCGGATGAGGGTCGATCGCGTTCCGCGACGCCCCTCGGCCTGGTTCAGCAGCTTCTTGTGGCGGCGATGGGCGGCGACGCCGCGCTTGACTCGTGGCATGCCGGTCCCCTACTCGTACGGCAGCAGCCGCTTGAGCTGCTCGTTGTGGGCCGGCGACACGACCGCCACGCCGTCGTAGCGGCGGGTGCGGCGGCTCGATTTGATCTCGAGATGGTGTCCGCGCCAGGCCTTGGGGCGGACCCACTTGCCCGAGCCCGTCTTGCGGTACCGCTTGGCGGTGCCCTTGTGGGTCTTCATCTTCGGCATATCAGTCAGTTCGATCCTTGCTCCGCGGTGCCCTGCGGCGCCGGCGGCTGTTGCTGTGCCTTGGCTGCGACGGCGTCACCGATCGTCTCGGCGTCGACGCCGTCGCTCTTCTTCTCGGGCCGCTTCTCGAGCGGCGCCATCACGATGTACATGCTCCGGCCCTCGAGGAGCGGCTGGCGCTCGATGGTCCCGTGCTCGGTCAGCATCTCGGCCGCCCGCATCAACAGGTCCCGTCCCAGGTTGGAATGGCTCATCTCTCGGCCACGGAACTGGACGGTGACCTTGACGCGATCACCTTCGTCCAGGAACTGCGCCGCTCGCCGTGTCTTCGTCCTCAGGTCGTTGACGTCGATCTTGACCCGAAGCCGAATCTCCTTGAAGGTCTGCGACTTCTGCTTCTTCTTCGCTTCGCGTTCGCGCTTCTGGACCTCGTACTTGTACTGCCCGAAATCGAGGATCCGGCACACCGGCGGGACCGCCGTGGGCGCGACCTCCACGAGGTCGAGTCCTTTCTCCTGGGCCAGGGCCAGCGCCCGTGCGGTCGGCATGACGCCCAGCTGCTGCCCTTCATCGTCGATGACGCGCACCTCGCGGATACGGATCATCTCATTGACTCGGAGGTCTCGTGCGATCTTGGTCCAGCTCCTTCAACAACAAGGCCACCGGCCGATGCGGACGGGTGGCCCTTACCTTCGCGAAAACGCCGAAGGACTATACACCGATGCGGGCCGTATCGGCAAACCCTCAGCCTCGATATTGACGGCTCATGCGAGGATCACGCCGTGGAGTCTCGAGCTCTGCTGCTCAACCTGGTGACGGCGCTGCTCATCGTGGGCGGCGTCCTGCTGCTGATGTCGTGGACCGGGCCTAGCATGGATCCCGGCATGGCCGTGCTGGGGTTCGTCCTGGCCGGCCTCCATTTCGCCGCGGCGCTCGGCACCGCTCTGCGCCGGCGGTGGGGTCGGCTGCTCGGACTGGTGGCCGGCTGGATCGGTCTGCTGGGCAGCGGGGCTGTCCTGGTCACCGTGGTGGTGGCCCTCGCCGCGCCGGCCCTTCCGCTGCCCGGCGGCTCGTGGCTCGGCGTGCTGCTCATCCCCGGCGGCATGGTAGCCGCGTACCTCGCGGTCGTGGTGATCCTGCTGCGCAACGGCGCCGCCTTCGACGGCGAGCTCTCCGGTCAGCTGGGGTAGTCGTAGAAGATGGCCACCTGTCGGCCGTCGGGGTCGGCAACCCGGAACGAGCGCGTTCCCTCCCATCGATCACCGGACGGCGGGGCGACCAGGGCGAACCCGCGCCGGCTGAGCTCCTGCGCCCAGGCGTCAACCTCGCCGGCCGTCTCCACCCGGAAACCGATCTGGATCCCGTCGCGGGTCGCCTGCGCCGCCCGCCGGAACGAGAGCTCGAAGCCACCGAGCTCGAGATCCACGCCCGCGTCGTCGCCCGCGCGGAGCCGGAAACCGAACGCGGACTCGTAGAACTCGCCCGCGCGCTGCGGATCGGTGGAGCGCAGGGCGAGCTGCCCAATGGCGCGCATCTTCCTCATCGGCCGATCTCGATGCTTGGGCGTAAGCGGTTGTGGGCGGTGAAATTGCCACCTACGCCTGGTAGGAGTACTCGGCGGCTCGACCGCTGGTGTTCGGCGACTGGATGAACCAATCTGAGCGTGGCTATACCGCTGACTCTTGCATGGGCGGCCGATCGGACCTGATTGCGCCTTGCACAACCAGCAGGCGCAGCTGATGACATCGCGTGGCGGGGGTTGCCGAGGGCGGGAGGCGCAGCCATCATTCGCAGCCGTTCTGAGATCGGCGGGAGCCCGCCCTGCGTCGATTCACAGGTAAGCCTGCGTAGGTCGCCGGCTCAGCTCGCCGCCCCGTCCTGGGCGTCCTCGGCGTAGGGCCACAGCTCGCGGCGCTCGGCACGACCTCGCAGCTCCTCGACGAATGCGTCGAGCGGCACGCCCTGCGACGACTCGCCGGTGCGGAGCCGCGGCGAGACTGCCCCCGCCTCGGCATCGCGGTCCCCCACCACCAGCATGACCGGCACCTTCTGCTCCTGCGCGTCGCGCAGCTTGGCCTGCATCCGCTCCGAACGGTCGTCGACCTCGGCGCGCAGGCGGGCGGCGAACAAAGCGTCTCGGACCGCCGAGGCGTATTCGATGTGCCGGTCGGCGATCGGCACGACCACGACCTGCACCGGCGCCAGCCATAGCGGGCAGGCGCCGGCGTAGTGCTCGGTGATCACGCCGGTGAAGCGCTCGAACGAGCCGTAGATGGCGTAGTGGATGATCGCCGGCCGCTCGAAGCCACCCTCGGCCGTGCGGTACTCGAGATCGAAGCGCTGCGGCAGCTGGTAGTCGAGCTGGATCGTGGCACTCTGCCACTCGCGCCCCAGCGCGTCGGCGAAGAAGATGTCGATCTTGGGTGCGTAGAACGCCGCGCCGCCCTCGTCCATCGCGTACGGGATGCCGGCCTCGTCCAACGCTGTCCGCAGCTTCCCTTCGGCCATGTCCCAGAACTCGTCGGAACCCAGCCGCTTCTCCGGCCGTGTCGCCAGCTTGAAGGAAGGGGCGAACCCGAACGGCTCGTACTGGCGTCGCACCAGCGAGAGTGCGTGCTGGACTTCGGCGATGACCTGGTCGTCGCGGCAGAAGACGTGGCTGTCGTCCTGGACCAGTTGCCGCACCCGAAAGAGGCCGGCCAGCGCTCCTGCCCGCTCCTTGCGAAACAGGACCGAGTAGTCGGCGTAGCGGATGGGCAGGTCGCGGTACGAGCGCGATCCGGTCTTGTAGACGAGGATCTCTTCCGGGCAGTTCATCGGCTTCAGGCCCGACACATGGTCGTAGTCGTCGAGCACGAACATGTTGTCCTGGTACAGCGCCCAGTGGCCCGACTGCTCCCACAGCTCCTTGCGCACCAGCGACGGGGTGCGGACCTCGCTGAAGCCGCCCTCGCGCCGCACCTGGCGCGACCAGTCCTCGAGCGCGCGCCACAGCGCCATCCCCCTGGGATGCCAGAACGGTGCGGCCGGCGACTCGGGATGGAAGGTGAACAGGTCGAGCTCGCGACCCAGCCGGCGGTGGTCGCGCTTGCGCGCCTCCTCCAGGCGCCACAGGTACTGGTCGAGCTCTTCCTGCGTCTCCCAGACCGTGCCATAGATGCGCTGGAGCATCGGCCGGTGCTCGTCGCCGCGCCAGTAGGCGCCGGCGCTGTTGAGCAGCTTGAACGGCCCGAGCTCGGCGGTGGAGGCGAGATGCGGGCCGCGGCACAGGTCGATGAAGTCGCCATGCCGGTAGAAGCTCACCGTCTCCGACTCGGCCGGGGGCAGGTCGCGGATGATCTCGACCTTGTATGGCTGTCCCTGCTGCTCGAGCATGGCCAGCGCCTCATCGCGCGGCATCTCCGAGCGTTCGAAGCCGAGCTTGGCATCCATCTGCTCGCGCATCTTGGCCTCGATCGACTCCAGGTCAGCCGGCGTCAGCGGTCGCGACAGGTCGAAGTCGTAGTAGAAACCGTCGCGGATGGCGGGACCGATGCCGAGGCTGGCGCCCGGAAACAGCTCCATCACGGCCGCCGCCATCATGTGCGCCGCGCTGTGGCGCATGGTTCCGAGCCGGCCGTGCGCCTCCGCATCGAGCAGCTCGTCGGCCTTGGAGCGGATCTCGCCCGAATCGATAGCCATGGGCTGCGAAGCCTAGCGCCTCGGTCAGACCGATGCAGGTGCCGGCGCCGCCACCCGCAGCCCTCCGGGCAGGATCCGCACGCGGACCGGCAGGGGGCCGAACGGCTCGCCGTCGAGGTGGACCGGCGCGTCGCCCTCGATGTCGAAGGCCGATGCGCGCCGCATCCGCACCGCCGGGTGGCCGACATGCCGGCCCCGATACAGGGACGGCAGCTGGCGCATCGCTTCGAGGCGCGACACGTCGCCGACGACGCACAGGTCGAGCATCCCGTCGTCCAGAGCGGCGGCCGGCGCGATCCGCATGCCGCCGCCGTAGTACGCGCCGTTGGCGAAGGCGACCAGCAAGGCGGGCAGCCGATTATCGTGGGCGCCGCCGGCGTCGCTCCAGCAGATCCGCATCTCGGCGTTGCGATACCGCCGAAGCTCGCGGAGGGTGGTCAGCAGGTAGCCGGCACGCCCACGCTGCCAGCGCAACCGCGATCCGGCCATGGCGGCCGCGACCTGTGCATCGAATCCCGCGCCGCCGGCTGCCACGAAGCGGCGCGTCCGCCCGTCGGCGAACATCGCCTCACCCAGGTCGACTCGCCGCGCCGAACCGTGGAGCGCAACGGCGAGCGCCGCACCCACGTCGCGCGGCAGGCGCAGCGAACGAGCGAAGTCGTTCCCCGCTCCGGCCGGCACGATGCCGACCACGACCGCGGGAGCGTCGCCCAGGCCGTTGACGACCTCCTGCAGCGTGCCGTCGCCACCTACCGCGATGACACGCGACCGGCCCTCAATGGCGCCGCGCGCAGCCAGCTGCTCGGCCTGGCCGGCGCTCTCCGTCACGACGAGGTCCCCGGGAGACCGCAACGACCGCGCCAGGCGAGCCGCGCGTCCGGCGGCGGCGGTCGGGTTGAGGATGATCAGCGGCGCATCGGCCTGCACCGCGGCATTGTGGCGGTCAGTGGCCTCGGCCTGCCTGCTCCTTGCGCAGGCGCTTGGTCTCGAACGCGACCTGTTCCTCGGTCAGCTGTCCGCCGGCGCTCAGCAGCCGCCCATCCATGAAGCCGAGCAGCTCGATGTCGGGCAGGTATTGCTGGCGCGAGAGGACCGTGCCATTGCAGATCCGTTGCTCGATGGACTGGCGCAGGTGCGGCGCGAGCCGATCGGTCAGGTCACTGAGCACCGATGCCGGGATCCGGTCACGCTCCGAGGGGTAGATGTAGTCGTACAGGACCAGGTGCGCCAGCAGCACCGGCCAGTGGCGGTCGAAACGGGCGATGAGGCGGTCCCAGTCGAGCGTGCGGCCGTGCACCCGGATGAGATGCGCCACGTCGGCGCCGTCATAGCGCTCGCGCTCCTGGATGAACGACTTCTGCCAGATCATCTCCTCGATCGGCGCCAGCTGGACCTGCAGGCCGAGCACCTCGGACGGGCGGGCGTGCTCGAACCAGCCATCGTCCACCGGACAGATGCCGTTGCCCGAGTTGTAGATGAAGTCGACGTAATGCTCCCCGTCGTGGACCTTGCCGATCCAATGGGGCGAGTGGACTTCTGCTTCGTAGCCGCGCCGGCGCATGCCGGACAGCGTGCGGCGGACGTCCCGCTCGCGGATGAACATGTCGAGATCCTTGGTGCGCCCGCCGATGTCGGTATAGACCTCGAAGGCGTACGCGCCGCCCAGCAGGAACTCGATCTTCGCGGCGAGCAGCGCCTCCATCACGTCGCCGTAGAAGGCGGCGGTGTCGGGCGAGAGATCGAGCGCCGGGGCCTGGGCGACCATCAGCGGCTGCCGATTCCCTGCGGCCGCCGTGCGGCCGGCTCGGCCAGTTCGTCGGGCGGCGGCGCGGCCGGCAGCTCAACGACGCGGAACTCGGCGTCCGAGCTCGCGCGCAGCAGCGGCAGCGACACGTTGTAGACCGGCGTCCCACCGCGCGTGGCACCCTCCAGCGTGCCGTGGTGGGCGTGGCCATGGAAGACGACGCTGGTGGCGAATCGGTCGATCGGCTCCTCCAGCCGGCTCGAGCCGAGGAAGGCATAGATGGGCTCGGGCTCGCCTTTGACCGTCTGCTCCACCGGCGAGTAGTGCAGCAGCACCACACGCTGCTCCATCCGCAGGCGCGCCAGCGCCGTCTCGAGCTTGAGCGCTTCGTCGAGCGCGGCCTGCACGAACGCCTTCGTCGCCGGCTCGCCCCACGAGCCGAGCGCGCCGGCACCGAATCCACCGCCGAATCCCTTGGCCCCCGCGAAACCGATGCCCCGGATCTCGACCGCGTCGCCATCGAGCACCTTGACGCCGCCCTCGGTCAGGATGGAGACCACCTCCTGCGGGGTGCCCGATTCGAAATCGTGGTTGCCCAGCACCGCCACCACCGGGACGTGCAGCCCCGACAGCTCGCCGGCGAGGACGTGCGCCTCCTCGGCCAGGCCGTAGTCCGTCAGGTCGCCGGCGAGCAGCAGCACATCCGCCTGGTTGGCGGCCTCCACGAACAGATCCTGGAGCGCGCCGCGCGAGTCTCGGGTGCAATGAATGTCGCCGACCGCCGCA
>JAICUY010000108.1 GCA_025935615.1 Steroidobacteraceae bacterium
AGTACGCGCCGCGGATCATCACCATGAAGATTCCGGTCGACAAGATCCGCGACGTCATCGGCGCCGGCGGCAAGGTGATTCGCCAGATCACGGCCGAGACCGGCACCCAGATCAACGTCGAGGATGACGGCACCATCCAGATCGCGTCGACGTCGGGAGAGGCGTCCGACAAGGCGGTGCGCTGGATCGAGGGCTTGACTCGCGACGTCGAGGTCGGCAAGGAGTACCTTGGCAAGGTGACCCGGATCATGAACTTCGGCGCGTTCGTCGAGATCCTGCCCGGCAAGGAGGGCCTGGTTCACATCAGCCAGCTGGCCGACTACCGCGTCCCGCGCGTCGAGGACGTGGTCAGCATCGGCGACGAGCTGATGGTGGTCGTGACCGAGATCGACCGCATGGGCCGCGTCAACCTGTCGCGACGTGCCGCCATGGAGCGCCACATGGCAAAGGCGGGCGCTGGCCAGTCCTGACTGACTGATGAGCAGCGAGCGGCTGCTGGCGGCGATCGCCGACGAGGTTCGATCGTGCACCCGCTGCCCGCTCGCTGCACGCCGTACGCTGGCGGTCCCCGGCGAGGGGAATCCGCTGTCCGACGTCCTGCTGGTGGGCGAGGGTCCGGGGGCGCGCGAGGACGCCAGCGGCCGCCCGTTCGTGGGTCGCGCCGGACGACTGCTCGAGGAGCTGCTGGCCGGCATCGGCTGGGCGCGTGAGGATGTCTTCATCGCCAACGTGGTGAAGTGCCGGCCGCCGGGCAACCGCGACCCGGAGCCGGACGAGATCGCCGCCTGCGCGGCGTACCTCGAGCGCCAGGAGGCGGCTCTCGAGCCGCTGGTGATCGTGACGCTCGGCCGCTTCTCGCTGCGGCGCTACCTGCCCCGCGCGCGGATCGGCGCGGTCCATGGCCAGGTCCAGCGCACCGCTGATCGCTTCATCCTGCCCATGTACCACCCGGCGGCCGGGCTCCGCGACCCGAGCGTCGAACGCATACTGCGCACCGACTTCCAGAAGCTGCCGCAGGTGCTGCTCGATGCAAGGCGGGCAACGGCGGCAGCCATGAAGATGCCCATCACCGATCACGAGCTGCGAGTCGGCTTCACGCCGGCTCCGTAGCACCGGACCCGGCCTGCTCGGCCGGCATCACGTCTAGAATCGCGTCGAGGACGCTCCCAGGAGGACCATGGCGGACACCCTGCGCATCATCCCGCTCGGCGGCGTGGGCGAGGTCGGCAAGAACATCACGGTCATCGAGGCGGCTGGGGAGATCCTGGTCGTCGACTGCGGCCTGGCCTTTCCCGAGCCCGAGATGCTGGGCATCGACCTCGTCATCCCGGACGTCACCTACCTCGAGCAGAACCGCGACCGGGTGCGCGCCATCCTCATCACCCACGGCCACGAGGACCACACCGGTGCGCTGCCGTACGTCCTGCCCAAGATCCCGAACACGCCGATCTACGCCACCCGGCTGACCCAGGGGCTGATCACCGGCAAGCTGAAGGAGCATCGGCTGCTCGACCTCACCAGCCAGGTCGAGGTCGAGCCGGGCGTGGAGGTCGGCATCGGGCCGTTCCGCATCACCGCCTTTCGTGTCAACCACTCGATCCCGGATGGCGTCGGCTTCGCCATCCGCACCCCGCTCGGCACGGTGGTCCACACCGGCGACTTCAAGTTCGACCTCAGCCCGCCCGATGCGCGACGTGCCGACCTGGGACTCATCGCCGAGATCGGCAACCGCGGCGTCGAGTTCCTGCTGTCCGATTCCACGCGCGCCGAACGGGAGGGCTACACGCTGTCCGAGTCGACGGTCGGTGTCTCGTTGGATCGGCTGATCGGGGACGCGCCCGGCCGCGTCATCGTTGCCACCTTCGCCAGCAACATCGGTCGCATCCAGCAGGTGATCGACGCGGCCGCCGATCACGACCGCAAGATGGTCACCATCGGCCGCTCGATGGAGCAGAACACCGCGATCGCCCGCGAGCTCGGCTACCTGGATGCGCGCGACGGCACCCTGGTCGGCAAGGACCAGCTGCAGCGCCTGCCGAAGGAGAAGCTGGTGGTGATGACGACCGGCTCGCAGGGCGAACCGATGTCGGGGCTGACCCGCATGAGCAACCGCGACCACCGCAACATCACCATCGAGCCCGGCGACACGGTCATCGTGTCGGCTTCGCCCATCCCCGGCAACGAGGAGGCGGTGGCCAAGACCATCGACAACCTGTTCAAGGAAGGGGCGATGGTCCAGTACGAGCCGATGCAGCACTGCCACGTCTCGGGCCACGGCTCGCGCGAGGAGCTGAAGCTGATGCTGAGCCTCGTCAAGCCACGCCACTTCATCCCGGTCCATGGCGAGTACCGCATGCTCGTGCAGCACGGCCTGCTGGCCGAGGAGGCCGGCGTGGACGTCGACAAGATCTTCGTGCTCGAGAACGGCCAGGTCGTGTCGTTCGACGGCAGCCGGGCGCGGTTGGACGGCAGCGTGGCGGCCGGCGCCGTGCTGGTGGACGGAATCGCCACCATCGACGGGATCGACGGCGTCGTGCTGCGCGACCGGCGGATGCTGGCCAGCGATGGCGTGGTGATGGTGGCGCTCACCGTCGACGGGCGCACCGGCCAGCCTGTCAGCGGTCCGGACCTCATCGGTCGCGGCTTCCTGTCCGACCCGGACGACCCGGTGATGGAGGCCGCCCGCGGTCACCTGGCCGATGAGCTGCGGCAGCCGCCCCATGACGAGCACGCCGCAGAGGCCGGCTACCTGAAGGCCAAGATCCGGGATACGCTGTCACGCTTCTTCTTCGAGCGGACCAAGCGCCGGCCGATGATCCTGCCGATCGTCATGGAGGTATAACCCGAGGACGTGACGAGCCGCCGCCGGACCGCCACGCGTCGCCGACGGACCACGCGGCGCCGAGCCGCCAGCACGTTCCGCCTCAGCGGACGGCTGGTGCGTGAGGTGCTGGCGCTGGTCCTCGTCTTCCTGGCGGTGATCAGCGTCATCGCCGTCTTCGCGCCGAAGGCGGGAGCCATCGTCGAGCCGTGGCACGACGCGCTGACGTACCTCCTGGGCTGGGGAATCGCCTTCGCCGCCCCCCTGCTGGCGGGCTTCGCATTGATGCTGTGGATGAAGGCCATGCCCGCCGAACGCTGGATGGCGGCCAGCGGCGCGGCGATCGTGGCGCTCTCGCTGCTCGGCGTGTTCCAGCTGGTCGGTGACGGTGGGGGAGTGATCGGCACCGCGGTGGCGCGGGTGGTGCGCGGGGCGGTGGGCCCGATCGGTGCCTGGGTGGTGCTGGCGCTGCTGCTGGTGGTCGGCCTGCTGCTCTACTTCAACATGACGGTCGGCGACCTGGTGGCTGGCTACGTGGAACGACGTGACGACCGCGCCGACCTGGCGGAGGCGGAGGCGCGGCGCGCCGGCACGGCCCGCGCGCGCCGGACACAGCCGGTTCCCGAACCGGTCGCCGAGCCGCGGACCGGCCTGCTGGATCGAGTACGCGGCGCCTTCGGCGGCGCGGGTGAGCAGGACGAGCCGCCGCTCATCGTCCGCCGCCAGCGTCCCGAGCCCGCCGCGGGCACGCGTGCGCCGCGCATCTCCGTCCCTTCGGCCGCCACCGCCATCGCGGTGCAGCCACCGCCGAGCGCCAACCTGCCACTCGACGGGGATGCCGGTCCAGACGAGGACGGCATGACCGATGGCGCATCGGTCGAAGCGGTCGAACCGGTTGAGGGCGATGCTGCGCTGGAATCGACCGAGCGCAGCTGGGACCTGCCGCGTCTCGAGCTGCTGGCCGACGCACCGGAGTCGAGCGCCGCCCA
>JAICUY010000097.1 GCA_025935615.1 Steroidobacteraceae bacterium
CATGATCGCGAGGCGCATCTGCCGGGTGCGGTGCTCGAGCGTGCCGACCACCTGGCGCGTGCCGATGGCCAGGAACAGGCTGACACCGACGAGGCTCAATCCCCGCAGCGGGATCTCGGCCACGCTGAACGGATCGCGCAACTCGGGAAGCAGGTAGATCAGCGCGGCCAGTGCCCCGATGACCACGGCCTGGGTCGTCCCGAGCGCCGCGGCGGCTGCGACCACCGGGAGGTACAGCCCGGTCAGCACGCGGCTCGTGCCGCCGGCCACCTCGAGCAGCGACGCGACGAAGGCCAGGGCCAGCACCAGCCGCAGCAGCGACCAGCCGGTCGGCCCGAGGCGGCGCCGGCGGTTCGGCAGCGCGCCGAGGGCGAGCTGGGCGCCCACGAACAGGGCGCTCACCGCGGCCACCATCAACGTCGTCTGTAGGCCGCGACCGATCAGCGACACGGCGCAGGCGATGATCGCCACGCTGACGGTGCTGAGCAGGTGCGCGTCGCGCGCGTGGCGCTTCAGGTCGCGCCGCGCGGTGAGAACCGGCATGGAGCGAGACGGTACGGTCTCCGCGGCGCCTACCGCAGGGGTCGAAAGTACCGCGTGCGACGGCCGGCAGTACCCGCGCTCAGCAGGCGTGGTCGGCGTCGAAGCCGCCGGAGAAGTACTGTGCCAGGGCGACGTGGCCGCCCGTGAAGCCGGAGCCGATGCAATTTCGCTGCGCGCCGCGCAGGGTGCTGGCGCCGGCGACCCAGCTCGGATAGGCGGCGAAGGCGTCGGTATCGCCGGTGATCTCGCTCCACATCCAGGGAGCCGAGTAGAAGCCGACGCCGGCGACGTCGACCGATTCGAGGTACGCCACCGCCCCCTGCAGGGCGGCAACGTTCAGCTGCGGATCGTCGCGCCACGAATTGGCACTCTCGACGTCGAGCCACCACCGGTTCGCGACCGGCGTGCGGTCAGCGCCCTGATCGGCCCAGCCGAGCGAGATGTAGGCCTCGACGGCCGAGCGGTAGGCGTCCTCGGCAGCGTTCCAGCCGTAGTCGTAGGCGCACGCCGCCGTATCGGGGTCATCCGGCTCGCAGACGCGAGGCTGCGTCTGCCCCACCGGCCAGTGGCTCGACAGCTCGGGACCCGGATTGCCGGTGTTGGCGTACAGTCCCGCGTTCTGGCCGGCCCATTTCAGCTGGCTGGGGCGAGCGCCGGCGCCGAGGCACGGGTTCTGGCTGAACACGATGCCGCGGTTGACGCCCACGATGCCGAAGGCGACGTCGCTCGGCAAGGCCTTGGTGCATTGCGGGTAGCTCACGTCGTAGCCGATCGGCAGATGCTTGAAGCCGCCCTTGCTCTGGCCCGCGGTATCGGCGCCCACCACCGGACCGCCGGCAGCCACGATGCCGGGCACGAGACCGATGAGGAACAGCGCCAGCACCCCGGCCGCCATGCGACGGCCGAGCGTTCGGCGCCCACTATGGAGTGCGGGCACGGTCGACTCCAGGCTCGGGGTGGCCGCCAAGCGTACGCATTCCTGCTCGGAATCTCAAGCGGACAAGCCGTCGCCGGCCGCAAGATGGCGCGATGCCGGCGCCGACCCAGATCCTGCTCGCGCCCGGCGCGTCGGGCGGCGTCGAGCGTCTGGGACCGATCATCCGCGGCCTCGCCGGCCGCGACGTCACCGCACGCGGCGTCGCGTTGCCCCGCGGCAGCGCCGAGCGAGCACTGCCCGCCTACCGGACGGCGCTGAACGCAACGCCGAACGCGGTCATCGGCGGGCACTCGTTCGGCGGGCGGGTGGCGTCCATGCTCGCCGCCGAGGTGCCCGTGCGTGGCCTCGTGCTGCTGTCGTACCCCCTCCACCTCCCCGGGCGGACGGCGATGTCGGAGGAGCGCACGGCGCACTGGTCGCAGATCGAGTGCCCGGTCCTGCTGCTCTCCGGCGAGCGCGATCCACGCGCCGATATCGTTCTGCTGCGCCGTACGATACGCCGCCTGCCGCATGCCGAGCTGGTCACGTATCCGGAAGTTGGCCACGGCATCGGTCCGGTCCTCGACGACGCCATCGAGCGGATTGCGGCCTTCATGCGCGAGCTTGCCCGCTGACCTTCTCGGCGGGCAGGCGTACAATCCCTGCCGCCAACGGCTCCCGAGCGTGGATCGGGGGCAGCACGGACCGGAGGCCGCGCCGCATGGCTCGCATCACCGTCGTCAACGACAATCCGGCCTTTCTCGAGCTCGTCGGGGAGATCCTGGCCGATGATCGGCACGAGACGACGCTCATCGACGGCGATCTGAGCAACGCGCTGGACCGCATCAAGGCGTCGCACCCGGACGTGCTGATGATCGATCTGCGGATGGGAGGCGAGCGCCTCCACGGCTGGGAGATCGCGCAGGAGGTTCGCCGCGATCCCGATCTCGATCGTGTGCCCGTGCTGGTCTGTAGCGCCGACGTCGACGCGTTGCACGAGATCGCCGAGGATCTGCAGACCACGCAGCGCGTCCGTGCATTGCAGAAGCCGTTCGGCATCGACGAGCTGTCCCAGGCCATCGACGAGCTGCTGGCCGAAACAACGACGTCCTAGGGATCGTCGCTGTCCAGGCCGATCTCGTGCCGTAGCGCGCTGATCGCCTCGACAAGATCGGGCTCCTCCGCGGCCGGCTCCACCTTGCGCAACAGCTCGGTGGCACGTGCTCGAAACTCGTGCATCGCATCGGATCCGTGACGGCGCACCTCGCCACGGTAGGTGACGCGGATGATCCTGATCTGCAGCTCGATCTGTCGGCGATCCACGGCAGCTCCGGAGGCGCGGGGGATAGATGTCACGGCGCCATGGCGCACGAACCATGCCCGCCGGGAAGAGACGCCGCCCGGCCTCTGGTACGCTCGTCGCTGCGCGGGAGTAGCTCAGTTGGTAGAGCGCGACCCTTCCAAGGTTGATGTCGCGGGTTCGAATCCCGTCTCCCGCTCCACGTCCGCCTTCGGCGCACACGGTGAACATTTCGCCGCGTGACGGCCTAGTCCTAGGCGAGATGCAGACGCTCGCGCGACGACGAACGTTCACCTCGATGGAGGATCCGATCCGGCGCTCCATCGACCTCCGCGTACCCGTCGAGCGCGCGTTCGCGACATGGACCGAGCAGATGGACCGATGGTGGCCGCCCGGCACAGCGCTCCGCCCCGGCCGCATGACCGTGTGGGATCCGCCACACCGGGTGAGAATCAGTGTCTCGATGGCAGGCTCCGGCGAGAGCGAGGTTGAGGCGCGCTTTCGCTCGACCGGACCGTCAAGCTGTCGGGTCGAGGTCGAGCATCGCGGCTGGCAGGCCCAGGCGGCCGTCCTTCTCCGCCGCGGTCGCGAGCTTGGCAGCGCCATCGAGGTCGCACCCGCTCCGGCAGTCGCGTGTGGTGGGTGCGGTCCGGGAACCACGCTGCTGTCCACGTTCCGCCTGCTCCGCTAGGTCCGGCGGTAGCGACCGTCGAAGGCGGTCTCCCAAGCGGCCTCATCGGTCGAGATCTGCCAGTGCTGGCGAACGCGACCGGGGTCACCCTCCACGATCGACCAGCTGACCCGATGCCGAACGATGCGCCCGGGCACGTCGGCGTCGGCGGTGATGCCCTCGAGCACCATCGCGCCGTCCCGCAGGCCGCCCTCGAGCTGAAGCAGGTTGCCGGCCGAGTCGACCCAGGTCTGGTGCCACACCTCGCGTGACGGCACATAGACATTGAGGCTCGTGCCGCGCAAGCCGCTCAGGCCGCGCCATTCCTCGCGGAGCGCGCAACCATCGAACAGCCGGGTGATGCGGTTGCGGCCGATGAGGAAGCCATCCGCATCGTGGACGTCCCAGCGACCGATCCAGAAGTCGAACGCGTGATACAGGTCGCCGGTGCATGGTCGAGTGAGCATCACAACCCTCCATCGGCGGCATGTGACCCAGCAAAAAGGGGTGGCCGGCGGGCCGGCCACCCCTTCCGCTCAGACCGCCTACTCGTCTGAGACGGTGATCTTCTCCGGGAAGGTCATGCCCGTCGTGCTGTCGAGGCCGGTGGCGATGAGATGCACCCCCGGCTTGACCGCGGTGAAGCGGCCGTACCAGTAGACGAAGATGACCGGCGCATCCTCGACCAGGAGCTCCTGCGCCTGCTCGTAGGTCGCGACCTGCGAGTCGAAGCTCGGATCCGCGTTCGCCTGCTGGACCAGCTTGTCGTACGCCGGATTGCAATAGCCGGTGTCGTTGTTGCCGGAATCGCAGGTGAACAGCCCCAGGAAGTTCTGTGGATGCGGATAGTCAGCCGACCAGCCGAGGCGGAAGACGTCATAGGGATCCTCGGCCAGCTGCTCGAGGTACGTATTCCACTCCACACCGGTGAGCTTGGCCTCGATGCCGAGGTTGTCCTTCCAGTTGGCCTGGATGAACTGCATGATCGGCTCATGCCCCGAACCCGAGTTGAAGCCCAGCTCGACCTTGATATCGCCGGCCGAATTCAGGCCCAGCTCACCGAGTGCGGTCTGGAGGTCAGCCTTGGCCTGATCGACATTGAACGGGAGCCCGATATCCGGCTGGTTGCCCGGCATGCCCTTGGGGACCATGCTGGTCGCCGGCGTGCCGACGCCCTGCTGCACGGTGTCGATCAGGGTCTGCCGATCGATCGACTCGGACAGCGCGTGGCGCAGAGCCTTGCTCTTGGCCACCATGCCGCTCTTGTCCTTCATATCGAAGCCGAGGTAGTAGGTCGCCAGGGTGTCGCCCTGCAGGACCTCATCGGGATGCTCCGCCCTCATCTGGGCGGTATTCGCCTGCGGCACTCCTGCCGTGGACACTTCACCCGCCTGGTAGGCCGCAAAGGCCGCATCCGGATCCTTGTAGATCGGGATGTCGATCTCGTCGACCTTGGCCGCCTCACCACCGGCCCAGTTCTCGTTGGGCACCAGGGTCAGGCTGACGTTGTGCTCCCAGGCGTCGAGCTTGAACGGACCCGAGGCGATGTAG
>JAICUY010000043.1 GCA_025935615.1 Steroidobacteraceae bacterium
GCAAGCTGGAGCCCGATCCGCACACGCCACGCTACCTGCACACGGTGTACGGCGTCGGCTACCGGCTGGGCAATTGAGCGGACCGATGCGCCCTCCGCCGCACGATTGGCGTCCCCGTGGCCGGCGACCGCCATGGTGGCCCGAGGATGAGCGGTGGCCGCCGCAGGGTCCGGAGGCATGGCGTCGCATGCGACGCGGCTTCATGCGCCGCATGGCCGGATTCGCGTTGCTGATCGTCGTTCTGCTGGTCCTGGTCGTGGTCGGCCTGAGCTCGCTCGTCGGTTCGCTGTGGGGCGGCCACCTTGGCCGCCTGGCGCCGCTGATCCTGTTCGTGATCGTGGTGGTCATCGGCGTCGGCGTGGCGCGCGGCTTCCGGCGGACGATGGCACCGGTGGGGGAGCTGATCGAGGCATCGGCGCGGGTCGAGGCCGGCCAGCTCGGGACGCAGGTGACCGAGCGTGGGAGCGGCGAGGTGCGCTCGCTGTCGCGGGCGTTCAACGCCATGAGCCGCCGGCTGGCGGAGGGCGACGAGCAGCGCCGCCGGTTGCTGGCCGAGGTGAGCCACGAGCTGCGCACGCCGCTCACCGTGATCCAGGGCACGGTCGAGGGCATGCTCGACGGCCTGTACCCGGCCGATCACGAGCACCTCGAACGGATCCAGGCCGAGACCCGGCGCCTCGAGCATCTGATCGAGGACCTGCGCACGCTGTCGCTGACCGATACGGGAGCGCTCCAGCTGCACCGCGAGCCATCGGACCTGGGCGCGATCGCGCGGGACGCGGTTGCCAGCTTCGAGCCCCAGGCAGACGCGGCGGGGGTGGCGTTGCGGGTCGAGGCGCCCCCGGACCTTCCCGAGCTCGAGCTCGATCCGCAGCGGATGCATCAGGTCGTCGCCAACCTCGTCTCGAACGCGCTGCGGCACACACCGGCCGGTAGGGAGATGGTCGTCGCGGTGGCGGCGTCTGCTGGTGAGCTCACGTTGACCGTCCGCGACACCGGTACCGGCATGTCACGCGACGCGGCGGCGCACGCCTTCGACCGCTTTTGGCGATCGGCCGACTCGGCGGGCGCGGGCCTCGGGCTGGCCATCGTCCGCGATCTGGTCGCCGCGCACGGCGGAACGGTGGAGCTCGCAAGTGAGGAGGGGAGCGGAACGACGGTGACGGTCCGCCTGCCGGTGTAGGCGAACCGATGATTCGGCCCGCTCGTATCGGTCTTGACTTCGAGAGTGATCAGCGAACGACAGGAGGACTTCCATGCTGCGCGACAGCCACGCCTTCTCCGGCTTCTCGACCAACGACATCGCGGCCGCACGCCAGTTCTACGGCGAGACGCTCGGCCTGGAGGTCACCGAGGACAACGGCATGCTCAACCTGCAATTCGGCAACGGCGGGCGCGGCCTGATCTATCCCAAGGACGACCATCAGCCGGCGACCTACACCACGTTGAACTTCCCGGTCCCGGACATCGACGCGGCGGTCGACGCTTTGACGGCAGCAGGCATCAGCTTCGAGCGCTACCCGGATTCGGGGCAGGACGAGCGCGGCATCATGCGCCGGTGGGGACCGCCGATCGCCTGGTTCAAGGATCCGGCCGGCAACATCCTGTCGGTGATCGAGACGACCGACGAATGACGCAAGTCGGCTCCCTCTACCACGCGCTCGTCGAACGGGTCGTCGAAGGGCCAGGCGAGGCGTCTCAAGCGCTGCGCCGCGCAGCATTCGCGAATGAGGGCTTGAATCCGCCGCTCAGCGAGTTAGTGGACAAGGTTGCGCAGCGCCCCTATCGCGTCAGCGACGCCGACATTGCGGCCGTGCGAGCCGACGGGCTCAGTGAAGATCAGGTCTTCGAGCTGGTGGTGTGCGCGGCCATCGGGCAGTCCGCTCGCCAGTACCAGACCGCGCTGGCCGCGCTTGATCTGGCGATGGAGTCGGCCTGAATGCGACTCTCGATCTTCGACCATGGCCAGAGGCTCCGGACCAGGATGCTGTTCACCCTGATCCGGCTGATGTCCGGCCATCCCGTGGTCGACGCGGTCAAGGTTGCCCTCTACCGGCCCGACTTCTACGGCGCCGGGCCGCTCACCCAGGAAGCCATGCGCGGTCGTTCGGATTGGTCGGTCGGGGACCGAGAGCTCATGGCCGCCTATGTGTCGAAGGTGAACGCCTGCCCGTTCTGCGTCGCCGCCCACTCGGCGACGTCGCGCATCTGGTACGCCGACGAGCACAAGGTCGAGGCAACTCTCGCCGATCTCGACTCGGCACCCATCGACGAGACGCTGCGGGCCACGTTGCGGCTGATCGGCTCCCTGAGCCGCAACCACACGGTGACCGCGGACGAGGTGCGCGACGTTGTTGCTGCAGGCGCCTCGCGCCAGCAGGTCGAGGATGCCCTGGCCGTGTGCCTCGCGTTCAACATCACCGATCGGTTGGCCAACGCGCTCGACTTCGAGGTCGCGTCGCCGGCCGCAATGGAGGCTGGAGCGCGGCATCTCCTCAAGCGCGGCTACGGCTGAAGGCCGCCGCGGCGCCTGACCATCAGGCCGAGAGTGCCACGCCCTCGAGCCGCTCGAGCACGAGCGTCCTCAGCTCAGCATGGCCGGCTCGGTCGCTCGTCGCGACCAGCACCTCGCCCCGATCGGGCGTTCCGAACCGTCGGAGCGGCGCGGGATCGAGGGCGCGCGGCTCATCCGTCAGGTTGCAGAGCACCAGGACGCGGTCGCCCTCGGCCTCCCGGATCCAGCCCAAGACTCCCTCGGCGAGCTCGAAGACAGACCGATGCGTCCCGCACCGCAGCGCCGGCGTGACGGCGCGAACCTGGAGCAGGCGGCGGTACAGCGAGAGCAGAGAGCCGGAGTCGCCGGCCTGGGCGGCCACGTTCACGCGCTCCTGGTCGACCAGCGGCAGCCAGGGCCGACCCGCGGTGAAGCCACCGCTCGACGAGCCATCCCACTGCATCGGCGTCCGCTGCGCATCGCGGCCGGCGCGATCGCCCGCCGCCGAAGGGGCGGCGTCGACCATGCCGATCTCCTCTCCCTGGTACAGCACCGGCACGCCGCGCAGCATCAGCAGCAGAAAGGCCGCGACTCGCGCCCGTTCGCGGCCGTAGCGCGTCGCCGTGCGCGGGTTGTCGTGATTCGACAGCGCGTAGGTCGGCCACGCGCCGGGCGGGTGCAGCGCCTCGGCCCGCTCGATGGCCAGCATGAACAACCGCCAGTCCCATGGCGTGTTCAGCAGCTCGAAGTCGAAGGCGAGCTGAAACTCGTCGGCGCGATCCTCGCCGAGATATCCCGCCAGGCGCTCGACCGGCGTGTAGATCTCGCCGATCAGCACCCGCCCTTCGAATTCGTCGGCGACGCGGCGCAGGCCGCGCACCACCTCGTGCACCTCCGGCCGGTCCATGTTCCACAGCGGATCCTGGTTCATGCGCATCCCAAAGCCCGGCATCCACGTCTCGCGCCGGTAGGGCGGGTTGTCGCGCAGCAGCGGATCCTTGAGGACATGGGCCACGGCGTCCACCCGGAAGCCGTCGATGCCGCGGCGAAACCAGAAGCGCATCACCTCGTGCATCGCATCGGCCACCGCGGGGTTGCGGTAGTTGAGGTCCGGCTGTTCGGGGTAGAACGAGTGCAGGTAGTACTGCCCGGTCGTCTCGTCGAAGGTCCAGGCCGGCGGGCCGAAGGCACAGCGCCAGTTGTTGGGCGGGCCGCCGTCCGGCGCCGGATCGGCCCAGCTGTACCAGTCGCGCCGGGGGTTGGAGCGCGATGACCGGCTCTCCACGAACCAGGCATGCTCGATCGAGGTGTGGTTGGGAACCAGGTCCAGCAGCAGGCGAAGACCGCGGTCGTGGCAGGCAGTGATCAGCGCATCGAGGTCGGCGAGCGACCCGAACTCGGGCGCGACATCGGTGTAGTCGCTGATGTCGTACCCGAAGTCGTGCAGCGGGCTGGGGAAGATGGGCGACAGCCAGATGGCGTCGACGCCGAGCGATGCATCGGTGCCGCGCAGATGGTCGAGCCGGTCGATGATGCCGCGCAGGTCGCCGATGCCGTCGCCGTTCGCGTCGGCGAAGCTGCGGGGATAGATCTGGTAGATGACCGCGCCCTGCCACCATGGCCGGGCGTCAGTCGGGCGATCGGAGGCCATGGCCTCTACCATGCCACCATGACCGCCCGTCCGTTGCCGCCGCCTCGCGTGCTCGGATCATTCGCCTCGGGCGTCGTCGATTTTGCGGACAACGCCTGGCGCTTCCTGCTGGCCAACCTGGCGATCGGCGTGCTGCTGGTGATCATGAGCCTGGTGGTCGGTCGCGCACCGGCGGGCTACCTGCTGGCGATCCCCATGATCCTTCCGGTTGCGGGCCTGATGCGGATGGCGATCGTGCAGGTGCGCTCGGGCGGCGCCCGCTTCACCGACTTCCTGGCGCCGATGCGACGTCCGTGGGCCTTTCTGGCGCTCGGCACGCTGCAGCTGGTGATCACCTTCGTCCTGTGGCTGGACGTGTTCGTCGGCCTCGGCTCGGGCCAGCTGCTGACCGCCGTGCTGGCCGTCGGCGCGGTCTACCTGCTGCTGGCCATCTGGTCGTACGCCGTCGTCACCTGGCCGGTGCTGCTCGATCCGCTGCACGACGGCGAGGCGATCCGTCCTCGCCTGCGGCTCGGGCTGCAGGTGCTGCTCAGCCACCCGATGCGGGTGCTGGCGTTCGCCGTGCTGTCCGGCGCTCTGCTGGCGATGGCCACCGCGGCGATCGGGATCGTCGTCACCTTCGGGCTGGCGCTCATCTGGCTGGCGATCGCCAACTTCAGCCTGGCCTTGACCGACCGATACGAAGGCCGCGTCACCGAAACCGACGAGGAGCCCTAAAACGCAGATCGCAACCGCTTCCCTGGATGCGCTGGCGCGCCCGTCGGGCGCGTTCGCGATGGTCGCCATGGACCAGCGCGAGTCGCTGCGCACCATCTTCCGCAGCGAGACCGGCGCGGAAGTCGACGATGCGACGCTGGTCGCCTTCAAGCTCGCGGTCGCGCGCGTGCTGTCGCCGTACGCGTCGGCGTTGCTGGTCGACCGACCGTTCGGGCTGAGGCCGACGCTGGAGGCCGGCGTACTCGACCCGTCGTGCGCGCTGATCGTGGCCGACGACCGGCTGGTGCAGGAACGATGGGGGGTCGTCGACGACACGTACCTCGATTCCGGGCTGGATCTCGCGGCCGCGCGCGAGGCAGGCGCGGTTGCGTTGAAGCTGCTCGTCATCTGGCGTGACGACGGCGACCTCCAGCGGCGGCTGCAGATGACGCGCGAGTTCATCGCTGCGGCGCACGCCGCCGGGCTGCTGGCGATCGTCGAGGGCGTGGTGCGTGCCGACGCCGATCGGCGCGAGGAGGCGATCCTGGATGCCGCTCGAGAGCTGGGCGCGTGCGAGCCCGACCTGTACAAGGCCGAGGTGCCGCTCGCCGGTCGCGGGCCGGCCGAGGCCATCACCGCCGGCGCGCGGGCCATCACCGACGTGGTGCCGTGTCCGTGGGTGGTGCTGTCGTCGGGCGTCGCCGCGGCCGACTTCGCCGGTGCGGTCGAGGCTGCTTGCCGGGGAGGGGCCTCCGGCTTCCTCGCCGGGCGCGCGGTCTGGACCGATGCGATCCCGGCCGTGCGGGACGACGACTGGGACGGCGCGCTGCGCCGCATCTCTGTGCCGCGGTTGCAAGCGTTAGGGGAAATCGTCGACCGGGTCGTCGGCTAGGACGCCGCCTTCGGCTTCGGGACGAAGGCCACACAGCAGAACCCGGGTCGCGCATCGAGGACGGCTTCGATCTCGCTGACGCCCGCGCCGTCGACGATCCCCTGCGCCATGGCGAGGTTCGTCCCGCACATCAGCGGCCGGTGCTGCTCCACCAGCGCGTGGAACGGGCAGTTGCGCAGGCGGATGACGCCGTTGGTGTCGAGGTCCGGCTCATAGCCACCTGAGGCCAGGACGTTCATCAGCCGCTTCGTCTGGTTCCCACGCCGTGACGTCTTGCCCAGTGTCGTTCCCATCTCGCGCGCGGCGGCCTCGAGCGGCTCGGGCATCGTCTCGCCGGCCAGGTCGGCGAGGGCAGTGGCGAACAGCTCGGCGGCGCGCTCGTAGCGCCGGTCGGGGACCGAGACGTTGAACTCGCGCTCGGCGCGCCAGTAGACACGGGCCGGCCGGCCCGCTCCGGGACCCACGCGCCCGGTGAGGCGCTGATAGCCGCTGTCGAGCAGACCCGCCTCGGCGAGCCGATCGAGATGGAAGGTGGCCAGCGCACGCGTGATGCCGAGCGCGCGGGCGGCCTCCTCACGGCCCACCGGACGGCCCTGGGCGACCGTCCAGTCGTACAGCGCGCGACGCATCGGCTCGTCGAGCAAGCCGATGGCGGTCAGATCCTCATCACGCTTGAGCGTAGCCATCACCGAACTGTATCACACGCCGTTCCTAGCGATAGAGTTGACAACGGCCGCGGCGAACTGTATCAATAGCCAAGCCACGCGATAGAAAATTTCCACGAGGATCCCATGGCTCTGACCCACCTGCATGCCGCGACGGCGGACGACACCGACAGCACGACCGATACGTCCCCCGCCCTGCTCGACGGCGAGCACCGCACCATCTCGACCGACGAGCGCCGGCGGTACGAGGGCTACCTCGCCGAGATCCTCGACAGCCTGGGCATGGACCTCGACACGCCGGGCACTGCCGAAACCCCGCGCCGCTTCCTGCAGGCGCTGATCGACGCCACCGAAGGCTACGAGGGCGACCCCAAGCTGGTCACCGTGTTTCCGACCGAGTGCCACGGCGACACCAACTGTGAGCTGGCGCAGATCGTCGAAGGCCCAATCCCGTTCTTCGCGCTGTGCGAGCACCACGCGCTGCCCTTCTTCGGCCGCGCCTACGTCGGCTACGTGGCGCACGACCAGATCATCGGTATCAGCAAGCTGACCCGCCTCGTCCGCGTCCTGACCAAGCGATTCGGCGTCCAAGAGCGGATGACCTACCAGATCGCGCAGGCGCTCGAGGATCTGCTCAACGCGCACGGCGTGGCGGTCTACCTCGAGGCCGACCACCTCTGCACCCAGATGCGCGGCGTGCGCGAGGATGGCGCCACCACCCGCACCACCGGCTATCGCGGCGTCTACGAGAAGGATCCGGCCCTGCGGCGCGAGTTCTTCGAGGTCGCCGGCATTCATCGCGGCGCGCGCTGATGGCCGTCAGGGCGCCGGCGACGAATCTCCGCGCGCTCATCCACGAACCGCGTGCGGACGGACCGATGCGCGGCGGCAACCTGCCGCCGCCCCTGCAGGACCGGTACGGTGGCGACCTCGCCGTTCAGCTCCGCGGCGACCGTCCGACGATCGCGGTCAACTTCGTCTCGACGCTCGACGGCGTCGTCTCGTACGGGACGCCGGAGGCGACCGGCGGCGGCGAGATCAGCGGCTTCTTCGAGCCCGATCGGTTCGTGATGGGGCTGCTGCGCTCGCTGTCCGATGCGGTGCTGATCGGCGCCGGGACGCTGCGGGCCGGGGCCGGCGAGGCGTGGACGCCGCAGTTCATCCATCCCGATTCCGCCGCCGAGTACGGGGCGCTGCGCGCTTCGCTCCGGCTGGCGGCCAACCCGACGACCGTGGTGGTCACCGGGTCGGGTGAGATCGACCTCGACCGTCCCGGCCTCGCCGATCCGGAGGTGCCGGTGCTCATCGTCACCAGCGACCACGCCGCTCCGAGGCTGCACGACGTTCGATCGCACGTCGCGGTCGTGACCGCCGGGACCGACGCGGTCGAGCCCCTTGCACTCGTTGCCCGCCTCGCCGAGCGTGGCTTTGGGCTGGTCCTGTGCGAAGGCGGGCCGCACCTGTTCGGAGAGCTGCTCGCCGCGGCGCTCGTCGACGAGCTGTTCCTCACCATCGCGCCGCAGATCGCCGGTCGCGGGAAGGACTCGTCGCGTCTGGCGCTGGTGGAGGGCGTCGGCTTCGATGTCGAGGGCGCGAAGTGGGGGACGCTCATCGGTCTGCGTCAGGCAGCCCATCACCTGTTCGTCCGTTATCGGTTCTGAGGAGACGTCATGCGCAAGCTGGATTCGGTCGTGATCGTGGGTGGCGGCCTGGCGGGCGCCACGGCGGCGTTCGCTCTGCGCGAGCAGGGCTTCGGCGGCCAGGTGACCCTGGTCGGCGCCGAAGTGGCGGTGCCGTACGAGCGTCCGCCGCTGTCGAAGGGCTACCTGCGTGGCGAGGAGCCGATCGAGAAGGCTCAGGTCAAACCCGAGTCGCACTATGAGTCCGAGGGGATCGAGCTGTGGCGCGGCCGGCGTGCGGTCACGCTCGATCCGCATGCCCGCTGGGTCAACCTCGACGACGGCACGACGCTCGACTACGACGCCCTGCTGATCGCCACCGGCGCGGCGCCGCGCTCGCTGGGGGCTGCGCAGGCGTACCTGGACGGCGTGTTGTACCTCCGCACCGTGGAGGACGCCGATGCGTTGCGCGAGGCGGCGGCTTCCGCACGTTCGGTCGCCGTCATCGGCGGTGGCTGGATCGGCAGCGAGGTGGCGGCCTCGCTGCGCCAGATGGGGTCGGAGGTGACGCTCATCTCGAACCTGCCGCGCCCGCTGGAGCGCGTGCTCGGGCCCGAGGTCGCCGAGGTGTACCGCGACCTCCACGAGTCGAACGGCGTCCGGCTGGTGTACGGGCACGTTGCGGGGCTGGACGGTGACCGGCGCGTCTCGTCCGTCGTGCTGTCGGACGGCCAGCGGGTGGCGGCGGACCTGGTGGTGGTCGGGGTCGGCGTGATGCCGCGCATTCCGCTCGCCATCCGCGCCGGCCTCGAGACCACCGGTGGCGCAATCGCGGTCGACGAGCACCTGCGCACCTCGGTGCCGGGCATCTACGCCGCGGGCGACGTGGCCGCCGCGTGGCATCCACGGTTCGGCCGGCACATCCGCGTCGAGCATTGGGACAACGCCATCCACCAGGGCCGAACCGCGGCGCTCAATATCCTCGGCGCGCGCGAGGTCTTCGCCCGCACGCCGTACTTCTTCTCCGACCAGTTCGACCTCGGCATGGAGTACCGGGGCTACGCGCCCGCCTGGGAACAGGTCATCGTGCGTGGCGACGTCCCGGGGCGCGAGTTCCACGCCTTCTGGCTGGCCGACGGGCGCGTGGCGGCGGCGATGAACGCGAACCTGTGGGATGACGGCGAGGAGTTGCTGCGACTGGTCGAGTCGGAGGAGCGCGTCGATCGCGCGCGGCTGTCGGATCCGGGCGTCCCGCTGGCCGAGGCGGCGTGACCGGAATCGTCACCAGCGATCATTCGTTGCCACTATCGCTCCGAGCGATGTAGCGCCGGCGCGCGCTCGGGATATCCGCGACACACGATGAGCTCGAGGTCGGAACCGTCGAGCTGGCCGCCGCCGGCCGGCATGACGAAGGTGACCCCGCGCTCCAGCCGGAGCTCGGCCGACGAGCCGCGCAGGGAGCCGGATCCCCGCAGCACGATCCCGACCGTGAAGGCGTCCCCGAACGGCCAGCCCGCCGGCCCGTGCACGACCAGGCGCGCGGCGCTGAAGAACGGCGGCTGCTCGACGAGGGAGGTCTCGACCAGCGCTGCCGATTCCGCGACGACGCGGGGCGATTGATGCAGCGAGTCGAGGCGCTCGTCGGTCATCGGCTCGCGGTCGAACGCGTCGAGCATGACATCCCAGCCGCGCCCCAGCGACGCAGCCGACTCGGCAACGGGAAAGCCACGCCACTCGGCCACGATCGAGAAGTCGGTGGGCTCCTGGACCTCGACCATGAAGACGCCCGGGCCGATGGCGTGCGGCGAGCCGGCCGGCACGAACCAGACGTCGCCAGGTGCAACCGAGCGCGTGGGCATGGCCGCAAGCATCTCGTCGGTGCGCTGCTGCTCGACCCAATCGGCGAGCTGCGCACGCGACACGCCGTCGCGCAAGCCGACCCGGATGTTCGGCGCGTCCGCTCCGGGAATCTGCCGCGTGGCGAGGACGATCCATGCCTCGGCCTTGCCGTAGATCGAGCCGAGGACGCGCTGCGCGAACGGGCGCGTCGGATGGCAGTGGATCGGCAGCCGTTCGGCGGCATCGAGCAGCTTGACCAGGACGCCGATGTCGCCCGCCAGGTCGCGAAGCAGACGCCCATCCGGGAGGCGCGACAGGCCCGTATCGGTCCGGCCCGAAGGCTGCCAGATGGGTGTCACCGAGCCGACCCAGTCTTCGGGCTCGTTCGCATCGGTCGGCGATGGCAGCCCGCGAAAGGCTTCGAGCTCGGCACCACCGCGGTAGAAGCGCCCGATGCGGTTGGGCCCCAGGGCAACGGGATCGGTCAATCCAGGCATGCGATCAGGCTACTTCCCCCAGCCGGGAGGCTACACTCGAAACCGATGCCCACCGCTGAGCCAATGTCTTCCGGCGCGCGCCGGGCCTTCTGCGGAATCGACTGCGGCACCCAGTCGACCAAGGCGATGCTGCTGGACGCCGAGACCGATGCGGTGCTGGCCATCGGGCGCGCTCCCCACGACCTGATCGAGGCCGATGACGGGACGCGCGAGCAGGATCCGGCCTGGTGGATTGCCGCGATGCGGGCCGCGGTGGCTGAGGCCATCAACGCCGCGCCGGGGGTCGAGGTCGTCGGGATCGGCGTGTCGGGGCAGCAGCACGGGCTGGTGGCGCTGGATTCCACTGGCCTCCCGGTACGACCCGCGAAGCTGTGGAACGACACCACCACGGTGACGGAGTGCGATGCCTTGACGTCGGCGCTCGGTGGACCGGAGGCGGTGCTGGCGCTGACCGGCAACCTGTTCCTGCCGGGCTACACCGCGCCCAAGGTCCTCTGGCTGCGACGCCGTGAGCCGAACGCCTATGCGCGGGCGGTGCGGTTCTGCCTGCCGCACGACTACCTCAACCTGTGGATGACCGGCGCGTTCGTCACCGAGCCGGGTGACGCGTCGGGGACCGCGTACTTCGACGTGCGGTCGCGGTCGTACGCCGGTGCGGTGCTGGCCGCGCTGGACGAGGGACGCGACTGGCAGGCTTCGTTGCCGGCGGTGGTCGACTCGCTGTCGGTGGTCGGTGAGCTGTCCGCCGGCGCCGGTGAGGCATTGGGCCTGACGCCCGGGCTGCCGGTGAGCGCGGGAGGCGGCGACAATATGTGCGCCGCGATCGGGGCCGGCGTGGTGGTTGAGGGGCCGCTGGTGGTGAGCCTCGGCACGTCGGGGACGGCGTTCGGGCACCGCGACGCTGCGGCCGTCGATCCGCAGGGGATCGCCGCCGCGTTCTGCGACTCGGCCGGTGGCTGGCTGCCGCTGGCCTGCACCCTGAATTGCACCCTGGCGACCGAGTGGATTCGCGAGCTGTTCGGGCTGGACCGTGAGGGATTCGAGGCCGCCCTGCTCGCGTCGCCGCCCGGTGCGCGCGGCCTCGTCTTCCTGCCGCACCTCGCCGGCGAGCGGACGCCGAACGTGCCGCTGGGAGCCGCTGCGTTCGCCGGGATCCGCGCCGAGCATGGCCGGGACGACTTCGTCCGGGCCGTGGCCGAGGGCGTGACGCTCGGCCTGGCCTTCGCCTTCGGCGCGCTGCGACGGGCCGGGCTGGAGCCGTCGGAGGTGACGCTGATCGGCGGCGGAGCGGCCTCCGATGCCTGGGGGCAGCTGTGCGCCGATGCGTTCGGGCTGCCGGTGCGGCGGCACCCGTCGCCCGAGGTTGCCGCCCTGGGCGCCGCTCGCCAGGTGCGCCACGTGGTTGACGGCACCCCGCTGGCCGGGATCGAGGGGGGTGGCAGCGACGAAGTCCGCTGGGAGCCGCTGAACGCGGCCGCGATGGCCACCGCCCAGGCACGCCTGACCCCACTGCGCGATGCCGCCATGGCCGGGGAGCTGTGAGTGGCTGACCAGCTCATCCTGGCGCTCGACATCGGCGGCACCAAGGTGGCCGCCGGACTGGTCAGGCCCGACGGGACGCTGCTGGCAGACGCCCGCGAGCCGACCCGCGTGGCCGGCGGCCCGGATGTGGTGATCGACCAGCTCGTCGCGCTCGGCCGCACGGTGGCTGGGAACCGCACTCCGACCGTCATCGGCGTCGGCTGCGGCGGCCCGCTCGACGCACGGCGCGGCATCGTGCAGCAGCCGCTCAATCTGCCCGGCTGGTTCGACGTTCCGCTGGTCGGGCGGCTCGAAGCGGCGTTCGGTTTGCCGGCCTACCTCGACAACGACGCGAACGCCGCCGCGCTGGGTGAGCATCGCTGGGGAGCGGGTCGCGGCACGCGAAACATGGTGTACCTGACCGTGTCGACCGGGATCGGCGGCGGCGTGATCGCCGACGGCCGGTTGCTGTGGGGCGAGACGGGCAATGCCGCCGAGCTCGGCCACGTGTCGGTGGCCTACGACGGCTGGCCGTGCGTCTGCGGCAGGCGCGGCTGCCCGGAGGCGTTGGCCTCGGGCACCAACATCGCGGCCCGGGCACGCGCCGCCCTCGCCGCCGGCGAGCCCAGCTCGCTCTCACAGCTGACCGAAGACGCCATCACGGCCGAGCGCGTGACCGAGGCCGTGCGGCAGGGCGACGCCCTCGCCACACGGATCTGGGACGAGACGACGGCGGTCCTCGGCAACGCGGTGGCCAACGTGCTCAACACGTTCGAGCCGGAGGTCCTGGTCATCGGCGGCGGCGTGAGCCGGGCCGGCGACCTGCTGTTCGAGCCGGTTCGCAACCTCGCGCTCCAGCTCGCCTTGCCGCCGCAGCGCCATGCGCGCATCGTGCCGGCCGAGCTCGGCGACCAGACCGGCGTGCTGGGCGCGGCGGCCGTGGCCATCGACCGGCAGGAGACCCGCGAACCGGTGGAGGCGGCATGACGACCGACGACCTCGCAACCCAGCTGGACGAGCACCTCGACGTCGCGGCGCAGGTGCGCGACACCATGCTCGAGCGAATCGACGCCATTGCCACGCTCATGACCGACGCGCTGGGGCGCGGCAACAAGATCGTCTTCTTCGGCAACGGCGGATCGGCGGCCGACGCGCAGCACTTCGCCGGGGAGCTCATCGGTCACTACAGGGCCGATCGGCGATCGCTGCCGGCGGTGGCGCTGACCACCGACAGCAGCGTCCTGACCGCCATCGCCAACGACTACGAGTACGACGAAATCTTCGCGCGGCAGGTACGTGCGCTCGTCGACGAGGGCGACGTGGTGGTCGCCATCTCGACCTCGGGCGAGGCCGAGAACGTCCTGCGCGGCGCGGCTGCGGCACGCGACAAGGGCGCCCAGGTGGTGGCCTTCACCGGGAGTCGTGGTCGCCTCGGCGAGCAGGCCGATCACACCTACGCCGTCCCGAGCATGACCACGGCGCGCATCCAGGAGATGCACGTCCTGGCCATCCATCTCATCAGCGAGCGGATCGACGCCTGGGCGCTCGCGCAGCCGGGCGCATCGGTCGAACACGAATGACATGACGAAGGAGAAGCGACTCGGGATGAAGGACCGCACGGTCTACATGATCGGCAACGCCCACATCGACGCGGTGTGGCTGTGGCAGTGGCAGGAGGCCTTCCAGGAGGTCAAGGCCACCTTCCGCAGCGCGCTGGATCGGCTCGACGAGAGCGACGACTTCGTCTTCACCTCGAGCTCGGCGGCCTACTACTGGCGCCTCGAGGGCCACGATCCGCAGATGTTCGCCGAGATCAAGCGGCGCGTTGCCGAGGGACGCTGGGTCATCTGCGGCGGCTGGTGGGTGCAGCCCGACTGCAACATCCCGTCCGGCGAGAGCTTCGTGCGCCAGGGGCTGTACTCCCAACGCTATTTCCGGGAGAAGCTGGGCGTCACGGCGACCACCGGCTACAACCCGGACGCCTTCGGTCACAACGGCATGCTGCCCCAGATCCTGCGCAAGCAGGGGATGGACTCGTACGTCTTCCTGCGCCCCGAGCCCCACGAGAAAGGCCTTCCCGGCCGCACCTTCTGGTGGGAGGCCGATGACGGCTCGCGACTCCTCGCCTTCCGCATTCCGCACGGCTACGCCACCGCCGGCGGCGACCTCGAACGCGTCGTGCGCCGCACGGTGCCGGAGCTCAAGGAGCCGTTCGACGCGATCATGTGCTTCTACGGAGTCGGCAACCACGGGGGCGGCCCAACTCGGGCCAACCTCGAGAGCATCCGCGAGATGGATGCCTCGGCCGACTTCCCGCGCATGGTGATGGCGGCGCCGCCCACCTACTTCGACGACGTGCGCGCGGACGGTATCGAGCTGCCGGTGGTCCACGACGAGCTCCAGCATCACGCCCGCGGCTGCTACGCCGCGCATTCGGGGGTGAAGCGCTGGAACCGCCAGGCCGAGCACCTGCTCGCCTCGGCAGAGGCCTGGGCGGTCATCGCCGACGACATCGCCGAGCAGCCCTATCCGAGCGTCTTCGAGGCAGCCTGGCGCGACGTCATGTTCAACCAGTTCCACGACATCCTGGCCGGGTCGAGCATCGAGCCCGCATACGACGACGCGCGCGACATGTACGGCGAGGCGATGTCGCTCGGTGGCCGCGCGCTGAACAACGCGTTGCAGTCGATTTCGTGGAGGATCGACATTCCGGCGGAGGCGGGCGACGAGGCCGATGACGTGAGCGGTATCCCGGCCTGGGCCGGGCCGTCGTCGCCGATCGTCGTCTTCAACTCCAACGCCTGGCCGGTGCGCGCCCCGGTCGAGGTCGAGATGGGCAGCCTGGGACCGGTCGAAGCACTGTGCGACGACGAGGACCGCTCAGTGCCGCTGCAGGTCGTGCAGTCGCTGTCGGCGGTCGGTGAATCGCGCAAGCGCCTGAGCTTCGTGGCGGACCTGCCGCCCCTCGGCTACCGCCTGTTCCGCGTTCGCATCCAGACCGATACAGGAGCCGGCACGCTCACCCCGGGCGCCGCAGCCAGCACGGTGACGCCGGTGTCCACCGAGGAGGCGGAGGCGGCGGAAGCCGATGCATCGGCCGTCGATGAGCTCGTCCTGGAGAACGATGCGTTGCAGGTGAGCATCGATCCGCAGACCGGCTTCCTCATGCACCTCGTCGACAAGGCGGCCGAGTTCGACGTGCTGCGCGGCGAAGGGGCGCGGCCGGTGGTGGTCGACGACCCGACCGACACCTGGGGCCACGGCCTGACCGCGCTCGACGCCGACGTGGGCGTGTTCACGCCCGTATCGGTCCGGCAGCTGGAGTCCGGACCGGTCCGCTCCACCATCCGTGTCGAGAGCGAATTCGGGCGGTCACGGCTGCGGCAGGACTTCACGTTGTACCGCGAGCTGCCGCAGCTGTTCGTCAGCGCGACGCTCGACTGGCACGAGCAGCAGCGCGCGCTGAAGCTTCGCTTCCCGGCCAACCTGCTCGTGCCGCGCGCGACCTACGAGATCCCGTACGGCGTCATCGAACGGCCGACCAACGGCGACGAGGAGCCGGGCCAACGCTGGCTGGACCTCACCGGACTGCGACCGGACCGACGATCGCTGTACGGGCTGTCGCTGCTCAACGACTCGAAGTACAGCTTCGACGTCCGTGCCGAGGTGGACCGTCGCAAGATGCACTACGCCGAGATGGGGATGACCGTCGTCCGCTCGCCGATCTACGCGCATCACGATCCGTATGAGCCGCGCGCGGATTTCGAGTACAGCTACATGGATCAGGGCATCCAGCACTTCAGCTATGCGCTGCTTCCCCACATCGGGCCGTGGGAGTCGGCCGGGACGGTGCAGCGGGCCGTCGAGCTGAACCAGAAGCCGATGGCCCTGCTCGAGACATTCCACGCCGGGCCACTGCCGCGCTCGGCGTCGTACCTGTCGGTCGACGTCTCGAATGTGGTCGTATCGGTTCTCAAGCAGGCCGAGGACTCGCGCGACCTCGTGGTGCGTGCGTACGAGACGGCCCGTTCGGCTACGCGGGCGCGGATCTCGCTGCCGGCGTTCGGCGACCGGGAGTTCGAGGCCGACTTCGGCGCGAGCGAGATCAAGACGTTCCTCGTTCCGCGCGATGCCGCTGCGCCGGTGCGGGAGGTGAACCTCATCGAATGGGAGGAGTGACGGGCGCTTCCGGTTCGAGTGGTCGTTGTGCCACCTGCTGGCAGTATCGGACACGCAGGATGCGAGTTCGCGCCATCGTTGGTCGATTTGCCAGCCTGTGAATAGTTGCGGACAAGCAGGCGGCGTCCTGAGCTGTCCTGGAGTCCCGAATCGGCCGGAATCGAATGCTCCTTGTCCGGTACTTCCACCTGCTGGCAAACGTGACAGGCAAGCGTGACATCTGAGCGCGCCATCGACGTCTCGCTTAACGGGGAATGGCGCTTCCGCGGCTTCCTGGGCGACGAGTGGCGTTGGGCCCGCCTCGGCGAGCCACATCCCGACTGGCTCACGGGCCACGTCCCGGGTTGCGTCGTCGACGACCTGTGGCGCGTCGGCGAGATACCGGATCCGTACGTCGAGCGCAACAGCCGGTTCGCGGAGTGGGCCGCGGAGCGGTGGTGGGCCTACCAGCGCTCGTTCGA
>JAICUY010000057.1 GCA_025935615.1 Steroidobacteraceae bacterium
CAGGACCGATTCGACATCGTCCACTCGCACGTGGAAGCGCCCGGCTTTCTGTTCGCCCGCTACGCCCAGGTCCCGGTCGTCTCCACCCTGCACGGTCGTCTCGACATCGACTTCATGCCGCAGCTCCTCGAAGAATTCTCGGATGTGCCGCTGGTCGCGATCAGCGACAGCCAGCGTCGGTGGGCGCCGGATGCCAACTGGGTTGCGACCATCCACCACGGCCTGCCGCTCGAGGAGATGCCCGTCAACGCCGGTCAGACCGGTGACTATCTTCTGTTCCTCGGACGGGCCGTTGAGGCCAAGGGAATCGGCGAGGCGATCGACGTCGCGACGCAGGTCGAGATGCCGCTGCAGATCGTGGCCAAGGTCAACACGCCGGAGGAAGTCGCGTGCTTCGAAGAGGTCGTCAAGCCCGCCCTCGCGCGCGGGCGGATCGAATTCCAGGGCGAGCTGGCACCGGACGAGCGCGATCCGTTGCTTGCCGGCGCGCTGGCCACGCTGATGCTCGGCGCGTGGCCGGAGCCATTCGGACTGGTGGCCATCGAGTCGCTCGGAACCGGAACGCCGGTCATCGCACGACGGGCGGGAGCGTTGCCCGAGATCATCGAGCATGGCGTCGACGGCTTCCTGATCGACGACGTGACCGAGGCGCGACTGGCCGTCGAGAAGGTGCGCGACCTCGACCGCGCACGGATCCGTGAACGAGCCGTGAAGCGATTCTCGGCGTCGCGCATGGTCGACGACTACGAGGCGCTCTTCCGCCGCCTGGTCGCCGAGCGCGCGCCGGCCCAGAAATCCCAGTAAGCCGCCAGTAAGCGGCTGGTAATGAGCCGCATGCAACGATTGACACGCGGGGGAACGGCGCGGGCGCGTGCCCTGCGAGTCCCGGCGGCAGCCCTCCGGCGTGCCGGGAACCGCGCCGTTCCCCGGCCACGCGCTCAGACGGCGAGCGGCTCCTTGTATTCGCCGTAAACGCGTCGCAGGACGCCGCACATCTCGCCGATCGTGGCGTAGGCCTCGACGCAGGCGATGATCGCCGGCATCAGGTTGACGTCGCCGGCGCGCGCCTCGTCCTCGAAACGACGCATGGCGGCGGCGTGCCCGTCGCCGTCCCGGTCGGCCCGGACGCGGGCGAGCCGCGCGAGATGCCGCGCCTCCTGCTCGGGCGAGATGGTGAGCAGCGGGATGCGCAGCTCCTCGTTGCGGTCCTCGTACTTGGTGACGCCAACGATGTCGCGCTCGTGCGTCTCGAGCTCACGGGTCTGCTCGTACGCGGCGTCGGCGATCTCGCCTTGCGGGAAGCCGGCCTCGACGGCGCGCAGCATGCCGCCCATCTCATCGATCTGCCGGATGTAGGCCCACGTGCGCTGCTCGGTCTGGTTGGTGAGGGTCTCGACGAAGTACGACCCCGCCAGCGGATCGACGGTGCTGGCCGCCCCCGACTCCTCGGCGATCACCTGTTGCTGGCGCAGGGCGAGCAGGGCGGCCTCTTCCGAGGGAACCGCCCACGCCTCGTCGTACGCATCGGTATGGAGAGACTGCGTACCGCCAAGGACGCCCGCCAGCGCCTGGATGGCCACGCGCGTCAGGTTGTTCAGCGGCTGCTGGGCGGTGAGCGACACGCCGGCGGTCTGGGTATGGAACCGCATCCAGGTCGAGCGCTCGTTCTCGGCGCCGAAACGCTCGCGCGCCAGCTTGTACCAGATGCGGCGCGAGGCGCGGAACTTGGCGATCTCCTCGAAGAAGTCGTTGTGGCTGTTGAAGAAGAACGACAGGCGGGGAGCGAAGTCGTCGAAGCGGAGGCCCCGAGCCAGGGCATCCTCGACATAGGCGATTCCGTCGGCGATGGTGAAGGCGAGCTCCTGCACCGCCGTCGAGCCGGCCTCGCGAATGTGATAGCCGGAGATCGAAATCGTGTTCCAGCGCGGCATTTCGCGGGTGCCGAACTCGACCGTATCGGTCACCAGCTTGAGCGACGGAGCCGGTGGGAAGATGTACTCCTTCTGGGCGATGAACTCCTTGAGGATGTCGTTCTGCAGCGTCCCCGCAAGCTGGCTGCGCGGCACGCCCATCTTCTCGGCGGCGACGATGTACATCGCCCAGATCATGGCCGCCGGGGAGTTGATGGTCATCGACGTCGAGATCTCGCCCACCGGCAGGCCGGAGAGCAGGATCTCCATGTCGGCCAGGCTGGAGACCGCCACCCCGCACGTCCCGAACTCGCCGGCGGCGTGCGGATCGTCGTGGTCATAGCCGTACAGCGTCGGCATGTCGTAGGCGATGGACAGGCCCGTGCCGCCGGCCTCGATCAGTCGCTTGAAGCGCTGGTTGGTGTCCTCGGCCGTCCCGAAGCCGGCGAACATGCGCATGGTCCACAGCCGGCCGCGGTAGCCGGTGGGATGGATGCCCCGCGTGTACGGCGGCTCACCGGGCTGCCCGAGATCGACCGCCTCGTCCCAGCCGGCGGTCTCGTCGGGCGATGGGCTGAAGCGGTAGCGCGGCCGCTCGCGATCAGGGTCGTTGGCCGGGTCGTGGAGGTCGGCCGGCGTGTACAGCCGGTCGATCTCGACGCCCGACTGAGTGATGAAACGCGGCTTGCGTTCTCGCGGCTCGCGCGTCGGTGATGGGTCAGTCATGGCTTCTCATCTTCGCACGGGCCGCTTCGCAAGCGTCGCTTGCCGGTGGCGCCGGAGGCGCATAATGGTTGACGCGGGGATGAGTGGTACCGGTCGCATGGGCGCGAGGGGACCACCCATGCGACCGACGCTCAACCCCTGCCTACGGGTACAGGCCGCGCAACTGGGTCGCATCGGCGACACGCGCCACCGCGACCATCATCGCCGCGCTCCGCAGGTCGACGTTGCTCTGGTCGCTCATGTTCGCGACGTCAGCGAAGGCGTCATCCATGATCCGGTCGAGCTGGTCGGTGATCTCCGCATCGGTCCAGAAGAAGGACTGCATGTCCTGCACCCACTCGAAGTAGCCGAGCACCATTCCGCCGGCGGTGCACAGGATGTCGGGAACGACCCGGATGCCTGCTGCCTGCAGCGTTGCGTCCGCAGCCGGCGAGGTCGGCGCGTTCGATGCCTCGGCCACGATCCGGGCGCGGACCGATCCGGCATTCGTCGCCGTGATCTGGTTCTGCAGGCCGGCGCTGACCAGGATGTCGCACTCGAGGCCGAAGGCGGCGGCGCGGTCGAAGGGCTCGGTCTCCGGCATGTCCTTGACGCTGTCGTGCTCATGCACCCAGCGGGTGGCGGTCCCGATGTCGATGGCGGTCGGGTTGTGGACGGCGTCGCGATCGTCGGTGATGGCGATCATCCGGCAACCGGCGCCGCACAGCATCTCGGCCAGGATGCTGCCCACGCGACCGAAGCCCTGCAGCACGACCCGGGCGCCGTCCAGCGGCAGGCCGATCTGCTGGGCGCAGGCGGCGATGGTGCGGAAGGCGCCGCGGCTGGTGGCCTCGCGCCGGCCGCGGGTGCCGCCGATCTCGAGCGGCTTGCCGGAGACGACGCCCGCGACGGTGTGGCCGGTGTGCATCGAGTAGGTGTCCATCACCCACGACATGGTCTGTGAGCCGGTGTTGACGTCGGGGGTCGGGATGTCGCGGTCCGGACCCAGCAGTGGGCTGATCTCCGTCGTGTAGCGACGGGTCAGTCCCTCGCGCTCGTGGGCGGTGAGGCGGCGCGGATCGACCACCACGCCGCCTGCGGCGCCGCCATACGGGATGCCGACCAATGCCGCCTTCCAGGTGTTGAGCATGGCCTGGGCGCGGACGAGGTCGAGGGTGAGGTCCGGCGTGAAGCGGATGCCGCCGCTGGCTGGCCCGCGGTTGATGTTGTGATGCACCCGGTAGCCGACGAAGGCCTCGACGCCGCCGCCCTCCATGGTCACCGGGAAGTGCACCGTCAGTTCGCGCTTCGGCACGCGCAGGACCCGCCGCATGCCGTCGTCGAGCTGCAGCCGTTCGGCGGCCTGGTCGACTGCCGCCTGCGCGGCGCTCCAGCTCTCGTCCGGGGTGCGCTCGCCGGCGCCCGCCGTTCGCTCGGTCTGGGTGGCCATGCCTCGGTCGTCTCCTGAGGATGTGGTGTGGGGCACAGGCTAGCCGCTGGGCACGCCGATCGCGACCCCACGCTTCCCGGATGCCAACCCGCCCGTTCCCGACATGGCAACATGGCGCGGTCCACCAAACCTCTGCTCTGGCGGCTCACGCACGCCGGCCAGCGCAGGCTCGCACCGAGGTGAGTCATGGCATCTCGCGTGATGACCGTCGCCGGACCCGTACCGCCCGAGCGCATCGGCTTCACCCTTCCGCACGAGCACACCGGGATCGCGCTGTGGCACGTGCGCGACCGATGGGATTACTGGGAGCTGACTCCCGACGACGAGCTCATCGCCGATGAGCTGCGCGACTTCCGCCGCCGTGGCGGGTCCTGCCTGGTGGACCTGACGCCGATCGGCGTCGGTCGCGACCCTGATCGGCTCCGGCGCCTGGCCCTCGCCACCAGGCTGAACATCGTGATGGGCACCGGCTGGTATCGCGAGCCGTACTACCCGGCAGAGGCACGGATCGACCGCCTCAGCGTCGCCGACCTGGCAGACGAGATGATCGCCGAGCTGCGCGACGGTGTCGGCGAGACGGGGGTGCGGCCCGGGATCATCGGCGAGATCGGCACCGACAAGCCGTGGATCAGTGCGCAGGAGGAGCGGGTCTTTCGCGCCGCGGCAGCGGCATCGGCCGAGACGGGGATGGCTGTCAGCACGCACGCGGTGATGTCGCGTGTCGGTCTCGACCAGCTCCGGTTGCTGACCTCGGCCGGCGCCGAGGCCGGGCGGGTGGTCATCGGTCATGCGGATTCGTACCTGAGCCTCGACTACTACCTCGAGATCCTGGACGCCGGGGCGAACCTGTCGTTCGACTTCCTGGGCCAGCGCTTCGGCACGGAGGAGGCGCAGGAGCCGCGCATCATCGAGCACATCGTCGAGCTGCTGGAGCGTGGCTACGCCGACCAGCTGCTGCTCAGCCAGGACGTCTGCCACAACGCCCAGCTCAAGGCGCACGGCGGCTTCGGCTATGTCTACCTGCAGCAGCACTTCCTGCCGAAACTGCGCACGGCCGCCGTGGGCGAGGGCGAGATCGAGCGAATGACGATCCTCAACCCGCGGCGGATCCTGACCATTCCCTGAGGTCGGGACCGATGCCGGGGCGCGATGTCGTCGCCGACCTGCGACGCATCGCCTTTCTGCTGGAAGCCGCGCACGAGCCGGGATACCGCGTCCGCGCCTTCCGTGCAGCCGCCGATACGCTTGCGGGCATGCCTGCCGGCGAGGTGGCCGCGCGTGCCGAGGCGGCCACGCTCCGCGAGCTTGCCGGAATCGGCGAGGTGCTGGAGCGGACGATCCTCGAGTCGCTGCGCGAAGAGGAGCCGGTCTACCTGCGACGGCTGGAGGCGAGCGGTGGCCGGCCGGCGGTCGAGGCGGGCGAGGAGCTGTGCGCCGCGCTGCGCGGCGATCTCCACGTCCACTCGGACTGGTCGGATGGCGGAAGTCCCGTCCGTGAGATGGCCGAGACGGCGCGCGAGTTCGGCCACGAGTACATGGTGCTCACCGATCACTCGCCCCGCCTGACAGTGGCCAACGGCCTGTCGCCCGAGCGGCTGCGCGAGCAGCTGGACCTGGTCGCCACGCTCAACGAGGAGCTGGCGCCATTTCGGATCCTCACCGGCATCGAGGTCGACATCCTGTCGGACGGCGCCCTCGACCAGGAGCCCGAGCTGCTCGCCCAACTGGACGTGGTGGTCGGCAGCGTCCATTCCGAGCTGCGCATGCCTGCGGAGCCGATGACGCGGCGCATGGTCGCGGCCCTGGCCAACCCGCATCTCGACGTCCTCGGCCACATCACCGGGCGGTTGAAGGTCCGTCGGCGGCCGCGCCCGGAGTCGACCTTTGATGCCGAGATCGTGTTCGCGGCGGCGGCTCGCTTCGACAAGGCGATCGAGATCAACTCGCGGCCGGAGCGCGGCGACCCGCCGAAGCGGCTGCTGCGCCTGGCGGTCGAGGCGGGCTGCAAGGTGAGCATCGACTCGGATGCCCACGCACCCGGGCAGCTGGCCTGGCAGGCGTTCGGCTGCGAGCGCGCCGCGCGCTGCGGTGTCGAGGCCGGATCCGTGGTGAATGCCTGGCCGGTGGAGGAGCTCCTGGCCTGGACCAAGGCGCACGCGACCGCGTGAGGGCGGCAGGCGGCTGATACAGACTGCCGTGGCAGTCGGTAGCCCACGATTGGCTGCCAAAGCGGCGATCCCGGACCGATACGGACTGCCGTGACAGTCGGTAGCCCACGCTTGGCTGCCAGGAGCGCGGTCTCGGGCGGATACGGACGGCCGAGGCAGTCGGTAGCCCACGATTGGCTGCCAGGAGCGCCCTCCCGGACCGATACGGACTGCCGTGGCAGTCGGTAGGGCACAACCCATCCGCGGGCTATCGCGAGGCGGGGAGAGCAAAAACGAAGAGGCGCCCCGCAGGGCGCCTCCACGCGATTCAGCGGCCGAGAGGCCGCATCAGTCTATTCGGCGATCGTGACGTTCGTGGCGCGAGGGCCGCGATCCGAACGCTCGGTCTCGAAGTTGACCTGCTGACCCGGCTGCAGCTGCTCGATCTGAAGACCGTTGGCCAGGCCGGAGAAGTGGAAGAAGTGCTCGTTGCCGCGATCGTCGGCAATGAAGCCGAACCCGCGGTCCGCAACGATGCGCTTGATGGTGCCAGTTGGCATGATGTCGTTCGGGCCTCCTCGGACCGATGCAGAAACGCTCGCAATCGCAATCCGAACGGAGTACGCCGACGCTTCGTGGCGACAGTGTGATTCGTCACCGTGGCCCCGTCAATGCACGATACTCGGCAAAGTCCCCGAGCAGATCCCGTTCGCAGGTTCCACGAAGAGGAGATCAGATGTCCGTCGCACGAGTCACCGAGCTTTCCTGCACCTCCACCGACAGCTTCGAGGACGCCATCCGGCAGGGGATCGAGCGTGCCGGCAAGACGCTGCGCCAGGTGCGCAGCGCGTGGGTCAAGGAGCAGCGCGTCAACGTCGGGCGCGATGGCACGCTCGAGTTCCAGGCCAATATCCTGGTGACCTTCGTCCTCGAGGACTAAGCCAGGCCGATCTTCCCGTCCTGGCGCCGGAATCGGGACCGATACACCGGGTTTGACACCCGGCTGTTGACCGTTGCGGCATCGAGCGGCCGATCGCTGCGCGGGGCGGAGTAGCGACCGCGCTTGCTGATGGCGCGAGCGAGGTCGGCGGCACTCATCGGGCCGTCCTTGCTGATGACGGCGGCGATCTCCTCGTGCAGCGGGACGCGCTTGGCGGCCGGCTGCACGGTCGCCGACGTCCCGGGACGGCGGCGGCCGTTGGTCGCCGCGCGCTTCGGCGCGCTCGAGGCGGCAGGCGCGCTCGAGGCGGCAGGCGCGCTCGAGGCGACAGGCGCGGCCGACGCGCCGGAGGGGCCGCTGCTCGCTGCGGCCGGAACCTTGGCCACCGGGGCAGCCGGCGCTCGTGAGGCGAGCTCGTCGACGCGCCGGGTCAGCTCGTTGAGGCGACGTGACAGGTCGTCGAACGCGGCGGTCGACGGCTGCGACGACGGCGTGGATGCACCACCGCGGCGCTCGGCATCGAGGCGCTCCTCGATCCACAGCTGCACCAGCTCACCGGGGCGCATGCTCGCCTCGCCGGCCAGCTGCTTGAGCGTCGAAAGGCGGCGCGGATCGAGGCGGATGGACATCCCGCCGTCATCCTCCCGGCCGCCGCGGCCAGGCGTGTAGCCACCCTGGCGCGGCGCGCTGCGGGGCCGCGGCCGGAAGTCGCTGTCCTGCCGCGGCCGGAAGTCGCTGTCCTGCCGCGGGCGAAAGTCGCTGTCGCGATCGCCGGCTTCGCGACGCGGCCGGGAGTAGTCCCCTCGGGCACCACCAGCTCGTGGGTCGCGGCGTGGTCGACCACCACCGCGTCGATCGTTCTGCATCGGGAAAGATTCATCCTCCGTGTCAAGCCCCCCGGGCTGAGACTCCGGGTGTTGCAAGCGGTTTGCCACGGATAGTTGTAACAGGACCGATCAGAAGCTGCCGCTGGCGCCCCCTCCACCCGAGCTGCCACCGCCTCCGAAGCCGCCACCCCCGGCGCTCGAGCTGGAGGCCGGCGTCGAGCCGATGCTGCCCAGCGCCGAGAACATCGAGCCGAAATCGGGGATCCCCGATCCGCTGAAGATGCCGCCGCTGCCCTGCACGACGCTGCCGGCGCCGCCGTACAGGCTCATCGGTTCGGAGCCGGTGCTTGCCAGCCAGCCCGGGTAGTAGCCGGGATGCGAGACGCGCCCCTCCCGATAGTCCTCCAGGCTGCGCTCGAGCACCTCGCCGATCTCACGGTGCAGCCCGAGCGCGAAGCCCCAGATCAGGGCTCTGTCCGGCGTATCCGCCAGGACTCGCACCGACGGCTCCTCCACCACCTGCTCCATGGAGCGCGCCTGCTCGAGCGTCTTCTGCAGCGTGCGCCGATACGCCCTGAGCATGCCGTCGACCATCGCGCCGTTCGGGGTGCGCTTGCTCATGGCCATGCCGAAGGCGATGGTGATCAGCCCGGCCAGTCCCAGTGCGACGCCGATGAGCGTCATGCCGCTCATGGGTGCCGACAGGCCGATCCAGCCGAAGATGATGCCGAGCACGATCTCCAGCACGCCGACCGTCGTCCAGCGCGTGATGGCCGGGCCGGGGAGGTGCGCCAGCCAGCCGAGGCGCATCGCCTCTGCATCGAGGTCCCGCTTCAGCGGACCAAGCTCGTCGTTGAGCGACCACAACGCGGTGCGGCTCAACCGCCCGTCAGGGCCGGCCAGCTGCCGGATGCGCTCGGCGGCCCGTGCCTCGGCCGCTGGGAGCGGCCGATCGTCGGTGGGCGCGGGCAGCACCACGATCGCCGGGTCGAGCAGGGGGTCCGGGATCGAGTCGCGCTTGACCTCCTTCACGCGGTCGAGGTTGAGAAAGCTGATGTAGCCGCGACCGGCGAGCTCGACGAGGGCCGTGTCAAGGGTGTGCTGGGTCGCGCGGCCCTTGGTCAGCACCGTGGCCAGCGGTGGCGTCATGCCCGCCGGCGGCCCGGCCATCAGCACCGACGGACTGTCGAGGAAGTCCGGGTCGTCGCCGTCCAATCGCCAGGCGCGATACGCCACACCGCCCAGCAGCAGGAGCGTGATCGGCGCAACCACCAGGCCCAGCACGGCGTTGATCTGCCTGCTGCTCTCGAGCCGTTGCCGGCCGTCCGCGGTGACCTGGCGATCGAGCGCGTCGACCCCGCCCAGCAGCGCCGCATCGAGGTCGCAGGCACGGGCGTGCGGCACCATGTCGTCCTGGATGATGCTCGACAGGCCATCCTCGTCGACGTAGGCATTCAGGAAGCCCGAGCCGCCGAAGAGGCTGATCCTGCCGTGGCAGCCCGACTCGTCGAGGCCGATCATGACCACCAGGCCGTCGTCGAAGCCCGAGCGGCCGATGCCCCACTGGTCCATCAGGGCGCGGGCGTCGTCGAGGTTCTCGTCCTCGCTGATCCCCGGCTTGACCTGCACGTAGATCGCGATCTCGGCGCCGCTGCGCCGTTCGATGGCGTCGATCCGTGACTCGAGCGCGGTCTCGGTACCGGCGCTGATGGCGTCCGCCGGGTCGTAGACCGAGACGTCGGCGATCGGGTCCGGGAACGGTGGACCGGCGGCCAGCGCGGCCGAGACCGAGACGAGGAACAGGCCGCTGACCGCGGCAACGGCAAGCAGTGCGCGAAGCGGGAATCGGCGCACGCCGGAGCTCGGGCCGGACATGGCGGCAGCATAGGCCGTTTGACTCGCCTCGAGGCGCTTGGCACGCTGTCTGCGCCTTCCACGGCAACCCTTTCGAGGGCGGCAGTGCCCACCAGCGGCGCCGACACCGGCGCCTGTCGCCGCCCGGATCCCAACGGAGAACACAACTTGAGATGTCTCGTCGGAGCGCTTGTCGCTCTGTTCGGCGCTGCCGCCGTGGTTGCGGCTGCGTCCCCCAGCGAGGCTGCACCCAGCACGGGGCAGCCCCAGGCAACACCCGAGCAATACGTGCTCGCCGCCCGCGGATCGGCCTCGACCCGCAGCGGCGAATGGCAGCGCGAGCTGCTCTCGGCAACCCCGGATCCCACCCGTCCCCCACGTCCCGAGGCGCGCGCCAATGTTCGAAGCCAGCCGACGCCCGAGCCCAGCCAGCGGCCCGAACGCAACAGCGGCCCGACCGTCAGCGGTCGCGCCAGCAACTATGCGGGCACGGCCGGGTTCTTCGGCGAGCCTGTGGTGGCGCTGCCCGGCGCGCTCGGCGGGCGCTACACCGGGTCGATCAACGGGCACGTCACCGTCTGCGCCGACCGATGCGTCCGTCTCCCGGTGGCGGATTGGTGCCAGTGCTACTGGGGCACCGCCAACGAGCGCGTGGTCGATCTGAGCCACGCCGCATGGGCGCTCGTCAGCGATCAGCCGCTGTCCCGCGGCATCATCAGGGTGCGGCTGATCCTCGAGTAGTCACCGGCAGCTGACCGTCACGTCGCTGGCGTCGCCGACGCCGGGAATCTGCTCGGCGAAGCTGATGGCCCTGCCGCCGCCGATCTCGGGCGACACGACCGATCGGCTGCCGAGCGAGCGGCCGGAGGCGTCGTGCGCCACCAGCTGGCATTGGGCGCGTCCACCCCGCGTCCCCTCGTTCGAGACCGATACGGTCGCCTCCACCCCGCCCGATGCGGGCCGCATCCCGGTGACCCGCGCCTGGTACGGGCCTTCGCCGCGCAAGGCCAGCGTGGCCGCCACCGCCATCAGGATCACGCCCAGGACGACGGCGGCCACCATGGTGCCGTGGTACTGCGACGCCGATGGGGTCGCCATGCCGGCCCGGTTGCAGACCTCGCAGATCGTTTCGTCGGGACCGACCTCGCGACCGCACTTGATGCAGTGGCGTATCGCCTCGCTCATGCTGCCTCGACCGGGGAGAGGCGCTCACCTGCCTCGATGGCGAGCTCGAGGTGGTTCTCGGCCGGCGCCAGCGGGCAGCTCCAGGCGGCGTCGTACGTGCACGACGGGTGATAGGCGTAATTGAAATCGAGCACCAGCCGCTCGTTCTCCGACCCGAGGTCGGCGCCCTTGGCCGAGTCCCACAGGTAGCGGCCACCGCCGTACGTCACCGATCCGGAGGTCGCGTCACGGAAGGGGATGAAGATGCCGCCGGCGTAGTCGTTGAGCCAGTACACCGCCAGCCGTCCCTGGTCGCCGTTGACCGTGAACGAGACCCAGCCGATGCGGCTGAACGGCATCGGCGGCCCCTCGGCCGAGCGGGGAAGGTCGAGCGGCGGCGCGTCCGGATCGGGCTCCAGGAGAGCGCTCAGGCGATAGGCCGGGTCGTGGCGCCAGTACGCCAGGCCGGGGAAGTCGCGGCGCGCATCGGCCGGCATCGGCGACTGCGGATGGTCGGCGAACAGCCGGTCCTTGCGGGCGCGGAAGGTGACCAGCCGCAGTGCATCGGCCCGGCGGTCACGACGGAGCGCGTCGTACAGCGCGAAGACGCGGCGGCGATAGTCGGCGAGATCCAGGTGGTCGGACATGGGGTCGGTCAAGGATAGAGGCCAGCAACCAAAAAAGGGCGGCAAGCCCGGTCGGCCTGCCGCCCCATCGGTCCGTCGAACGAACGCTAGACCAGGCCGTTGTCCTCGAGGAACTGCTTGGCGACGTCCTCGGCGTTGTCGTGGTCGACGGCCACCGCCACGCCCATCTTGGTGAGGGC
>JAICUY010000039.1 GCA_025935615.1 Steroidobacteraceae bacterium
CGGTCGACGTCTGCCAGCCGGAGGTGCGTGGGAGAGCCGTATCGGTCCTGGACGATCGCCTGCATGGGTCCTGCCTTCGTACACCGTAGGGGGAAGCGAATGGAAGCCTAGACTGCCGAACGCTTCGTGGAGCGGATGCAGTAGTCCGGGTTATTCCCCTGGGGCTGAAATGCATGAGAGGCGCCGGTTCTCACGCACCCTAATCCCGGAGAGACTGAAAACGACGGCTTTCGCGGCGGAACGGGGGCAAACCGGCGGATCTCAGTCTCCAGCTAACTGAATCGCATGACAGCCTGGGTTTGCCGGTCGTTCAAGTTCCCGGAGCCTGAAACGGCAGGGTCCGAGTGGGCTGGCCCGCGGGTCACGGGGGCGAAAGGTACGGGGCGGTACGGGATTGTGACCCGCGGACGGCCGCTGCTACGGTCCGACCTCCAAGCCCTGTGGAGGAGGCCCATGAGGAATCTTCGCGCTCTCATCGTCGCACTCGCTATCCCGGTCCTGGTTCTCAGCGTGTTCGCCGTCAGCATGACGCTCGCCGCCGGAAACGCCGGCAAGTCGGACGTCTGCCACTGGGCGAATCACAAGTACGTCGAGATCAACGTCTCGAACAACGCGCTGGCTGCCCACATGCGCCACGGAGACGTGCTTCCCGACGAGTACGGCGCGTGCCCATAGGGCTCGCGGCCAGCATTCGCTGATGTTGATGGCGCCCACTGCGGCGCCATCAACCATTCCAGGGCACAGGAGTGGACCAGATGACTGCCACGTCGATCGCGGCTTCGTCGCCGTTGCCGCAGGCGACGACCGGAACCCCTTCCGTCTCCGTCGTGATGCCGTGCCTCAACGAGGAGGAGACCGTCGGCGTCTGCGTGTCGAAAGCCGTCTCCTGGCTGGATCGCTCGGGGATGCCTGGCGAGGTGATCGTGGTCGACAACGGGTCGACCGACCGATCCGTCGAGATCGCCGAGGCCGCGGGCGCGCGGGTGATCCACGAGCGACGGCGCGGCTACGGTCAGGCCTACCTGCGCGGCTTTGCCGAGGCGCGCGGCGAGTTCATCGTCATGGGCGACTCGGACGACACCTACGACTTCAGCGATCTCAGTGGCCTGCTCGAGCCGCTGCGCATGGGCGCCGATATGGTGCTCGGCAACCGGTTCGCGGGAGGCATCAGCAAGGGTGCCATGCCGTGGGCGCATCGGTATCTGGGCAGTCCCATCATCAACTTCGTCATCCGGCTGTTCTTCGGCACGCGCATCGGTGACAGCCAGAGCGGACTGCGCGCCTTCCGGCGCACCGTGTCGGACACGCTGGGCCTGCGCTCGAGCGGCATGGAGCTCGCCTCCGAGATGATCGTGAGCGCTGCCCGTGCCGGCCTGACCATCGCCGAAGTCCCGGCTCCCTACGCGGTGCGTCGCGGTGAGAGCAAGCTGAACACGGTGCGTGATGGGTGGCGCCACCTTCGCTACCTGCTGCTCGCGGCACCGGACTTCCTGTTCACGCTGCCGGGCATGCTCATGGTCGCCCTCGGCGTCCTGACGACAGTGCTCTCGCTGGTCGCACCGGGCGGCGTGGTGGTCGGCCCGCTGACCTGGCAGCCAGTCTTCGCCGGGACCATCCTGCTGGCGATCGGCGTCAACGCCATGCTGTTCGGCGTCGTCGCCAAGCTGTACGGCGCATCCCACGGATTGCTCCGCACGGACCGATGGGTCGAGCTCTACCGGCGCGTGTTCCGGTTGGAAGGCGTGCTGCTGACGGCGCTGTTGCTGGTCGTCGGCGGACTGGTGATCGACGCCGCGCTGTTCTTCGTGTGGGCCGGCGGGGCGGCGCTGGGCAACGGCCTGCAGGTGGCCGCGCTGGCGCAGACGCTCCTGATCGTCGGTGCCGAGCTGGGGATGGCGGGGTTCCTGATCGTCACCATCGACGGTGGAGGGCAACGCGAACTGCCGGTTGGTTCAGCGGCCGACATCCCATGAGGATCGGTTTCGTCTACGACGCTGCCTTTCCATATGTCAGGGGTGGTGCTGAGCGCCGCTATTACGAGATCGGGCGGCGCCTGGCGCGTCGGCACGAGGTGCACCACATCACCTGGCAGCATTGGGTAGGCCCCGCCGATATCGTCGAGGAAGGGGTTCATCTCCACGGGCTCGGGCGAGCGCCCGCGTTCTACGGCGACGACGGCAAGCGAACCGTCGCCGAGGCGGTCCGGTTCACCGCACGCTTGATTCCATACCTGCTGCGCCACCGATTCGACATCATCGACTGTTCCGCCACCCCGTATGTGCCCCTCTACGGCGCCTGGCTCGCGACGCGGTCGACGCGGACGCCGCTCGTGGCGACGTGGCACGAATACTGGGGGGAGCGCTGGTCTGACTACCTGCCTGAGCGGCCAGCCGTGGCGTTCAGCGCTTCACGAATCGAGTCCACCGCCCGCCTTCTCGGCGATGCCCTCGTCGCTGTATCGCCATTTACCGCTCGACACCTCGCGACGTCAGCGCGTTCGCGGCCGCTCGAGGTGATCCCGAACGGTGTCTCCGCGCAGGAGATTGATGACACCGCCGACCAAGCGCGCGACGTCGATGTCGCGTATCTCGGCCGGCTCATCGACGAGAAGCGGGTCGATTCGCTCATCGATGCCATCGGCATGCTGCGCACGGCGATCGCCGAACCGCGCTGCGTCATTGCGGGCGACGGCCCAGAGCTTGATCAACTCCGTCGTCGAGTCGTCGAGCAAGGACTGTCTGCGCACGTCGAATTCCGTTCGCAGCTGACGAATGCAGAGGCGGTTTCACTCCTGAAGAGATCACGCGTGCTCGTGCAGCCCTCGATCCGGGAAGGCTTCGGGATGACTGTTCTGGAGGCGCAGGCCTGCGGCGCAGTGCCGGTCGTTGTCCGCAGTGAGTGGAGTGGGGCGTCGGATCTCGTCACACATGGATCGACCGGCGTGGTGTGCGAGCCGTCGGCCACATCGATTGCCACCGCGCTCGAAGCGCTGCTCAAGGACCCTGCGCGGCTCAGTTCCATGTCAGCTGACGCTCGGCGAACGGCCGCCGCATATGACTGGGAGCCCATCACCGCGCGGATGGAGATCGTATATGCCGATTGCATCCGCGCTGAGCCGGCGACCGCGGCCGAGGAACGCATGCAATGTTCGTGACCGAGCGCCTGGCGATCCCCGCTTCGATCCGGTGGCGGAACTTCCAATCCGGGTTGCGGTTCAACTCCAGAACCTGGCTTCCGCTCGTGACCGTGTTGGCGGTAATCGCCGGACTCGGCATCACCTTGGTTACGACACCCATCACCGCCCGTGGGGATTACGGCCAGTGGCTCATGACGTCGCGTTTCTTCCTGGGCGAGGATGTCCCGGCGTATCGCAATGTGCTTGCGCTGCCGCCCCTCGTCCCGCTGCTCATCGCGGCCGTGCGGACGGTGGTCGCTGATCCGCAGATCGCGCTCCAGGTCGTGACCGTCGCGACGTTGGCCGGCCTGGCGGGGAGCTACTACGTGTTCGGCCGGCTTGTCCTCCATTCGCGCGTCCTGGGTGCGCTGAGCGTCGCGTTTGCTTTGCTGGTCACCGATCGATTCCTCGAACTGCTCGCCTTCGGCGGCCTATTGCAAGCGGCTGCCCTGGTCGCCATGGTGCTCGCGGTTGCGGCGTTCGCGAGGGCTGGGGACTCCGGCTCACTTCGTTGGTGGCTCACCGGAGGCGCCGCTGTCGCCGCTGCCGTTCTCTCGCATGTCGGGACTGGCGTTATCGCCGCACCTATCGGTGTGGCCATGGCAGGACTCACGCTCGTTCGCTGGCGGGGTCGAAACCGGCGGACGCTCGCCCTGGCGGTGGCAGGCCTGGCAATCGTTCTCGGAGCGGCGGCCCTGTACTGGATCGCCGTGCTGATGCCGCAGAGCGCGGAGTACGTCCGGAATCCGGCGAGCCTCGCGTATCGAGGACCGGATCGGCTGTTCAGCGCCCTTTTTTCTTACTGGCCAACCGGCTTGGTCCTCATTTTCGGCGTCATCGGCGCGGCCATTCTGTTGGCGCGCGACGTCGCCGCGCGCCGCATCGGTCCAGGAACGACCATCGTGGGCTGGGCAGCGCTGAGCTGGGCAGCGCTCATCTTCTCGGCGTTGAGCGGCTCTGCGACGGATTACCCGAGATTCGCGACCGTCCTTCTGGCTCCGCTGGTGCCGGCGGCGAGCGTCGGGGCGTTGCACATAAGCGAAGCGCTTGTTGTCGCATCGCCGCGACTCAGGATCGCTCCGCGGATGGTCGGACTGTCACTCGTGTTGGTGATCGTGGTCGCTGGGGCGCCATTCGCGGTCAACCGCTTCTCGCGTCAAGCCCGCGTCTACGAGCCGCTGGACGGCGATTCGCTGACAGCGGCGGTGTTGGGCATCGACAACGCGCTCGACGGGACGGGCTCCGTCCTGACAAGCGTTCGAGACGGAAAATGGCTCGAGGGCCTGACCGGCCGCGAGGCGGTCTTCGCGTTGCCCGTCCGCTACGCCTTCCGTGAGGCGGAGTGGCAGCGCAGCGTTGACGCCGACGCCCTGCTGCGTTCGTATGGGGCACTGACCAACGGCCTGTTCGTGGTCGAGTTCACCGACATGGTTCAGCGCCGCACGGGTTCCAATCCGGCGAACATCCTCCTCGCGGCCAACCATGGCGGCGAGTTCGTCGACCTGCTGCGGATCGACCGCCGCGATACCGACGTGTTTACGGACGGCCGCCGAATTTCGCTCTCGCGACTCGCGCCCCTCGGTTCCAGGAGCTCGATCTCAAGCGAGGAAGGGAGTGTCACAACGCGATGGAAGGGGTCCGGTACCACCGGTATCGCATTCGTCGAGACGGTGCGGTTGTTGAAGGACGGTACAACCTTCGAGCTGGTCGACGCCGCGCAGCGCGGCGCGGTCAGCAAGACGCTCCGGGCGACGGGTGGCACGCGATTCACGAGTGTCACCGTCGCCGACCGTGAGGCGACCGTCTGCTTCGCGCAGGTCGGTGACCAGGAGCCATGCATGCGTGTGTGGGCCGCGCAACCGGACGCAGTCATCCGCTCCTCCTCCGGCACTCTGACGGTCAGGACCGAACGATCGCATCGACTGGAGCTCCACATCACGGCGCTCACCGCAGGCGAGCCCTCGGTCGGGCTGTCCCACCTGGATCCCGAGGTATTGGTCGAGCAGCACGACCTGCGAGGGGCACTGTTGTTCATGCCTGACCCGGCGAGTGCCCTGCGGGCCGATCGTCTGCGTGCCCTTGGCTTCACCAGGGAGCTGAGGTACGGGCCTTACCTGGCTCTCATTCGTGAAGGGACGCCAACGCCAACGCTCGAGAGGGGCTGCGCGCCTTGCCAATGGCCATGACGCCGCAGACCCTGGTGATCGGCGGTTACGGCTACCGCAACGTCGGTGACGAGGCAATGCTGGCGGGGCTGCTCACCCGCCTTGACCGATCGCGCGTCACCGTCGTTTCGCGCGACCCCGACGGGACGCGTGCGCTCCACGGAGTTGCGGCGGCCTCGATTGCCCAGGCGATCCCCGCACTGAGGAGCCACCGGACGGTCCTGATCGGCGGTGGCAGCCTGTTCGGTCGCGACATGGGCCGTATCGGTCGACTGTTGCCTGCCTTCGGGCTGTTCGCGCATGCGCTGGGGCGACGCGTGGAGCTGGTCGGCATCGGTCTGGACGATGTCAGCCCGCGCTCATTCCTGGTGCGCGCGTTGGTGCGGCGAGCAGACCGCGTGGTGGTGCGCGACGAGCGCTCGCTCGAGCTGGCTCGCGGGTGGGGCGCCGACGCCCACTTGGCGTCCGACCTCTCGGCCCACATGCGGGAGGCCGATGCGGGCGCAGGCGAAAACCTGCTGCGTGCCGCCGGCGTCGACCTGCGACGGCCGGTCGTCGGCCTCTGCCTGACCGGCGTTGACCCGGAACTCGCACGGCGCGTGCAGGACGCGGTTGGCGGTGCGATGGAGGCCCTGCCGCAGGTCGAGTTCGTCTTCATCCCCATGGCCCGGCACCCGCGGGTGCCTTCCCACGACGATCGACACGTCGCGGCCGAGCTGCGCCACGACCGTCCGCGGTTGTCTGTCCTGGATGGCGTCGAGGATCCCGGCCTGGTGCTGTCGGTCTTCCGCCGACTCGATGCCGCGGTCTGCATGCGATTCCACAGCCTGCTCTTCGCCGATCGTGCAGGAGTGCCGATGATCCCGATCGCCTACGCCTCGAAGTGCGCGACCTGGCTCGACGAGCGAGGCATGGCAAGCGTCGAGCCGACGAGCGCCGCGCTGACGGCGGCGCTCTCGGACCTCATTCCAGCGGAGCGGCGCGCAGGATGAGCCCTCGAGCGTGGAGCGCGTTGCGCTGGGCGATCGGAGCGGCCGTCGTCGCCGTGCTGGTCGTGACGCTCGATCCGGCGCAGCTTGCAGCATCACTGTCGCATGCCGATCTCCGCGTGGCGGTGCTGGGCATCGCCGCCTTGACGGCGGTCCACCTCATCGCCGCCGAGACCTGGCGGCTTCTCTGTCGCCGGCTGGTCGACACGCGGCTGGATTGGACCGATGCGGTCCGTCGCTACTACGTCGCCCAGGCGCTCGGCGGGCTGACGCCCGCCAACCTTGGCGGTGACCTGTACCGCGTCCAGGCGATGCGCTCGATCAGCGGCAGCTACGCCGCCGCCACCGCGCCGGTGGCCGTCCAGCGAGCGACGAGCTACGGCGCGCTAAGTGGGCTGGCGGTGGTCGCCGTCGTCTTCCTGGTCATTGGCCGCGAGATCAACGCGGCGCTCGCCATCCCGGCACTGGTCGTCGCCGCGCTGACGTTGGCATCCGGCGCTGTGCTGATTGGCGGATGGCGCTGGGCACGGCGCGGCCGGGCGGCGCTCATGCGTCGCTTCCTGTCCGAGGCGGCGGCCGATCTCGACCACGAGCGGGACAGGCTGCCGTCGGCGATCCTGATCGGGCTCGGGTTGGGCGCGCTGTTCCACGCGGCGAGCATCGCGGCGACCGCGCTCTTGCTGGCGAGCGTCGACGGCGGTGCGGTGACGCCGGCGGCGATTGCTGCACTCGCGGTGGCCCGCCTGGCCATCGCGATCCCGATCTCGCCCAGCGGGCTCGGCTTCCAGGAAGGAGCGCTCTCGGCGCTGTTCGTCGGGATCGGGCTGTCGCCGGCGACGGCGCTTGCGGCGCTGCTGCTCGCCCGCGTCTCGCTGCTGACCACCGCGATCGCCGGGGCGGTAGCCCTGGGCGCCGGCGGATCAATACATCGCCGCGCCGCCTCGCCGAGCGCCGAATCGGTTTCGCGCTGAGCTGGATCCGGCCCGCAGGCCGGTTGGGCTATTCCCCCTAGGGCTCAAATGCATGAGAGGCGCCGGTTTTCACGCACCCCAGTCCCGGAGTGACTGAAAGCGACGGCCTTCGCGGCGGAACGGGGGCAAACCGGCTAATCCCAGTCTCCAGGTGACTGAATCGCATGGGACCCTGGGTTTCCCGGTCGTTTCAGCCTCCGCGGGCTGAAAAAGCGCTGGTCCGCCGGAGCTACGTCAGCCCACCACGCGATAGAGGCGCCATCGGTCCGGAACACCCTTGAGCTCATGCTCGCCGGCGTCCTGAAGACCGATGTGCGAGCCGGCAACCAGCCCGCGCACCGTCTCCGAGACGAGGATCTCCGACGGTGCCGCCTTCGCCGCGATCCGGGCAGGTGATCAGGCGGCCGAGTTCGGCGAGCGCCCGGTTGACTCCGGCGACGCCGGGCGATGCCCAGTCGTGCTCGACGTTCCCGAAATACGTCGCCAGCTTCAGGACATCGACGCCGCCGTTGCCCAGCGTCTGGTAGGCGATGTCCAATCCATCGGTCGTCCTGGCGTAGCGCGTCTCCGGAACGCTGCCGTTGACCATCGATCGCAGCCTACCGCGTTGATGCCGGGGTCGAGGCTACGATCGGCAGCGACATGCAGTCCGGCCGCGCATCTTCGATCGAGCTGCTGGAGGACGGGTCGTTGCTCCGGCGCGGCGGCGACCCCGAACGTGAGGCGGCGATCATGGCGGTCGCCCGCGAGCACGGCTTTGCGGTGCCGGCCGTCCGCGACGTGCTGCCAGACGGGCTCGTCATGGAACGCGTGGCGGGTCGGACCATGGGAGAGGACCTGGCGCATCGGCCCTGGCTGGCCAGGAGGCAGATGCGGGTGCTGGCCGACCTGCATGTGCGCCTGCATGCGATCCCGTTCGAGGGTACGGTGCTGGTCCATTACGACCTGCACCCGTTGAACGTGCTGCTGTCGCCGTCAGGCCCGGTCGTCATCGATTGGACCAACGCACGCGCAGGCGAGGCCGATGCGGACGTCGCCCTCACCTGGCTCATCCTCGCCACCAGTGCCGGACTCTCGGGGCGCTGGCTGGCGCGCCTCTTCGCACGCCACGCCGGTGCAGGCGTGATCCGCCGAGGGCTCGAGGCAGCCAGCGCATTCCGGTTGGCTGATCCCAACGTGACCGACGCCGAACGCGCCGCCGTCCGTGCGGCGCGACTATGACCTCACCAGACGTCGCCGCGACGCCACTCGCAGGTGAGCGAATCGGTCAGGTCGAGTGCGGGCGTACGGGCCGTGCGGAGAATGAGGATGCCGCCGTCTTCGTCGGCCGTGCGCTCGCGGCCCGTATCGGTCTGGACGTAGGTGGGACCGGCCCAGACCTCCCAGCCGAGGCGCGTGTAGAAGGAGGGTGAGCCGGTGCCGAGTGCGCCGAGCTCGTACGACTCGCGGACGACGTCGTTGATCTCGCGCATCAGCGTCGAACCGAGACCCGTGCGCTGCAACCCGGGCTCCACGCCGACCGCCTCGACATAGCCGGCCTCGAGGGGCCGATCGCCGGCATGCAGACGACGGCCGACGACCGAACCGTGGGCCACGAGACGGCCACCCACCGATCCGAGCACGTGGACGCCGCCCAGCGCGTGCTCCCAATCGTGATCGGTGAACCACTCGTCGAGCGGGACGTCGCCGGCGGAGAACGCGGCGTCGAGCAAGCGGCGCACCGCGCCCAGCTCCGCGGGCGACAGGTCGGAGGTGGCGGCGCGGCGGAGTTGCATCGGACTGCGGATGATGCGGGGTATCGGGACCATTCGCCAGCGGCTGTTGCATTCAGGCATGGGCGCCTCCGGTCGCATGGGAGAATCCGGCGAGATGTCGTACCCGGGTCGAGGCGAGATCAGCGCGGTCCTGCGCCGGCAGGACGACATTCCCGTGCTCGACGACGGCAGCAACGTCATGCGCCTTGTTGCACCGGGCTCGGTGACGCGCCGCCAGTTCGGCCTGTTCCGCCGCGATATGCGGCCGCATGCCGGTGGCGCGCAGCCGCACTTCCATCGGACCTTCTCCGAGTCGTTCTATGTGCTCGACGGCGTCGTCCGCTTCTATGACGGCGAGCACTGGTTCGACGGCCGTGCCGGAGACTTCGTCTACGTCCCGAAAGGCGGGATTCACGCCTTCAAGGCCGATACGGACCGGCCATCCTCGATGCTGATCCTGTTCGCGCCCGGGACGCCGCGCGAACGCTTCTTCGAGGAAGCCGCCGACATCCGCGCGTCGGGACGAAAGCTGAGCGACGAGCAGTGGACCGCCTTCTACGCCCGGCACGATCAGACGATGGTGTGAACCTCGTCGACGCCGCTCGCCGGCACCCGTCGGCAGTCCTGCTCGCCGCGCAGCTGCTGGGCGTGGTCCTCTACCCGTTCATGGGCGAGTCGCCGACCGGCCGCGCCATGGTCTCGCTGTTCGGGCTGCTGGTGCTGGTCGTCGCGGTGTGGACCACGCGCTCGACGCCGGCGCTCACCTGGGTGTCGCTGCTGATCGGCGTGCCGGTCGCGATCCTGACCGTCGCGGAGGCCTTCAATCCGTCGGGCCAGAGCGTGCTGCTGGCGTCATCGGTCCTGCACGGCTGCTTCTACTTCTACACGACCTACGGTCTGTTGCGGTACATGTTCGCCGACCGTCGCGTGTCGCCCGACGAGCTGTGGGCGACCGGCGCGACCTTCACTGTGGTCGCGTGGGCATTCGCCTACTTCTACGTCGCCATTCAGCTGGTGTGGCCCGGCTCGTTCACCGCCGCCGTCGAACCCGATGCGCCGCGCACCTGGGTCGAGCTCCTCTTCCTGTCGTTCAGCAACCTGACCAGCACCGGGCTTTCGGACGTCGTGCCGGTGATGCCGCAGGCCCGCGGTCTGGTGATGATCGAGCAGATGGCCGGCGTGCTGTACGTCGCGCTGGTCCTCTCGCGCATCGTGGGCCTCACCGTCGCGCGCGAGGAGCGCGCGTGACGCATCGGTCCTGAGGATTTGGTGGAAAACCATATCGACAGGCGCCGCCTCCGAGAGGACACTGGTCGCGGGCGTGGGCCTGCCAGGCGACCGCCGTCACGGCCGCCTCGGACACCGGCAGCAGGAGATTCGAGATGGACCAGGGGATGAACGCCGATCGGATCCGCGAGTTGATGTCGAGCGGCGACATGGAGGCGTTCGGCAAGGCGCAGTACGAGTTGTCGGCAGACGACATCGTTCTCGAATATCCGCAGTCCGGCGAGCGCTTCGTCGGCCGCGACAAGATCGCCGAGATGAACCAGGGATACGGCGAGTCCACGGGAACGGCGCCGACGATGCAGCTCGATCGCGTGCTCGAGCCGGGCAAGGCCTGGATCGTCGAGGGCAGCATCGACTACGGCGACGGCGTGCCGTGGCGGGCCATCTCGATCCTCGAGACCAACGACGAGGGCCGGATCGTTCGCCAGCGGGACTATTTCGCCAGCCCGTTCGAAGCGCCCGAATGGCGGGCGCGTTTCACCGATACCGTCGCCACGTGAAGCCCTGGCCCAAGACGCCGCCTAAGGTCGCCGAGCGGTTTCAGGCCTCGGTGGCCGGCATCGAGGGCGTGCAGGTGCGCCCGATGTTCGGGTTCCCGGCAGCCTTCATCAACGGCAACATGACCGCCGGCACCTTCCGCGACCGGATCCTGGTGCGACTGCCGCCACCTGAGCTGCAGTCGCAGCTCGACGCCGGCTGGTCGACCTTCGAACCGATGCCGGGGCGCCCCATGACCGGATACCTCGCCGTGCCACCCGACGTCGCGGCCGATGCGGACGAGCTGCGTGGCTGGGTCGAGCGCGCCGTCGACTACGTGCGCACCTTGCCACCGAAGGAGCCGAAGCCCCGCAAGCGCTAGAGTCGGGGCATGACTCACACGCATATTCGATGGCGACCGGGCGACCCGGTCGATTGGGAACGCCCCGGCGAGCTGTGGACGGCCGGCGGGCTGCATGCCTTCGTGCTCGAGACGACCGGCGCGAAGTCCGGCCTGCGGCGACGGGCCGTGGTGGGGTATCTGGAGGATGGTGCCGATGCCTGGCTGGTCATGGGATCGAAGGGCGGTGCACCCACCAATCCGCGCTGGGTCTACAACCTGGCCACGCATCCCGAGGCGACCGTGGTGCTGGCGGACGGGCGGCGCGTGCCCGTGCGCGCCGCGCGATTGGCGGGCGCGCAGCTCGACCACGCATGGGAACGGCTTGCCGAGGAAGCGCCCGAGTTTCCGGCGTACCGCTCCAGGACCAAGCGAGAGATCCCGGTCATTCGTCTCGAACGGCAGGACCGATGAAGCACGTCAGCATCGCGTCCGTCGAGGCGACTCCGGCCGGCACTGAGCATTTCACCGGCTCGGTGAGCATGAAGATGCTGGCCGAGGTCGACGCGCCGCAGGGCAGTGCGCTGCTCGTGGCGTTCGAGCGAGGCGCGAGGACCTTCTGGCACGCGCACCCGAACGGCCAGTTCCTGTACGTCGTCGAAGGCGAGGGGCGGACCGCGACGCGCGACGGTGTCGTGACGCCGTTGCACCCCGGCGACCTGGTCTACGCCGCTCCGGACGAGCAGCACTGGCATGGCGCCGCTTCCGACCGGAGCGTCTCGCACCTGGCGCTCTCGTTCGGGGACACGGAGTGGTTCGAGGAGGTCGCATCGGCCGAGCCTCGGGACTGAGAGCCGCGTGGTGGCTCCAACGGCGAACGAGCTGCGCTCGTCGCGCCGCCGATCGCCGCGCGAGCCATGCCATGGCTCCGGCGTGGCGATTCAAGGATCCAAGCGCCAGAGAGCAGCCGTTCCGTCGCTGGTAGAGCCATCAGGTGGCTACGGCGGATCCGGCCCCGAGCCCGAGCTCGGCGAGGATTTCGGCCGTGTGCTCGCCGAGCAGCGGCGGTGGCCGCACGACCGCGCCGCGGGACCCGTCGAGGCGGATGGCGGACGGTGCCAGGCGCATGCCGCCGACCTCGATCGGCCAATCGGCACCCATCGACGCCACCGCCTCGGCGACCGAGTTGACCGGACCGGCCGGGATGTCAGCATCGCGGAGCGCGGCCACCAGCTCATCGCGCCCACGCGCGCCGATGGCCGTGGCAAGCGCCGATTTGAGCTGATCGCGGTGGGCGAGGCGGAGCGCGTTGGTGGCGAAGTCCGCATCGGTCTCCAGTCCCACTACCGAGAGGAGGCGGGCGAACTGGGCGTCGTTGCCCACCGCGATGACGAGGTGGCCGTCCCGGGCGGCGAACGCCTCGTACGGCGCGATGTTGGGATGGGCGTTGCCGTGGCGCTCGGCGTCCGCGCCGGTGGCGAGGTGATTGGCGAGGACGTTGATCAGCGAAGTCACGCCGGCCTCGACCAGGCTGACGTCCACCGTCGCCACCCGGCCGCGGCCGATGAGCGCGGCGAGCATCCCGACCGCGAGCTGCAGGCCTGCGATGAGGTCGAGCAGCGCGACGCCGACCTTCATCGGTTCACCGTCCGGCGTTCCGGTGATCGACATCAGCCCTGAAACCGCCTGGGCCAGGAGGTCGTAGGCGGGGCGATCCGCATCGGGCGACGGAAAGCCGCCGACGCGCGCGACCAGCAGCGAAGGGTTGAGCGCGCGCAGGCGCGACTCATCGAGACCGAGACGCTCAGCCGGGGCCGGACGAGCGTTGTGGACCAACATGTCCGAGCGCCGAACGAGGGCGTCGAGGACGGAGCGGCCGGCATCGGTCTGAAGGTCGACCACGATGCTGCGCTTGTTGCGATTGACCGATGCGAAATAGGCGCTGCGCCGCTCGGCCGGATCGCCCCAGAATGGCGGCCCCCAGGCGCGGGTGTCGTCGCCGGTCGGGGGCTCGAGCTTGACGACGTCGGCCCCCAGGTCGGCCAACAGCATGGTGGCGAATGGGCCGGCCAGCACGCGACTGCAGTCGAGCACGCGGATGCCGGTGAGTGGCAGGTCGCTCGCCATGATTGCGCAGCCTAGTCGCCGGCGCCGTGGCATTCACGGACGCGTCGCACGCCTGTCATAGACTGGACCGATGGCTGCGCCCGAGACGCCGCGCGACGACTCCAACGAGGAGCTGTGGCGGCTGGTGCTGACCGGCCAGAACCCCGCGCTGCTCAGGGCGCGCCGGCTGTGGAAGTACGTGCCGTCGGACCCGCGCTGCAAGATGTGCGCGTCGCCGTTCGGCGGCGTCGGCAGCATCCTGGCCAAGCTGATGCGACATGGCCCCATGCCGCGCAACCCGTTGTTGTGCGGCTTCTGCTACCGCAGCATCTCGAAGCACCCGGGCGGCGCGGAGGTCGAGATGACCGTCCTGTTCGCCGACGTCCGCAACTCGACCGCGGTGGCCGAGGGCATGTCCGCCAGCAAGTACACCCGGTTGCTGGAGCGCTTCTATCGGGTTGCCTCGGAGGCGGTGACGACGCACGACGGGATCGTCGACAAGTTCCTGGGCGATGGCGTCATGGCGCTCTTCATCCCGGCGCTGACCGGTGAGGACCATGCCGGCCGCGCGATCGCCGCGGCCCGCGGCCTGCTTGCCCGGCTCGACTCGATGCCGGACCTGCCGCTGCCGGTGGGCATCGGGATCCACACCGGACTGGCGTATGCCGGACTGATCGGCAGTCACCCCGACAGCCACGACGAGGGCGACTTCACCGCGCTGGGCGACGTGGTGAACGTCGCGGCGCGGCTCGGGTCCGTGGCGGCAGCCCACCAGATCCTGGCGTCGCGGTCGGCGGCTTCGTCGGCGCGCGTGGGAGATGGAGCGCCGTCGCGGACGGTCGAGATCCGGGGTCGCAGCGAGCCGCTGGAGGTCGTGGAGCTCGCGCCCGAGCGGCTATGATCGGCCGGTGAGCCAGGGCGTCAGGACCGATGCGCGCGATCTGCCCGGCGAGGCCGAGGCCTGGCAGCGGCTGCACAAGATCATCAACCGCCTGACGCCGGAGATGGCCGACGTGCCCGGTTACTTCGAGGAGGGCTGGACCGCCAAGGACGCGGTCGCCCACCTCGGAACGTGGATGGCGGCCGGAGCCGCGATGCTCCGGCAGATCGCGTCGGGAACGTATCGCGAAGGCGAGATCGACGTCGACGCGGAGAATGCCCGCTTCCTGGCCGCGATGCACGGCATCCCGTGGGAGACGGTCCACGTCCAGGCTGCGGCCGGCCGGCGGGAGCTGCTGAACGCCTGGGCCGAGCTGCGCGAGATCACGCCACCGGCCGCCTACTGGGTGCGCAAGGCCGGGCCTGAGCACCTGGAGGAGCACCTTCCTCGTCTCGAGGAGTGGATCGCCGAGCTGGAGAAGCGCGCCTGAGGGTTGCGGTTCACTCCCATGCGCGGGGAGCATGCCAACCGGCGTGACGCGTGGTTGGCGCTGGAGTTCATGACCCCAGGCCCATTCCTCGCCGCGTGGACATCGCTTCATGCGGCCTTGTATGCATCCGGCGCATGAGTGGCGCGGGATCGCCGGCCGACGCCGGCCGGCAGGGTTCACACCGGCGGGGCCAGAGCGTAGAGTGCCGAGCGTGAAGTGCCCGAGCTGCGGCACCGAGAACGAGCTCGGCCGCAAATTCTGTGGCGAGTGCGGGACCCCGCTGGCGGCCGCCTGCCCGCGCTGCGGCACGTCGAACGCGCCGGGCGTGAAGTTCTGCGGCGAATGCGGCCTCGACCTGCGCGGGAGCCAGCCAGCCGCGGCGCCGGCGCAGGCGACGACGACGACCACCCAGCCACTGACCGCGGGGACCGAACGGCGGCTGGTATCGGTCCTCTTCGTCGACCTGGTCGGCTTCACGACGGCGTCCGAGCAGCGCGACGCCGAGGACACGCGCGAGTTCCTGGGACGGTACTTCGAGGCGGCGCGCACCATCATCGAGCGCTACGGCGGGCTGGTGGAGAAGTTCATCGGTGACGCCGTCATGGCGGTGTGGGGCGCACCCACCGCCCACGAGGACGACGCGGAGCGCGCGGTACGCGCGGCGCTCGAGCTGGTCACGGCCGTGCCGGCGCTCGACGAGCGGACCAGCACGCAGGCCCGAGCGGGCGTGCTGACCGGCGAGGCGGCCGTCACCATCGGTGCGGTGGGGCAGGGCATCGTGACCGGCGACCTCGTCAACACCGCCTCTCGGCTGCAGTCAGCGGCACCGCCCGGATCGGTCTACGTCGGCGAGGCGACGTATCGCGCCGCGGCCAAGGCGATCGCCTTCGAATCGGTCGGCGAGCAGGAGCTCAAGGGCAAGGCCGCGCCGGTGCAGATCTGGCGCGCCACCTCGGTCATGTCGATGCGCGGCGGCGAGCGGCGCAGCGAGGGGCTCGAGGCGCCGTTCGTGGGTCGCGACGACGAGCTGCGCCTGCTGAAGGATCTGTTCCACGCCACCGAGCGCGAGCGCAAGGCGCGACTGGTCAGCGTCATCGGCCAGGGCGGCATCGGGAAGTCAAGGCTCGCCTGGGAGCTGGAGAAGTATCTCGACGGGCTGGTCGACACCGTCTTCTGGCACACCGGTCGCTCGCCGGCGTACGGCGAGGCGATCAGCTACTGGGCGCTGGGCGAGATGGTGCGCGAGCGGACGGGTATCGCCGAGACCGATGACGAGGCCGCCTCCCGCGTCAAGCTGGAGCAGCGCCTGGCCGAGCTGCTTCCGGACGACACCGAGCGAGCCTGGGTCGAGCCGCGCCTGGCAGGGCTGCTGGCCCTCGCCCCCATGCCGTCGGGTAGCCGTGAGGAGCTCTTTGCGGCGTGGCGCGTGCCATTCGAGCGGCTCGCCGAACAGGCGCCGGTGGTGCTCGTCTTCGAGGACCTGCAGTGGGCCGACCAGGGGCAGCTCGACTTTGTCGAGGCGCTGCTCGACAGCGCCCGCAACCTGCCGATCTTCGTGGTCACGCTGGCGCGGCCCGAGCTGTTCGAGCACCGTCCCGGTTGGGGAGGCGCAGTGCGCAGCGTGACGACCATGCAGCTCGAGCCGCTGCCGGCCGACGAGGTGGCGGCCATGATCCGCGGCCTGGTCCCCCGCATCCCGCCGGACGGCCTGGGCGCCATCGTCAGCCGCAGTGAGGGCATTCCGCTCTACGCGGTCGAGACGGTGCGCATGCTCGTCGACCGTGGCCAGCTGCGACGCACCGATGACGGCGAGCACTGGGAGCTGGTCGGCAAGCTCGACCAGCTGGCCGTGCCGGAGACGCTGCAGGCGTTGATCGCCTCGCGGCTCGACACGCTGGACGCCGCCGACCGCACGCTGCTGCAGCAGGCCGCCGTACTGGGCCACAGTTTCACCCTGCCGGCGCTGGCCGGCCTCTCGGGCGAGAGCGAGGAGGCGGTCGGTGAGCGGCTGGCCGGTCTGGTGCGCCGTGACCTGCTGCTCCACGAGACGAACCCGCGGTCGCCGGAACGAGGGCAATACCAGTTCGTACAGGGCATCGTGCGCGAGGTTGCCTACGGGCTTCTGTCGCGGGCGGACCGCCGCGCGCTGCACCTGGCCGCGGCGCGTCACTTCGAGTCGCTCGGCGACGACGAGCTGGCGGGCATCCTTGCCAGCCACTACATGTCAGCGCACGCCGCAACCACGCCGGGACCCGAGGCCGATGCGCTGGCGGCACAGGCACGCATTGCCCTCCGTGCAGCGGCCGACCGCTCGATCGAGCTGCACTCGTTCGACGGCGCGGTGAAGCACCTGGAGCAGGCCATCGCCATCACCACCGATCCGGCTGAGATTGCCAGGCTCGAGGAGCGCGCCGCGAATGCCGCGACCCAGGCCAACCGGTATGAGATCGCGGTGCAGCACGCCGATGCGGCCGTGGCGCAGCACCGGTCTACCGGGGACCGGCTGGGTGAGTTGCGGGCGCATGCCGTTCGCGCGGACGTCGAGATGTCGCAGCACGGTGATCGGATCGCGATTCCCATCCTGCGCGACGCGCTGGAAGCGGCAGCCGACCTGCCGCCCTCGGTCGAGCATGTCCGTGCCGAAGCGCAGCTGGCGCGAGCGCTGATGATCCAGGGATCGGGCGGCGA
>JAICUY010000099.1 GCA_025935615.1 Steroidobacteraceae bacterium
CGTAGCGCGCGTTGCATGCGTCCAGGAGCCGCTCCGCATGTTCCGCCATCTGCGCCGCCCGGTCGACGGTGACGCCCAGGCGCGCGAGGCCGAGCAGCTCGGTCGCCTCGCCGTAGTTGGGCTTCACCGCGGTCGGTGCCAGCGATTGATGCCGCTCGAGCTGCTTGGCATCGACCAGCAGGGGCCGAGGATGGCTGCGCTGCAGCTCGGCGAGCATCGCGATCATCCCATCGGTGAGGATGCCGTAGCCGTAGTCAGAGATCAGGATCACCTCGGCCCAGGCGTGCAGCCGTCGCAATCGCCTCAGCAACTTCCGCTCGATCGCGCCATCGACCGCGTCCGGCGATCCCTCGTCGAATCGCAGCAGCATCTGACCGTCTGCCACGATCCGCTGCTTTGCCAGGGTGCGACGGGCTGGGCTCACCACGAGGTCGACCGGCGAAACGTGCGCGCGAACGAGCGCGGAGCGCAGCAGCCGTCCGGCGTGGTCGGCACCGATGGCCGAGAGCAGCCGCACATCACCGCCCAGCGCGCGGACATTGGCCGCCGCGTTGGACGCTCCACCGGGCATGTCGTCGCGCGACGAGATGGTGACAATCGGCACCGGCGCCTCGCGACAGAGGTGGTCGGCCATCCCAGCGAGGTAGCTGTCGAGCATCGCCTCGCCAATGACCAGGACGCGCCTCCGCCCGAACGTGGCGACGAGGTCGATGAGATTCATCATGCCGATCCCTCCCCCACGATCAGCTCGGCGGCCTCAACCAGCGAGCTGACCGTGGCATATGGGCGGCGGTGTGGTCCATCGGACCATTCGGTCTCGTTGCCCACGTCGAGCAGCAGGCTGCGGCAGCCTGCCCGCGTGCCCGCCTCCACGTCATCGAGGATGTCGCCGATCAGCCAGGACCGCGCCGGGTTGGCCGCCTGCTCGCGCAGCGCACGGTGGACGAGTCCGGGCCGCGGTTTGCGGCAGTCGCAGGCCGCGGCGGCATCGTGCGGGCAGTAGTAGAAGCCAGCGAGCGGCGCATCCGCCCGGGCGCACAGCTCCCGCAGCCGCTCCTCGACTCCGGCGAGCGCCTCCTCGGCGAAGGTGCCTCGCGCGACCCCGGGCTGGTTGGTCACGACCACGAGCCGAAAGCCTGACCGATGCAGCCGGCGCAGTGCCCGGGGCGCGTCGCTCCGCAGCCGGATCAGCCGCGGATCGACGTTGTCGGGCACGTCCTCGATGAGCGTCCCGTCCTTGTCGAGGCAGATGACCGCACTCACGGCCACGATGTCTCGCGCATGGGCAGCACCATGACCTCGGGAATCACCGTTTCGGGTGGCTGAGTGAGCACGAATCGCACGGTGGCCGCCACGTTGCGTGGATCCTGGAGGGTGTCGACATCGATATCGGGAAAACGATCGAGCAGGAACGGCGTGCGCATGCCGCCCGCGACGACCGCCGTCACCTTGACCCCGTGCGGCCGCGCCTCGGTGTGCAGGGCATGGGTGAAGCCAAGCAGTCCCCACTTGCTGGCGTGGTAGGCCGCGGCATTCGGCCAGGCGCGCTTGGCCGCGGTGGACACGATGTTGACGACGTGGCCCCTGCGCGCCTCCCGCATGCCCGGCATCACCAGCTTCGATAGAAGGAACGGCCCTCGCAGGTTGACCCTCAGCACGCGATCCCACTCATCGACCTCGAGCTCCTCGACCGACGCGGTGCGATCGATGCCGGCGTTGTTGACCAGCACGTCGATGCGGCCGTACCGGTCGAGGACCAGGCTGATCGCGTCACGCGCCGAACCTTCGGAGCTCACGTCCAGCGCGATCGGCTCGACCGATCCATCGCCCGCCGCGTCCCTCCGCGGCGCCACCTGCTCCGGCCGCAGATCGGCGCCGATCACCGTGGCTCCCGCCGCGGCGAGCGCGTCCGACACCGCCGCCCCGAGGCCGCTGCCTGCGCCCGTCACCACCGCGACCTGGCCGCGCAGGACCTTGTCTGAGGACAGCTGCGCAGTCCCATCGGGAGCTGGCTGGTCTGGTCGGAGAAGGGTGTTGGTCATTCGAATGCTCCTTGCATGTGCATGGCTTGGGGGTCGCCGGGCCGCGCCGACCTAGGCCTCGCGTCGCAGCGGCAGGGAGGTCGCGAGCTGATCCGCGTCATCGCGACGACCGTCGCCCACCTCGCGCTCAGTGAGCCGCTCTTCGATCAGCTCGCAGAGGAGGTGAATGAGCACGATGTGCGCGGCCTGGATGTGCTGGGTGTCGGAAGATGGCACGACCAGTGCGATGTCCGAAAGGCTGCGCAGCTCCCCGCCCTCACCGCCGAGCAGGCCGATCGTGCGCAGCCCCAGGCGACGTGCCTCCGAGAAGGCCCGCAGCAGGTTGCGGCTGCGGCCGCTGGTACTGATGCCGAACAGGACGTCGCCGCGACGGCCGAAGGCCTCCACCTGCCGCGCGTAGACCTCGTCATAGCCGACGTCATTGGCCCATGCCGTCAGGCTCGCCAGGTCGCTGCCGAGCGCCAGTGCGGGTAGGCCACGCCGTCCGGGCCGCTTGAAGCGCCCGACCAGCTCAGCGGCGAAGTGCTGCGCATCCGAGGCGCTGCCGCCGTTGCCGCACAGCAGCAGCTTGCCGCCATCGCGGAGCGCCGCAACGATCTCGTCGGCGGCCACCAGCAGGTCAGTGCGCACGTGACGTTGCGCCTCCCGCAACGCCGCGACGGCCCCATCGAAGCCTGCATCGATGGCCATCTGTTCCTCCGGCGCTTCGACGCGCGCCGCGCGACCCGAGGCCAGCACCTCCTCGTAGACGTCGGCGACGGTCCGCGCAACCCGCTCCCACGTGAACAGGTCGTTGACGCGCGTGATCGACTGGCGTCGGAAGAGCGACAGCAGCTTGGGATGCCGGTACAGGTGGGCGATCCGCTCCGCGAGCGCGGCCTCGTCGCGCGGCGGAACGAGATAGCCGGTCTCGCCGTCGCGCACACTGAACTTGATCCCGCCCACGTTGGCACCCACCACCGGCGTGCCGCAGGCCATCGCCTCGAGCGGAGTGATGCCGAATGGCTCGTACCAGGGCGTCGTGACGAACAGATCGGCGGCGCTGTAGTAGTACTTGAGCCGATCCCGATCGCGACGACCCACCCAGGTCACCTGCTCGGCGACGCCCTCCTCGACCGCGATCTGCTGCAGCCGTCCGATCTCCGGCGTGACGACCGGATCGGGATCCTCGCTCTCTCCCCCGACGACGAGCAGCCGAACACGGAGATCGTGGTCGTCGCGCAGGCGTGCCAACGAGCGAATGACCGTATCGACACCCTTGCGCGGCACCATGCGCCCGAGCTGCAGGATGACGCGCTCATCGGCCCCGAGTCCGAGTGCCACCCGGGCCGGCTGGACGTCGACGAGCATCGGCTGAGCGGCAAGCAGTCGCTCGACGGCCGTGGCATTGGCCGCCGCGATCCGCCGACCGACCGGGTCGTCGGGATCGTCTTCCAGGCGGGCGAGCAACAGGCCGATGTCGCGATCACCCTCGGCCGGCGGGCGCCAGTCTAGGCGGACCACCGACGCCCCGTTGACGGCGAGCGGCTGGGCGAACATGTCGAGGCCGACATTCACGGCACGCACCCCATCGGGGAAGAGCACCGACGTCCGAGCCTCGCTCATGGGTGCATCCCCGCCGCGACGGCTGCGGGCGCGACGATCCGGGCCGCGAGCACGGCCGCCCGGGCATTGCTCGGGGCGAGGATGACCCCGGCGTCGGCAAGCCGAGCCTCCTGGGTGTCCAGGCCCTGCGGGTCGCTGCTGGTGCCGCATACGGAGGCGACGACGACGAACTGGCGGCCCTCACGAGCGGCGTCGTCGCGAGCAGCGCGGATCGCACTCGCGAGGGCGCCGGCCGGATCGGGGTTCGCCCCGTAGCCGAGCACCACGTCGAGCAGGATGACCGCCGTGGATGGATCGGCGGCCGCCGCGGCGAGGTGCTCGTTGCGCAGGCGCGGATCGATCATCGGATGCGGGCGGCCGACCGTGTATTCGTCATCGCCCAGGTCGACGATCTCGTGGAGCTTGGCGGCCGCCGCGCCAAGCGACGCGCCCAGGACCAGCTTTGCCTCGCCCGCCAGGGAGCCGCCGCTGTACAGCCCGCGGATCCGCCATTGCGTCGGATCCAGGTCGGCCTGCGCCTTGCGAACCGCCGGTGCATCGTCATCCTCGGCGGAGCCGACGCCATGACCCGCGGCGACCCCCACCCGTGCATCATCGCCCGGGACGGGTCGTCCCAGCGCCATCGCGCTGGCGATCGCGGCGGCGGCCTCGAACGTCGTCGCTGGGATCGCGCCGGCGGCGGTGACCGCCGTCGGGTCTCCACCAAGGAAGTTGACGATGACCGGTTTCCCGGCGGCGCCTGCCGCGGCGAGGACCAGCTTGGTGACCGACGCCGACGGCGGCTTCGAGATGAGGACGATCAGGTCGGTCCCCGGATCGGCGCCCAGCCGCTCGAGCCCCGCCAGCATCATCGTGCC